>CAYOYB010000003.1:0-157245 GCA_964408085.1 uncultured Muribaculaceae bacterium | reverse complement strand
CTGTTCCTAGTACGAGAGGACCGGAACGGACATACCTCTGGTGTATCTGTTGTCATGCCAGTGGCAGTGCAGAGTAGCTATGTATGGAATGGATAACCGCTGAAAGCATCTAAGCGGGAAGCCAACTTCAAGATGAGTTTTCCCATTTTTTAAAAAGTAAGATCCCAGAAAGACTAACTGGTTGATAGGTTAGAGTTGTAAGCATGGTGACATGTTGAGATGACTAATACTAATAGATCGAGGATTTAATCATAAAATTTGAAGAGATTACACATTATCATGTTTTGAGAGAATTATTTCTCAAATAAAGTAAATTGGTAACGATAGCAAAGTGGATACACCTGTTCCCATACCGAACACAGAAGTTAAGCACTTTAACGCCGACAATAGTGTAAGCTAAGATAGGTAGTTGCCAATTTTTTTTGTGTCTTTTTTTATTTTTGGTGTATACTATTATTATAAATATAATAATGGAGGCTATATGAAAAAAGTAATTATATTTCTATTTTTTGCATTATCTACTATTTTATTATTTTTCTTACTCAATAAAAAAGAATCAATTATTGAAAATAAAAAAATGATTGATTTATCTAATTATAGTGTTGAAGAAGTAGAAAATTTTGCAACTGAAAATTCTTTAAATCTAAAAATAAATGAAATTTATTCTGATGAATTTTCTATAAATTCTATAGTTAACCAAAGTATACAAGAGGGAGAGGAATATTCTAATGATTCTGATTTAATTGTCGATTTGGTTATAGGGACATTGGAAGATAAGAAAAATAAAGAAATAAAGGTGTATATAGATAATGACGTTAATGAATTAGGACGCATACCTATTATGATGTATCATGGCATTCATAACAAAAACAATAGTGATACTGAATATATTGGTGGCAATGTCGATAAAGATGGTTATCATAGAACAACAGAAGCATTTAGAAATGACTTAGAATTCTATTATCAAAATAATTATCGAATGATTAGATTGACAGATTATGTTGATGGTATTATCGATGTTGAATTAGGTAAAAGTCCTATTATTATAACTTTTGATGATGGATTAAAAAATAATATTAATGTAACTGGAATTGATGAAAATGGAAATATAATTATTGATCCTAATTGCGCAGTAGGTATTTTAGAAGAATTTAAAAAGAAATACCCTGACTATAATGTAACTGCAACTTTTTTCATTAACCTAGGATTATTCAATCAACCAGAATACAATGAGGAAATATTGAAATGGTTAGTAGAAAATGGTTATGACATTGGCAATCATACAGCAACACACGCTGATTTTACAAAGATTGATATCGATAAAACTAATTATCAAATTGGTAGTGTATATGAACTATTAGATAGTATAATTCCTGAAAAGTATGTTAATATTGTAGCATTGCCATATGGTTCACCATATAAAAAAAGTCATGAAAATTTTTCACATATCTTGACCTCAAATTATAATGGTAATATATATAATACAAAATCTGCTTTAAGAGTAGGTTGGGAAAGTGACTATTCACCATTTAGTATTAATTTTGATAAAACATTTCTTAAAAGAATTAGAGCCTATGATAATAATGGTGAAGAATTTGATATAGAAGCTAATTTTAAAAATTTAGAAAAAAACAGATACATATCTGATGGAGACAAAAATAAAGTAGTTGTAAAAGAAAGTGATTTATCTTTAGTAAATAATGAATTTGATTTAGAGATAGTAGCATATTAAAAAAGATTGATAAATAAGTATTGTAATAATACTTTTTTTTTTGCTATAATAATTGTGGTGATAATGATGGAATATAAAATAACAACACGAAATGAGAAGGAAACAATTGAAATAGCTCAAAATTTTGAATCAGAAAAGTTTCCTAACATGGTTATTTGCTTAAATGGAGAATTAGGAAGTGGAAAAACAATTTTTACTAAAGGAATAGCGCATGCCTTAGGAATTGATGAAACGATTACTTCTCCAACATTTACTATTATAAAAGAATATGATGGTGAACTACCTTTATATCATATGGACGTTTATCGTTTAGATGGAAATACTGAAGGTATTGGAATCGAAGAATATTTTACTAAAGGTGGCGTTGTAATAATCGAATGGGCTGATACCATTAAAGATATATTACCTCCAGAAAGATTAGATATAAAATTTAAAATAGTAGATGAAAATAAGCGAATTTTAATTTTAGTTCCACATGGAAAAATTTACGAAGATTTATGTGAGGCTGTTTTATGACATGCTTGTTTCTTGATACCTCTACTAAATTTATAACTTTATCAATAATAAAAGATAATAAGCAATGTTATTTTTTTCATGAAAAGGTATTTGAAGAATTATCTGTTAAAATTTTACCACTAATATCTGATGCCTTGAAAAACTGTAATTTAAATATTAGAGATATTAATAAAATATATGTTGCTACAGGTCCTGGCAGTTTTACAGGAATTAGAATTGGTTTAACAATAATGAAAGTAATAGCGTGGTCTTTAAATATCGATATTGTTCCAGTATCTAGTTTGGAATTAATCGCCTCAACACCAATTGATACAGATTATATTATTCCTTATATTGATGCTAGACGTGGTAATTGTTACACAGCAGTATATGATTCAGATTTAAATTTGATTATTCCAGATCAATTTGCAAACTTTGAATTATTTATAAAAAGTATTCCTTTAAACAAAACATTCAAAATAGTAACTTATGATGATATTACTAATGAAAATAAAGTCTTACCACAAATAGATGTGATTAAGGTAATTAATAAACATAGAGATGCTGCGCCAATTAACCCTCATATGCTTAACCCAAATTATTTAAAGAAAACAGAAGCAGAGGAAAATCTTAAACGAGAAAATGATTAAAGAGATAGATTTAAATGATATAGAAGAATTAAAAAAATTAACTATAAACTTTAATTTTGAATTAACCATTGAGGATTTAAAAAAAGAAAATGATCATTATATAGGATATATAGATAATCAGAAATTGGTAGCATTCTTAAATTATTTTATATATTATGAGCGAGTAGAAATAAATTATATTTTCGTAATACCAGAATATCGTAGACAAAATATCGCTACGAAAATGTTAAATTATATGTTAGAAAAAATCGAGAATTTAGATAATATTACTTTAGAAGTACGTGAAAGTAATTGTGGCGCTATTGAATTATATAAAAATTTTGGTTTTAAAGAATGTGCGCTTAGAAAAAATTATTATGGTAATGAAGATGCCATATTAATGATGAAGAAACTTGGTGATGATAATGAATGATAACTATATTTTGGCGATTGAATCGAGTTGCGATGAGACAAGTGCCTCAATTATTAAGAATGGACATGAGGAAATTGCAACAGTAGTTTTATCACAAATGGATACCCACGCTAATTATGGTGGTGTGGTTCCAGAAATAGCTAGTCGCATGCATATAGAAAACATTACCATTGTTTTAGAAGAAACTTTACAAAAATCGAATTTAACAATGAATGATATTGACGCTATCGCAGTTACTTATGGACCAGGTTTAATTGGTTCATTATTAATTGGTGTTGAGGCTGCAAAAACATTAGCGTATATTTATAATAAACCACTTGTACCCGTTCATCATATTGCTGGCCATATTTATGCTAATAATTTACAAAAGAAAATGGAATTTCCTTTAATTGCCTTAGTTATTAGTGGCGGGCATACTGAGCTTGTATATATGAAAGAAGATTATAGCTTTAAGCGTATTGGCGGAACATTAGATGATGCCGTGGGTGAAGCTTATGATAAAGTAGCCAGAGTTCTAAATTTACCATATCCTGGCGGACCATTAGTTGATAAATTAGCATTTGATGGTGAAGATACGTATGATTTGCCATTGCCATTAGATGATAGCTCATACAACTTTAGTTTTAGTGGTATTAAAAGTGCTGTAATTAATTTACGTCATAATGAAGAACAAAGAGGAAACCAAATTAATTTAGCTAATTTAGCTTGTTCATTTCAAAATAGAGTAGTTACAATATTAACTAAAAAAACAATGCGAGCTTTAAAAGAATATCAGGTTAAAAATTTGATTATTGCTGGTGGTGTTGCGGCTAATAAAGTATTAAGAAATGAATTTACAAAGTTATGTGAAGAAAATGGTGTTAACTTAACTATACCAGCTATTAATCGTTGTACTGATAATGCTGCAATGATTGGTGCAGCTGGATATTACGCTTATAAATTAAAAAAATTTGCTGATTTAGATTTGAATGCTAAAGCTAATGATGAATTGAATTAGTAACATAAGTATAAATATAAAAATATAGAAAAAATTAATAAAGAATAAATGGGGTGAAAACGTGCTTAATGAGGAAGAAAAAAAATATTTATCTAGCACTAGATTATCCGTAAAAATTAATTATGTTGAGTTAGAAGATAATTATGAAGATGATAGTATATTTTACTATTATGGTAAGGGGATTGTCATTTCAACAATAAATAGTGAAACATATATTGATAAATCTTACTATATGGGGGATAGATTAACTGAGTTATTAAATGATATCTTTACTTGTTTAGATACAACAGAACTAGTTTTACCAGAGGAATTTTTAAATTTTAATATTATTAGTAAGACATTTAAAAAATTAACCTGCAAGGTAATTATTATAGATGGCAAAAATAAAGTAACATTAGATCAATTAATAGCTATTGATCATAATTCAAACATTAAAGAATTAAAAGTACCAGATATAGAAAAGGATATTGGAACTAATAATTTTAGTTTTAAAATAATACCAGATATTAACGATAAATTTACAAGTGAAAAATTTAATAAATTCATAATAGCTGATATTTTAAGGTTAAAAGCTTTAGATATCGAGTTGCCTCTAAAAGAAGATTATGTTGATGAAAATAATAACGAAATTAGTGAAAAAAAGGATTTAGAAAAAATTATTGATGTTTTAGTTGATATTGATGCTTTATCACTTACAATTCTTGATGATGGTAGTGAATCAATTCTACAGGCATTTGATATAATCAATAAAATTGAACAATCCATTGGTAGTAAAATAGAAAATATTTATTTCATTACAGGAAATCGTGATATACAAAATATTGAGAAACTAAAAGATCTAGACTCTGATCATAAACTATCTATAATGTATGATAAAGAAGTTATCTGTTCTGTTGATGATTTTATTAATATGCGAAATCGCATTAATGAAATAATTGATCCAATTAAGAAATGCAGTTTATCACCTTTAGAAGCAGCTTTATATGCGTATGACACCATAAAAGATTTCTATATTATTAATCATAAATATATGAAAGAAAAAAAAGTATCACGATTTATTCATAGAATTTTTAAAGCTAATGAATTAAATTGTCAATCATACTCTACTTTATATGCACAAGTACTAAACGAATTAAAAATAAAAGCTTCTGACTATTCATTATATTCACCATTAGTTGAAGAAGTATTTTTAACTAAAGAAAATCATTCAAGGACAATGATTCATTTAGTTGATGAAAAATACGCAATTGATGGATTATTCAATACTGATGTAATTTGGGACGCTATTAAAAAAACAAAACAAAATTATCATTATGAATTCTTTTTAACAAAAGTTCAAAATTTAAAAAAGCAATTTGTAACTGATAAATTTCCAAATGAGATTGAAGTTCTTTTAAACCACAAACCAGTTGATGAATTATCAATTAAAGAAAAACAATTTTTTCAAAGACTACTTAATAAAGAAAAAATTACTGATAATGAAATTGATAATTTAAGAACAATTATGTCAAATAATATTTCGCTTAAAATATTTCTATGTGCATTATCTGCTGTTCGCGTAGCTCAGGGTAGAGATAAACAAATTATAAAAGAAGAATTAGTAGCAGTTGTAAATCGAAATAGCAAAAATGAAAAATACACTGATGTTTTTTCAGATGATAACCAAAATTTAGATTACTTAGATATCAATTTATCAAACAAAAAAGATTCGTAATGAACCTTTTTTTAATTCCATAAATTTTTTGGATACTCACCACATTCAATTAATTTTTGAATATTTTCAACTACCTCATCTTTATCTTCTCTATAAGTTATACCATACCAAATAGCAGTAGTTGATAATACTTGAACACTAACCTTATTTTCTAAAATCATTTGATAAACAGCATCAGGTATTAAATGTTCACAAGTATCTAATTTATCTTTATGTTTTTCTAAATATTCCTTAAAGGCAATTTCTAAATATTCAAATAGTGTAGGTGTAAAAGTTAACATGTTCATTGATACTAAATCATCGGCTTGAAGCTCAAAAGAATCACTACCATCTAAAGGTTCAGCAATAATTTTATTTTCAATTACAGATACTTTACTTTCAATCAATTTTTCTAATTTACCACTTGTAGTTTTACAAACTCCTCTTTTAACAGCACCATTTTTGGATAAAACATTTTTTATCATATAGCCAGTAACTAAAAAGGAAGTTTTATCATCATTATTATCAATAAATTTTGAAGATACTAAATAAGAATCTTTACCATAAAAATCGTCCGCATTTATAATCGTAAATTGCTCATTAATTAAATCTTTAGCTGCAAGAATAGCATGAACAGTTCCCCAAGGTTTTGTTCGACCGTTTGGTAGTTCAAATCCTTCTGGCAAATCCTCTAATCTTTGAAAAGCATATTCTACATTAATTTTATTTTCAATTCTTTTACCAATAGTTTCTCTAAATATATCAAAATTCTCTTCTTTAATGATAATTACGACTTTATTGTATCCAGCTTTAATAGCATCATAAATTGAATAATCAATTATGAATTCGCCATTTGGGCCAATAGGCTCTATTTGTTTTAATCCACCATATCTAGCACCCATACCAGCAGCCATAATTAGTAATGTCTTATTCTTTTTTACCTCTTCCATTTTTTTACCTCTTTTTCTATAATAAAATTGTAACATTATCTGGATAATTAGTCAAATTAATAAAATTAAAATAAAAAAGAGATTTATCTTTTAAATCTCTTCTCTATATAAAGAATTAAATAGTACATAATTGCTGCAATAATACATAATATAACAATTCCGGCAATTACTAAATTTAAGTTGAACACTTGTGAGCCATACATAATTAAGTATCCTAATCCAGATTTAGATACTAAAAATTCTCCCATTATAACACCAATTAATGACATACTAATATTAATCTTAAGTGTACTTATTATATTATTATAATTAGCAGGTAAGATTAACTTAGTATATATTTGTCTTTTATTAGCGTTAAAAGATTTCATTAACTTAATTTTATTAACATCAGTATCTGAAAAACCTTGATAAACATTTATAATAGTTATAATAGTTGAAATTAGTAATGCCATCAATATTATGGATTTAATTCCAGCTCCTGACCAAATAATTATAATAGGTCCTAATGCTACTTTAGGTAAACTATTTAAAACTGTTAAATAAGGATCAATTACTTTAGCAATAAATTTATTCCACCACATAATAGTTGCGATAACTATACCAATACCAGTTCCTAGTAGGAAACTAATTAATGTTTCATAAACTGTAATCCATATATGTTGATATAAATTATTTGTTTGATGAAGATTTACAATTGTATCTATTACTTTTTTAGGACTTGAGAATATAAAAGTATTTATTAGATTTTTATTAGCAAGCACCTGCCAAATAACAATAAATAAAATTATGATAATAAATTGTGATAAACGAATTAAAAAATTATTTCTTTTTATATTCTTTAAATATAATTTATGCTCATTACTAAACATGAAAATCAATTTCCTTCCATATTAAATCATAATAATAAGAAAACTCTTTTGCCTTACGATTATTGATTGGATTTGATTTATCACTTAAATTTATATCAATAATTTTTTTAATTTTAGTAGGTCTATTTGATAAGACGATAACCTTATCAGCCATACTAATTGCTTCTGATATATCATGAGTAACCATGATAACAGCCTTTTTTTCTTTTTTTATGATATTATATACATCATCAGAAACAGCTAAACGAGTTTGATAATCAAGGGCACTAAAAGGTTCATCCATTAATAAAATATCTGGTTTAGTTGCTAAAGTTCTAATTAAAGAAGCACGTTGTCTCATACCACCAGATAAATTACTAGGATAGGCATTAACAAAATCTTTTAAGCCATATGTTTCTAATAAATCTAAAACATATTTCTTATTTTCCTCGTTTAATTCTCCATTTATCTCAAGACCTAATAAACAATTTTCTAAAATAGTTCGCCATTCAAATAAATTATCACTTTGGAGCATGTAACCTATACTGCTCTCTTTTTTATTTTCAATAACACCACTAGATAAATTCTCAATTCCACTTAAAATAGAGAGAATTGTTGATTTACCACATCCACTTGGGCCAACAATCGCAATAAACTCTCCATCTAATAAATCAAGTGAAAAATCATCAATTGCTAAAATCTCATTTTTAGGAGTATGATATATTTTTTTCAAATTTTTAATTTTCAAAATAACATTTTTCACCATATAATTCCACCCTAATCTATAGTATGCATATTTTAATAAAGTGGGTATGACATTTGTAGTGCAGAAAATAGTAAAAATTTAAATGTCAATCAATTAAAGAAACTCTCATTTTTTTGTTTTTTAATTATTAATTTGTGAATTAGGTATAGAATGATGCGGAAAAACGCTTTTTTTGACATTCTAAGGTTTGTCAAGTATAAAATTTTATGATATTATAAGTAATAAAAAGTAAATAAAAATTTAAATTGTTAAATAAGATAGGACTTTATAGGAGGCAGAAAATGAAGGTAGGTTATTTAGGACCAAAGGGAACTTTTTCATACGAGGCTTGTATGAATTATTGCAAAAATGATAAGGAAATGGTTGAATTTAGAACAATATCAGATACAATTTTGGCCCTTTCAAATAATGAGGTGGATGAGGTTATTGTTCCAATAGAAAATTCACTTCAAGGTTGTGTTACTGATGCAATAGATACATTAATAGAACATGAAGAGATAAAAGTTAAAGATGAGATTTTACTTGAAATAAAGCAAAATTTAATGGCTAATAAGAATTTGAAATTTGAAGATATAAAGAAGATTTATTCGCATCCTCAAGCTTTAGCACAATGTAAAAATTATTTAGAAAAAAATTTTCCTTTAGCAGATATTATTCCAGTAGAAAGCACAGCAGGGGCTGCTAAAAAAGTAAATGAAAGTTCTGAGGCTTGTGCATGCATTGGTAGTATTGCTTGTTTAGAGGAATATGGTTTAAATTTACTTCAAGAAGGTATTCAAGATAATTTGTTTAATAAGACTAAATTTTGGATATTAAGTAAAAATAATAATATGGAAATTTTGAAAAATAAAATGTCTATGCTTTTTTCTGTAAAAGATAAGCCAGGAGCTTTATATAAAGTGTTAGAGATTTTTAATAAATATAACCTAAATCTTACTAAGATAGAATCAAGACCTGCAAAAACAGTTTTAGGAGAATACATTTTTTGGATAGATGTTTCTATAGAAAATGGTAATGAAGATAAAGCAATTGAAGAAATAAAAGAAAAAGGAATTTTTTTTAGAATTTTGGGGAAGTATTAGATTTTAGAAATTTAATAAAAAAATACTTGAAAAGACGAATTCATTGTCGCCTTTTTTTGATATAATATATATAGAGGTGACTAAAATGAACTTTGTACATTATGAATCATATCAAGAAAAAGATAAGATGTTATTAAAGGTTTTAGATGAGTTTGGAAATATTACTGATATAGAGGCAACAAAGAAAGAAGTTCATGAAAAGCATTTATGGCATCAAGAAGTTGCTATATTTATAATCAATGAAGAAGGAAAAATTTTATTACAAAAACGAAGCTTTAATGTCCATTATAATAATGGAAAATGGGGAATGATAGCTAATCATGTTGGAGTCAATCAAACTTTAGTAGATGCATTAATACAAAAGGCAATAGAAGAAATTGGTTATGAAATTAATCCTAATGATATTAGATATTTAACAATGCTAAAGAGAAATGAAGAACGTGAGCAAAGATTTACTTACTTTTATTACATAAAAACTAATATAAAAGATGAAGATATAAAATTAAATAACTATTTAGCAACTGATAAAAAATGGTTTGATTTTTATGAATTACAGGAATTAATGCTAACAAATAGTGATGAAGTTGTTTTTAAAAATACTCCAGAATATATAAATATATTTGGTGAATTATCCAAAATTATAAAAGGTGTTAATACAAATAAGGAATATAGAAAAAAAGAATTTATTATTTTAAATACTGATGATGGTTGCTTTTTACCTGGTTTAATTCAACGTTCCGATAAAGAAACAAAGAGAGTTATTATTTTTATTCATGGTAGTGGTGGAAATTTTTTCAAGTCTGAATACTATGAAGATATGTTTGAAGATTTTAATTATTATGGTTATGATTTTTTGATTTCTAATAATAGAGGCTCAGAGCAATTTTTTAGACTTCATAGAAAAAATAGAGGAGTTACTGAGACAATAAAAGCTGGCAACATATATGAAAATTTTGATGATTCTATCTATGATGTTTCTGCAGCTATTAATTATGCTAAAGATATGGGATACGATGATATTATACTAGTTGGACAAAGTTTGGGTACACTAAAGGTTCAATACTATTGTGAGCAAATTGGTGACATTAGTAAATTAATATTACTTAGTCCTGTAGATATGGTAAGTAGATTTCGTTCAAGGGTTAAAGAGAAATATGATGAATTAATAGAAAAAAGTAAAGAATTAGTGCTTAGTAGCAATCCATATGAAATGGTAACAAATGAATTCTCAGCTTTAAAAGTTTCATCTACTATGGCTATTGGTAGTAAAGCTGACCTATTTAAATTAGAAGAAAATCGTGATATTTCAAAGCCTCTAAATTATAAAGGATTTATTTCTATAATTGCAGGTAGTAATGAACATGTTTATAAGGGTTGGGATATGAAATATGTTGAAGAAAGATTGAAAAAAAGATTTAAAAATGCTAAATTTCAATTTCATGTTATACCTAATTCAACTCATGATTATCATAATCACGAAAAACAAATGTCAAAATTAATTATTGACAGTATAAATGCTATGAAATAAATTATATATATTTAATTAAAAGTATTAAATTGTTTGTTTGTACATGTAGTTAACTTATAGTATAATGATATTGGGAATACATAACAGTTGAGTGCTTGCCGACTTCTTACTTGGAAGGAGGCTGATGATTATGTCTAAGAAAGATTTTTTAATCTCTGCTTTGATTTTAATTATCCTTTTACTTATAGCCTTACTTTTTATTTTTGCAACATAGTAACTATAAAAAAGAAAAAGCACTCAATTTACTTTCATCAGTAGATTAAGTGCAAAACCATTAAAGTGGCGAGTACTCAACATTAGAGTGTTAAGTATTCCCTTTTTTATTTTATGCAAGTTTTCTTGCTACATACATAATAGCATATATTTATAATTTATGCAAATTTTTTTTGACAAAAGAACCTAATAAATACATGAATCAAATTTATTTGTATATTAATATTCATACTAAAGGATTATAGTATGAGAATAACAAAAAAATATGTAGTTAATGCAAATATTTTAACAGTGTATAATTTACTTAACAATTATTACAGTTCAAGTGATAATTATTCGCTAGAAATAAAAAAGCAAATATATAAACTACTTAAAATGTTAATTAAAAACAAAACACTTGAAAAAAATTCAAGTGTTTTTATATCTTATTTATTATTTATTTTATCTGAAAAACTATTGTCAACTAATTTATCATAAGGAACTCTTTCAGTTAATTCTCCTGCTGCTTCCATGATATCTTCTATATGATTAAAATCTTCTTCATTTATATAAGTTGTAGTAAACCAAGAATCATTTTGTTTATATCTTTCAACAATTTTAGTTAAATCATTTAAAGATATGTCTGGAAAGTGTGGCAAAATATTTTTAGCTATATCTTCAGAAGAATTATTATGAACATAATCTAATCCTCTTTGAATAGCTCTTGCAAATTTTTCCATTACTTCTGGATTATTTTCAATATAACTTTTTTTAGCATTATATGCAGTATATGGAACTACACCACCTAGTTCTCCTAAAGATGCTACAACATAACCAAGTCCTTGTTGTTCAATTTGTAAAGCTTGTGGTTCAAAAAGATTAACGAAATCCCCAGTACCACCAATGAATGCTCCAGACATTGCGCCAAATGCAATACTTGTATCTATCTCTAGATCATTAGCTGGGTCAATACCACTCTCACGTAACGCCCATTCAAATGTCATTACAGGCATACCACCTTTTCTACCACCAATAACTGTTTTACCAATCATATCATTTAAGGTAAAATTATCGTATTTTTCTCTTGAAACAATGAAACTTCCATCTCTTTTAGTTAATGCTGAAAAATTAACTAGATAATCATTTTCACCTTGATTGTAGACATAAATAGTGGCTTCACTACCTGAAAAACCTATTTGAACATCCCCAGATAATACAGCAGCTGTTACTTTGTCAGCACCTGATGCTAAAATAATTTCAACATCTAATCCTTCTTCTTCAAAATAACCTAAAGAATCTGCAATATATTGTGGTGCATAAAAAATACTGTGAGCAACTTCTGCTACTTTTACTTTAGTTAATTTTTCTTCTTTTTTAAATAAGCTAGGAATTAAAACGATACCAAGTATAATTAAAATGCCAATTATTGAAAAAATCATTTTTTTCATTCTTTATCTCCTCTCTTTCTTATCAGTTTATTATATTCTAAATTCACTTTTAAGTGATTTTTTTATCTTAAAAAAAGGGATATTTAAATTTTTATTGTATGTTATATATGAAGAATGAAAGGGAATAAGAAAAGGAGGAATTGTTATTAACAAAAAAATACTATTTTTAATTACTATATTGGTATCATTATTTTGTATACCTAAGGTTAGAGCTGATAGTAAGTATAATTTAGTAAAAGAAACTTACGATAATGCTTATTACGTTCAAAATGGAATGCCAGATCATTATGGTTCTGATGCTCAATTTAAATATACCATAAATGGTAAAATAGCGTTCTGCATGGATCCAATTTCTGCAATTACAAAATATGAGTACTATGGTATACCACTTAGTGGTGCAACTTACGATTTTGAAACGCAAGATTATCTTAATAAAATTATTTATTATGGATATGACTATTATGGACATCAAACACCTAACTATTATATGGCAACTCAAGCTTTAATTTGGGAGCGTATTAGTCCTTATTTAATTGAATTTTATACGGAAAGATATGGATATGGAAATTATATCGATGTTTCAATGGAAAAAAACGAAATTATAAGATTAGTTAATAATCATAATTCTTTACCATATTTTGCTAATCACACTTATAATTACAACCCAACTAATTATTTAGAATTTGAGGATGAAATTCTAAATGACTTTGAAATTGTTGATAGTAACTGGCAAAATATTTTAATTGAAGATAATAAATTAAAAATAAAGGATTTAGATAATTTTGTAGGTACTATTAATATTAAATTAAAAAAGAAAATGTATCGTGACGATTTTCCAATGTATTACTATGAAGATGGAACTCAACCATTAATTACAGGTGGTAGACCTAATGATATAGAAACAAATTTTTCTATTAAAATTGATGGTGCTAAAATTAAAGTCAATAAAATAGATAAAGAATCAAATTTACCAATAAAAGATTCAAATATCAAATTTAATATAATTGAAACTTCAACTGGAGAATATATCTATGTTAATGGTACTAAGGATATACCAATAAATTCTGATGGCTATCTAATTACTGAATCATTGCCTTATGGAGAATATAAGATAACTGAAATTATGACTAATGAAGAATATGAGTTAAATCAAGAGGAAGCTATAATTTCAGTCAATAAGGATACTGTTAATGAAAATAATATTTATGAATTGAATTTTTTTAATACATTGAAAAAAGGAAAACTAATTATAACTAAGGTTGATAAAGATTCTAGAGAACCATTATCAGGTATTGAGTTTGGTTTATATGCAACTGTAAATATTACAACAAGTGATGGAACAATACATTATACTAAAGGTCAATTAATAAGTAGTGGTATAACCGGTGATAATGGTATATTAACATTTGATAATCTAGTTTATGGTCATTACTATATTAAAGAATTAAATTCAATAGATGGTTATATAAAAGACAATGATACTTATACAGTACATATAAATAGTCCAACTTATAATATGTTATTTATAAATGAACTAGAAAAAGGTAGCATCAATATTAATAAACTTGGAGAATTCTTTAATCAAGATACTCTTAGTTATGAACTAAAACCACTTGCAAATGTTGAATTTAAATTGATTGCTAACGAGGATATTATTGCGCCAGAAGGAACTATTTATTATAAAAAAGGTGATATTGTCTCAGTAAAAAAAACCAATGAACTTGGTATGTTAGAATTTAATGATTTGGTTTTAGGTGATTATTGTTTTATAGAAACAAAAACGCTAGATGACTATATGATTGATTCAAGTGAGCACTGTTATGATTTAAAAATCTATCATGGAATATCAATTGACCATAGAAATTATCTAAAAAGAGGTACATTAAAGATAAATAAATTAGATAAAGAATCTAATTTACCTATTAAAAATTCTAACATCAAATTTAATATTAAAAATATCGAAACTGACCAATATATTTTAGTTGATAATGAAAAAGATTTAGTCATCAATAATGAAGGTTATTTAATAATCGATAATCTACCATATGGAACTTATGAGATTACAGAAATAAATGATAATCCAATATATGAAGTCAATAATCAGCCATTAAAAATTAAAATTAATGAAGAAACAATTAATAATGAGAATTTAGTTGAAACTACCTTTTACAATAAACTGAAAAAAGGAAAAATATCTATTATAAAAAAAGGAGAAAAATTTAATTTTAAAACTTTGGAATCTACTTTTACTCTATTATCAGATATAGAATTTACCTTAATAGCTAATGAAGATATTTTAACAGGTGATTTAGGAAAAATTTATTCAAAAGGAGATATCATTTCTATTAAAAAGAGTAACAGCACTGGTAAGCTTGAATTTGATAATCTAATTTTAGGTTCATATTGTATTAAAGAAACTAATACTTTAAATAATTATATTTTAGATGAAAATATATATTGCTTTAATTTGCTAGAAAATGAAAATCAACAATTAGAACTTATAAATTATTTAAAAAAAGGAACTTTAAAATTAAATAAATTAGATAGTATATCTAATCTACCTATTAAAAACTCTAATATTAAATTTAATATTAAAAATTTAGATTCTAATCGTTATATTTATATAGATGGTAATAAAGATTTAATGATTAACGAAGAGGGATATTTAATTATTGATAACCTCCCATATGGAACATATGAAATAAAAGAGATATCAACTACTAATGAATATTTACTTAATAAAGATTCATTAATTATCGAAATCAGCGATTCAAAAACAGAAAATAACACGATAGAAATAAATTTTTATAATGAATTAAAACGTGGTCAGATTATAGTAAATAAAAAAGGAGAGATATTTAATTATGAAAAATTAAAATATAGTTATGAATATTTATCTAATGTTGAATTTATTCTAAAAGCAGAGCAAGATATTATTACTAAAGATGGGGTCAAACATTATAGCAAAGGTGATATTGTATCAACTGCTAAAACTGATGATAGAGGTCAAATTATTTTTGATAATTTAATTTTAGGAAATTATTGTTTAATAGAGAACAAAACTAAAGAAGATTATATTTTAGATACCAATACCTATTGCTTTAATCTAAATGAAAAAGAGAAGCAACAAATAGAGTTGATTAATTATTTACCTAAAAATAATTTAAAAATAAAAAAAGTTGATAGCTATACAAAGGAACCTATTTCAGATGTTACTTTTGAAATTTATTATCATGATATTTCACTAGGAAAATTTAAAACTGATAAAAATGGAATAATTGAATTAAAAAACATTCCAACCTCTATTTATAAAATTCAAGAAATTAAAACTAAGAATAATTATATTCTTGATAATAAAACACATCAGATTGATTTAAAAATTAATCAAGAAATTACTATTGAAAACCAAAAGAAAATTAATTTACCAAATACAAAATTAAATGATTATAGTTTAAGTATTTTGGGAAGTATAATGTTAATAGGTTTAATATTATATGGATATAGTTACAAGAAGAAAAATTTATAAAATATTAGGTTTAATCCTAATATTTATTAGTTTATTCTATTTTATTATTAAATTATATTTATACCATAATTTTATTAAAACCAGAAATGAAGAAATGTCTATATTTTTTAAACAATATAATAATATAGGAAATAAAATAGAAATGGATAATACTGTTACTAATTATTTATTAGTTTTAGAAATACCTAAAATTAATTTAAAACAAGGGGTATATAATAAATATGATTTGCGAAATAATATTGATCAGAATGTAAGTATATTAGTTGAATCCAATCGCATTGATAATAAAAATAGTTTACTAATTTTAGCTGCCCACTCAGGTAATAGTTTATATTCATATTTTAAAAATCTAGATAAATTACAATTAAAAGACCAAATAATTATTTATTATGAAAATAAAAAATATATTTATCAAGTAACTAGTATTTATAATATGTCTAAGGAAAATCAATTAAGTATACCTGAAATAAAAACCAATCATTTAATATTAATTACTTGTTTAAATGATTATAATTATTTAATTATTGAAGCAGAAAATACATAAATAAAATATTTATGTATTTTTAGTTTTATTAGCTATTAATTTTGTAAAATTTATGGTATTATTATTATGGTGAAGCTTATGGTGGACATTGAAACTTTAAATTCTAATCAGCAAGAAGCTGTTCAAACAACCGATGGGCCAATTTTAGTACTAGCTGGTGCAGGTAGTGGAAAAACAAAAGTACTAACAACTAAAATTGCTTATTTAATTCATAATAAAGATGTCCTACCATCATCAATTTTAGCCATAACATTTACGAATAAGGCTGCTAAAGAAATGAAAAGTCGTGTCGCTTCATTATTAGGTCCCATTGCAAATCGCATCCAAATATCAACATTTCACTCATTTGGTCTTTTGGTTATCAAAGAGCATTACGAAAAATTACATTTCAAACCAAATTTTACGATTTTAGATAGTGATGATTCTTTAACAATTGTAAAAAAGATTATGCGAGAAATGGGCTATGATACTAATCATTACAATCCTAAAGTTATTCGTAATCGAATTAGTGGAGCTAAAAACGAATTAATGACACCTAATGATTATGAAAAATATGCCTCTGCTGATTTTGAACAAATCGTTGTTTCTGTTTATCGTAAATATCAAGAAAAACTTCTCATTACTAATTCTTTAGATTTTGATGACTTACTAATGTTACCTATTAAACTTTTTAAAGAAAATCCAGAAGTTTTAAAAGAATATCAAGAACGCTTCAAATATATTTTGATTGACGAATATCAAGATACTAATGAGGCACAATATAACTTAGTTAAAATGATAAGCGCTAAATACAAAAATATTTGTGTTGTTGGTGATAATGATCAATCAATATATAGTTTTAGAGGTTCAAATTATCGAAATATTTTAAACTTTGAAAATGATTATGAGAACCCTAAAGTTATTATTTTAGAAGAAAACTATCGTTCAACTAAAAATATTTTAAATGCTGCTAACTCTGTTATAAAAAACAATAAACAACGAAAAGAAAAAAATTTATGGACTGATAATGACGATGGCGAAAAAATCAAATATTATCGAGCTACTGATGAAAAAGATGAAGCATACTATGTTGTTAAGGAAATTAAAAAGTTAATTGAGCAAGGTAATAAACATGATGATATAGCAGTTTTATATAGAACTAATGCTCAATCACGTAATATTGAAGATGCACTTCTTAGGGAAACAATTCCTTATAAAGTTGTTGGAAGCTTAAATTTCTATAATCGAAAAGAAATTAAAGATTTAACAGCTTACCTAAAACTTATTTATAATCAATATGATGATATTAGTTTAATGCGAATTATAAATGTTCCTAAAAGAGGTATTGGAGCTAAAACAATTGAAAAATTGGTTGATAAAGCTTCTGTTGAACAAAAATCTATTTATGAAGTTATTGAAAGTGGAAAAGAACTTAGCTTTAAAAATCAGATAGATATATTACGTGAGAAGGTAGAAAATAGTTCATTAACAGAATTAGTTGAAAGTGTTTTAGAATTAACAGGTTTAAAAGCATCATTAGTAGCAGAAAATAGTATTGAAGCAGATGTAAGGTTAGAAAATCTAGAGGAATTTAAATCAATCACAAAAACCTTTGAAGAACGAAATGGGATTGTTTCCTTGGAAGACTTTTTAATGGAAATTAGCTTAGTTACAGATGTTGAAGAACAAAAACAAACGAGCGATTTAGTAACATTAATGACTGTTCATAGCGCTAAAGGCTTAGAGTTTGACAATGTCTTTATAATTGGCTTGGAGGAAGGAATATTCCCACATAGTAATTCATTCGATTCTAACGAAAATTTGGAAGAAGAAAGAAGACTATGTTATGTTGCGATTACAAGAGCAAAAAAAAGGTTGTGGCTTATTAATGCTAAAAGAAGAATTTTATATGGACTAGATAGTTGTAATCCACCAAGTAGATTCGTTAATGAAATTGATGAAGAATACTTGGAAAGCGAAAATATTGATTTAAAAGAAACGCATACAATGTTAAATAAAGAAGATAATATTGATAGTACAATTGAATACAAAATTGGTGATAAAATTATTCATGAAGAATTTGGTGAAGGAATTGTCGTTGGAGTAGAAAAACAAATTATAACAGTTGCTTTTTCATATCCAGCTGAAATAAAAAAACTGATTAAAGGTCATAAAAGTATAAGGAAGGTGTAATGAAATGAAAAATATAATAAATACTTTAGACAAATGGATGGAACCAATAAAAGAATTTATGGTTAGACATCAAAATAATCCTATTTTATGGTTAGCATTATTTGGACTAGGAATATTTGTTTTTGTAACAGTTTATAGAGCATTACAAAAGGAAAAATAAAAATAAGGAATGTAAGAGGGTGTAGCTAGATGGAGAAATTAATTGTAAAAGAACTTGATTTTGTTTTAGAACCAACTTATGCTAAAGTAAGTAAAACGGTAAATAATATAGTTAAAGAATTAGTAAATATTGTTGGTAAAAAATATAGTGATATTATCAATGATCGACTTTATAGAACTAACTTTGTCTTTTTTAATAAAATGTCAGATTTAAAAAAATATTGCAATACACATTCTACACAACTAAAATCTTTAGATGATAAGAAAATTGCAACTAAATATGAAAGCATAAAAAAAGGTATCAGCAATTATGAAACTAAAATTAATAAATTTGGGCAAAAATTACGTAATGAGTTTATTTTAGAAATTCAACATGAATTATCAGAATATGACCAAAACTATCTTGGTACTCATAAAAAAATCGATTTTACTAAACTAAACTGTTATAACCTTTTCTTTGAAGATAATAATAATGGTAATATACTTGATGGATTATTTATGTCTTTTTCAATTGCTAATGAACATAAATTACATGATCGTACTACTTCTATAAAAGAAATGGAAGAAATATTTAATGATCGTGAAAGATGTTTAAAATTACTTGGCATTAAAAAAGTTAATATTAGAACATTTGATAGAGAAAAATTTAATTATATTTTTGATTTAATTGATAAGTATAATAGAGAATATAAAGAAGAAGTTGGAAACTCTAATTTAAATAAAGAGAAAATTATTGATAACTTTCTTTTAGGCGAAAAAGTATTAAATAATGAAAAAAATGCTAAAGTTTCAAAATACTTTTTAGAACTTCTTAAAAAAAATAAAAAAGAAATCAATAGACTTAATGATAATATAATTAATAAAATTATAACATTAGAAGAACCAGAAATTATTTGGGCATCAGATAACTATTCTGATGATAATAATATGCGTTTTTTACTATTCTCTCCAACAACAGATTTTGAAAATAATGATTATTTATTTGTTAGGGAAATATGTCGTTTAGCATTTGCGTCAGAATATTTTAATAATAAAGCTGTAGTTCAAGAAAATTCGATTATTGGTAAAGAAAAGTATTTAATGTTTGGAGCTTTAACAATTGATTTAATCGCGTACCAGGTTACTAAACGTTTAATGGAAAATGATATAACTATTATTAACAGTGTTCATCAAAAACATATTGTCGATTTTGATGATGGTCTATTCCTTGTCGATAATTTCTATAAAACTTATGGTGAATGCATTAATGAAGCACTTATAAATAATGACAATAGTTATATTTTTGAACAAATTGGAAAAGCTAACTTTGAAAATTATGTTAATATAATTAATAAATATTTTTATGATAGTCGTGGTAATTTAATCCCAATAAATGAGCGAAGAAAAGCTGTATTTACAACTACAATTAAAAATATTTTAAACTTATCATTAGAAAATATGAAACAATATAAGAAAATATTAATTAATAAGAATAAATATTCTCAGCCAGAATAGATATTAATTAATATTTTTTCTGATATGGGGGCCTTTATGATTGAAAAAAGAATAAATGAATTAATTGAAATAATTAATCGTGCTAGTTATGAATATTATACGCTTGATAAACCAACTATAACTGACCAAGAATACGATGATTATTATCATGAATTAGAAAAATTAGAAGCTAAATATCCTGAATTTGTTAAGGATAATTCTCCAACTAAAAGAGTTGGTGGAAAAATAATTGATAGCTTTAAAAAAGTAACGCATACAGTTCCAATGATGTCTTTAGGAGATATTTTTAGCGAATATGAAGTGCGTGAATTTGATGAACGTATTAAAAAAACAATACCAAATCCTAGCTATGTTTGTGAATTAAAAATAGATGGTCTTTCTGTATCACTTATTTATGAAAATGGTAAACTAGTAAGAGGTGCAACACGTGGCGATGGTGTTACAGGCGAAGATATTACTCATAATGTTGAAACTATTAAAGCAGTCCCTCTTACGATTGATTTTAAAGAATATTTAGAAGTTCGTGGCGAAATCTATATGCCAAAAAAATCTTTTGAAGAATTAAATAAAACAAGAGAAAAAAATGGTGAAGGTTTATTTGCTAATCCACGAAATGCCGCAGCTGGTTCAATGCGTCAATTAGATTCTAGTATCGCTGCAAAAAGAAATTTATCAACCTTTATTTATCATTTGCCAGAACCAGATAAATACAATTTATCTACACATTCTGCCACATTAGAATTTATGAAAAATTTAAATTTTGTTGTTAATCCCAACATAATTATAGCTAATGATATTGAAGATGTTGTAACTTATATAAATGAATGGACTAAAAAAAGAGATGAATTGCCATATGAAATTGATGGTATTGTTATTAAAGTTAATAATATTGCTGACCAAAAAAAATTAGGTTATACAGCACGTACACCTAAATGGGCAATTGCGTATAAATTTCCAGCTGCTGAAGTTTTAACTAAACTTACTAATATTGAATTTTGTGTTGGTAGAACTGGAAAAATTACACCTAGAGCTGACTTAAATCCTGTTCATTTAGCAGGTTCAGTAATTAGCAGTGTAACTTTGCACAATGAAGATTATATTAAAGAAAAAGATATTATGATTAATGATACTATTGTAATTCATAAAGCTGGAGATGTTATTCCAGAGGTTGTTAGAGTAGTTACAGAAAGACGTAATGGGACAGAAATTCCCTTTAAAATGCCTGATGTTTGTCCAATATGTGGTAGTAAAATAACAAGAAAAGAATCAGAATCAGCTTATTATTGTGAAAATAAATTTTGTGATGCTAGAAATATTGAAGGATTAATTCACTTTGTAAGTAGAGACGCTATGTATATAGAAGGCTTTGGTGAACGAATTATTGAAGATTTCTATAATATGGGTTACTTAAAAACAATTGTAGATTTTTACGAACTAAAAAAATATAAACAAGAACTTATGGAATTAGAAGGCTTTGGTGAAAAAAGTATTCAAAATCTGTTAGATGGTATTGAACAAAGCAAAAATAATTCCTTAGAACGTTTAATTTTTGCTTTAGGAATCAGACACGTAGGTAAAAAAACAGCTAAAATTATAGCTCAAACTTATGAAACAATGGATAATATAATGAACGCAAATTATGAAGATTTAGTTGCTATTAATGATATTGGCGAAATAATCGCACAAAGTGTATTTGATTGGTGTAGAGAAGAGAAAAATATAAAAGTTATTGAAGAATTAAAAAAACATGATTTAAATATGAATTATCTTGGTCAGAAAGTTACTATTCAAGAAGAATTTCATGATAAAACCTTTGTTTTAACTGGAACACTTACTGAATATTCTAGAGATGAAGCTGGTGAATTAATTTTGAGTCGTGGAGGTAAAGTAACAAGTTCTGTTACTAAAAAAACAGATGTTGTTATCGTTGGTGAAAATCCTGGCAGCAAATTTAATAAAGCTCAAGAACTAGGAATAACAATATGGACTGAAGAAGAATTTAAGGATAAGTTAGGAGACATATAGACGTATGTCTTTTTCAATGTAAATAATTTAAATTTTTATGTAAAAAAACTAAGCATATCTAAAAATTTCATAAATATTTATGCTATAATTAAATATGATAGAAAAGAGGGCAAATTATGGATATATTAAATAAATTTAAAGGTGAAAAATGGAAAAATGAAGTTAATGTTAGAGACTTCATTCAAAATAATTATAAATTTTATGATGGAAACGAAGAGTTTCTAGTTGGGACTACTGAAAAAACCGATAAAGTTTGGAATAAATGTAGTGAACTTTTAAAAGAAGAACTAAAAAAAGGTGTTTTAGATATTGATGTTGATCATGTATCAGGAGTTAATGCTTATGATGCTGGTTATATCGATAAGGAAAATGAAGTTATTGTAGGGCTTCAAACTGATGCACCACTTAAAAGAATTGTTAATCCATATGGTGGAATTCGTATGGTTTATAGTTCATTAGATGCGTATGGGGCTAAATTAAATCCTGATATTGATAAACATTTCAATAATTATCGAAAAACGCATAATCAAGGTGTTTTTGATGCTTACACAGAAGAGATTAGAAAAGCTAGACATGTAGGACTATTAACTGGACTACCTGATGCCTATGGTCGTGGTAGAATTATCGGTGATTACCGAAGAATTGCTCTTTACGGTATCGATTTCTTAATGGAACAGAAAAGACAAGAATGGGATATTCCAGTTAGTTGCGATATGAGTGAAGATATTATTCGTCGCCGCGAAGAATTATCAATGCAATATCGTGCCTTAAAAGAAATAAAAGATATGGCAGCAACTTATGGTTTTGATATATCCAAACCAGCTCAAAATTCTAAAGAAGCTGTTCAGTGGTTATATTTTGGTTATTTAGCCGCTGTTAAAGAAAACAATGGTGCAGCTATGAGCCTTGGGCGTGTTGATGCCTTCCTTGATATTTATTTTGAACATGATTTAGAAGAAGGAACGATAACAGAATCTGAAGTACAAGAATTAATTGACCAATTCATTATTAAATTACGTTTAGTTCGTCATTTGAGGACACCAGAGTATGATGAATTATTTTCTGGAGACCCTACTTGGGTAACTTGTTCAATAGCTGGTATTGGTGAGAATGGTGTACCATTAATTACTAAAACTTCATATCGTATTCTTCATACATTAAAAAATCTTGATCCAGCACCAGAGCCAAATATGACTGTTTTATGGAGCCAAGATTTAACTGATAATTTTAAGAAATTTTGTGCACAAACATCGATTGAAACAGATGCAGTCCAATATGAAAATGATGATCTAATGCGTCCAATCTATGGTGATGATTATGCTATCGCATGTTGCGTATCAGCAATGCGTGTTGGTAAAGATATGCAATTTTTTGGAGCACGTTGTAATTTAGCTAAATCACTTTTATACTCTTTAAATGGTGGAATTGATGAAGTTAAAGGTGGAAAAATAATCAATGGTTTTGAAAAAAATACTGATGAAATTCTTGATTATGAAACTGTTAAAAAAGAATACTTTAGAATGCTTGAAGAGGTTGCCAGAATATATGCAAGCGCAATGAACATAATTCATTATATGCATGACAAATATGCCTATGAAGCAAGCCAAATGGCTTTACATGATACAGACGTCCATCGTTATATGGCTTATGGAGTAGCAGGTTTATCAGTTGCAGCAGATTCCCTATCAGCTATTAAATATGCTAAAGTAAAACCTATTTGTAATGAAGAAGGTATTGCTGTTGATTTTGAAATTGAAGGTGACTATCCAAAATATGGCAATGATGATGATAGAGTTGATAATATCGCTAAAGAAATACTATCGAAAATATATTCAGAACTTGCTAAACATAAAACCTATCGCGATGCAGAGCCAACAATGTCTGTTTTAACTATTACTTCTAACGTAGTCTATGGATCTAAAACAGGTTCAACTCCAGATGGTAGAAAAGCAGGTGTTGCGTTTGCTCCAGGAGCTAATCCAATGCATGGAAGAGATAATAGTGGCGCTATTGCTTCATTGAACTCTGTTGCCAAACTTGATTATAAAAATTGTTGTAAAGATGGAATTTCTAATACATTTACAATTATTCCAAGTGCTTTAGGACATAGTTTAGATGAACAAAAAGAAAATTTAGTTAATTTATTAGATGGCTATTTTGTTCAAAACGCGCATCATTTAAATGTTAATGTTTTAAATCGTGAAATGTTACAAGATGCTATGGAAAATCCTGAAAAATATCCACTTTTAACAATTCGTGTATCTGGATACTCTGTTAGATTTAATCGTTTAACTAGAAAGCAACAAGAGGAAGTTATCTCAAGAACTTTCCATGAAAAATTCTAATGCTTAAAGGAAGTATTGCTCAAATAGAATCAATGGGATTGGTTGATGGACCAGGTATACGTACAGTAGTATTTCTTAATGGGTGCAAATTACGTTGCTTGTTTTGTCACAACCCAGAAATGTTTAAGTTAGGAGAATTAAATTATACTAAAGAAGAGTTATTTACTAAAATAATGCGAAATAAACCATATTTTAAGAAAAATGGTGGAGTAACTTTTTCTGGTGGAGAACCATTATTACAATGTGATTTTTTAATTGAAGTCTGTAAGCTTTTAAAAAAAGAGAATATTCATATTGCTTTAGATACAGCAGGAGTAGGAAATGGTAATTATGATGAAATTTTAAATTTAGTAGATTTAGTTATATTTGATATTAAGGCAATTGATGAGGATAGTTATAAACAAATCACTAATAATAATATAAATGAATCTTTAAAATTCTTAAAAAAATGCCAAGAATTAAATAAAAAGATGTGGTTAAGACAGGTTATTGTTCCTGATATTAATGATAATGAAGAATATATAAACAAATTATCTGAATTTATTAAACCATTAAAAAATATCGAAAAGGTTGAACTTCTTCCATATCATACAATGGCAAAAGATAAATATAAAAATCTTAATTTAACATATCATTTAAAAGAAACTTTAGATATGAATATTGAAAAATGTCATAAGTTAGAAGAATTATTAAGAAAAAAGATAAGTAAATAAATTAATATTGCTATTTAGCAATATTTTTTGTGATATTTTAAATATTTGAAAAGTTATTATAATGAACGCGTTTAAAATAGAAAGTAGGGAAGTATGAATATAGAATTTATAGATATATTTAATTTATATAAAAATGATATTTTTAGATTAGCGTATAGTTATACTAAAAATTATGCGGATACTTGTGACATTACGCAAAATGTATTTATAAAATTATATAAAAATATCAATAAATTTACTAATATGAATACTATGGAAGATATTAAAAAATGGTTAATCAGAGTTACCATAAATGAATGCAAATCTTTATTTATTTCGCCTTGGAAACGAAAGATAGTATCACTTACTAATGAAGAAGAGAATAAACAATATATCGAAGTTTTAGATAGTGATTTATTACAAAGTATATTCAAATTACCAAAAATAGACCGAATTGTTATTTATCTATATTATTATGAAGGTTATAAAATAAAAGAAATATCTTCTATAATGCATCTATCAGAAACCGCTATTCAAACAAGATTATTACGAGCAAGAAAAAGATTAAAAGAACTTTTAAAGGAGGAATATATTAATGAATAAAAATAATTTAAAAAAAGAGTATCAAAAAATTAATATACCTAAAGCATTAGAAGAAGAAATATTAGTGAAAACAGTTAACAAACAAAAAAAGACTAAAAAATTTAAATTAGTTTATGCTTCATGGGCTATTTTAATAATTGCTTTATGCTCTATTACAATCGTTTATGCTGATGAAATTCGCGAATTTTTTAAATGGAAAACAACCCTTAGTTTAGATGATGGAACAAAGGTTGAAATATCAAATGACACTACATTTAAAAAAATAAATCCAGAGTTTTTCAAATTTGTTAATATTTCAGGTGAAATGGATAGTGAAACATTTATGCATAATGTGGAAATAAATATTTCTGAGTTAGATAAATTATTAGGTTTTCATATTTTAAATTCTGATAAATCAAAATTAGAAAAAATATATTCTACAATTAATTTCAACAAAGATGGGTCAGTAGGTATAGTGGATTTATTTTATCCTAGTTTTATTAAATATAATGAAGAAAAAAATGTTTCAATGTATATTAGAATCATTAATGAAAATGCTGATTATGGATATATTTTAGCATTTGAAGAGGGGATTGATGCTAGTGGGGGTAAAAAAATTGTACATGATTACAAGCAAAAAAAATTAGACACCAACGTTATAATTTATACAAATGATTGGGATGATACGAGATTATCAGCAACATTTATATATGATAATATTTTTTATCAATTTACTTGTTTTAACATATCAATTGATGAATTAGTTGAAATAATAGATAGTTTATATTAGTTTGTTATAAAATAGTAGAAATTAAATAATATTGCTATATTTATATAAACAATCTTTATAAAAATAAAATATATGGCTACAAATTTATTGACAATTGGGACTATATAAGGTAAAATTATACACGTAGTGAAAATTTGTAGCGTTTTGGAGTAGTACTCAAGAGGCTGAAGAGGCGCCCCTGCTAAGGGTGTAGGTCGGGCAACTGGCGCGCGAGTTCAAATCTCGCCTACTCCGCCATTATGAATTTAACCGTTGATTTCAACGGTTTTATTTTTTTGTAAAAGTATTAATGGTTATAATTATAAGATTATAAAAAATAAATTTTCTATGTATTTTACATAATTATTATGATAAAATAATGTTATAAAATAGAAAGGAGATTATAATGGAAAAAGCAAAAGTTTATTTTACTAAAAATATTACAAAAGAAAATATGGTAGAAATTTATAAAAAATTAGGTAAAAAATTACCAGGAAAAGTAGCAGTAAAAGTTCACTCAGGAGAAGAAGGAAATCAAAACTATCTTCATCCAGAGTTTATGAAAGATATAATAGATTATGTTGAAGGAACAGTAGTTGAATGTAATACAGCATACGAAGGAGCAAGAGATACTACAGAAAAGCATAAAAAGCTAATGGAAAAGCATGGATGGAGTAAATACTTTGACGTTGATATATTAGATGCTGAAGGTGATGATTTAGTATTAGATATTCCAAATGGAAAAAGACTAAAGAAAAACTATGTTGGCAGAAACATAGATAACTACGATTCAATGCTAGTATTATCTCACTTTAAAGGTCATCCAATGGGAGGATATGGTGGAGCCTTAAAACAACTTTCTATAGGATGTGCATCAGGATATGGTAAAAGATATATTCACTGTGTGGGAAAAGAAGATGGTACATTTGAAGATATGTTCAAGGTTGACCAATTAGAATTCTTAGAATCAATGGCAGATGCTGCGGAAAGTGTAGTTAATTATTTCAAAGGAAACATTGTATATATAAATATAATGTGTAATATGTCAGTGGATTGTGATTGTTGTGCTGTAGCAGAAGATCCATGTATGAAAGATATAGGAATACTTGCATCACTTGATCCAATTGCTATAGACCAAGCGTGTATTGATTTAGTTTATAATTCAAATGATCCAGGACGTGATCATCTTATTGAAAGAATAGAAAGCCAAAATGGTCGACATACAATTGATGCTGCTGCTAAATTAGGTTTTGGAAATAAAGAATATGAATTAATTGAAATTGATTAAATCAAAAAAGTCAGGGAAATAATTCCTGACTATCTTTTTTTACTTAATATTTTATATATAAGTTATTATTATAATTTATGCTGTTGGAATTTTCAAAACTTGCCCAATAGAAAGAAGATTACTAGTTAAATTATTTAGCTGTTTAATAGAATTTACTGTAGTATTATATCTATTAGCAATACTCCATAAGCTATCGCCACTTTTTACTGTATAAGTAAAACTTGGTAAACTTCCTGTGACATTAGGAATTTTTAGAACTTGACCTATATTTAATATATCACTAGATAGATTATTTAATCTTTTAATTTCATTAATATTAGTATCAAATCTATTAGCAATATTCCACAAAGTATCACCACTTTTTACTACATATGTTCCAACATCAGAAACGCCACCATTTGTATCAATAGCATTTGGAATAGTTAGAACTTGCCCAATGGATAACGTATTACTAGTTAAACCATTTAATCTTTTTATTTCATCTACTGTAGTATTATATCTATTGGCGATACTCCATAAGCTATCACCACTTCTTACGATATATGTGTTGTTATTTCCAGTCGCATTTTGTGATGGTACTAATAGTATCTGCCCAACTGACAAATTATCATTAGTTAAATTATTTAGTCTTTTTAGATTACTAACTGTAGTATTGAAAGCTTGAGCAATTTTATATAAAGTGTCGCCACTTTTTACTACATAAGTGTTTGAACCAGTTGGTGGTATAGACCCTCCCATTTCTGTTGCAATAATAGCATCTACAACAGCATCTACATATTTTCGATAATTATTTTTTATTCTATTCAAATCCTGAGCATTATTAATAAATCCATATTCGACAAGTAAAGGTTCAGTTTGACCAGTATTTCTATGAATAAAATAATAATCTTTTGTACTATCACTTGGAAGTCTTCGTTGATAAATCATTCTTTTCTTTTGACCTGCATCGCCAAGAGCATTTAATACATTTTGCGCTAAAGTAGCCTCATTTCTAAGTGCATATACTACTTCTGCACCCTCTGCTGTTCCTGTTGTATTAGAATTAATATGATTTGAGATAACAATAACATTCTTCTTATCACCAAAAGCATTTAAAATACGGTTTACACGTTCTGTTGGACTAACTGTTTCATCAGTTGGTCTAGTGATTGCAACTGGTACTCCTAATTCTTTAAAACGTTCATACATATAGTTTGATATTTGTAATGTTAAATCTTTTTCACGTGTATTTCCAGAAACTGCACCAGGATCTGAACCTCCATGACCAGCATCTACAACAACTGCAAAATCATACATATTTTTTCCCCCTCTTAAAATATTTTATGGATAATATAAAAAATGGTTATTATTATTTAAAAAAAAGCTAATAATAATCTTATTATTAACTTTAAATTTTATTTAATATTTTTAACCAAATTATTTTAATTGCAACTAAAAAATATAATTGCTTATATAACAACTATATTTAAATTTTTACATTCTTTTATCTATTATATCTATAACTTCCCCAATAAACATTCTATGCACAGGTTCATTTTTATAAAATTTATCTATTTCACCTGTAGGAATATTATTAATATTTAAATCTTGATAATATACCTTTTTACATATAATAGTTAATTTTGCTTCTTTAAAAGTTGTTGCTTCTTTTAAAAATTCAGGCGTTAGTTTTGTAAGAGCAATTTTATCTGTATCTCTACCTGATTTAGTTCCTAAAGTAATTAAATCTTTTTTATAATCTTCATTATAAAAACTTATTGTAAAATAATCATTATTTTCCATAAATTCGTAAGTATAACGATTTGGTCTTAAATAAACTGTTAGAACAGGTTTATGCCAAAGAGTTCCTAATCCACCCCAACTAATTGTCATTGTATTAAATTTTTCTTTATTACCAACAGTTAATAAAGCCCATTCTTTATCAAGAGTATACAAAGGTGCAAAATTAAATTTTTCTAAATTCATATTATTATATCCTTTCATCATTTACTATTTTTTTCTTCTATTATTAATAACTAATGCAATTAAGGCTGATGTTCCTTGAGCTGTTACTTGTAATGCTGCTACATACGCTTTAACTACAATGTCATATATAGTCCAACCATAGCCAATTACTACTGTAGTTATTCTTAAAATTTTTACATTATCTTGCCATAATCCATAAGTATATATGATAGTAACTACTAGTGGAATTATGCTCCAAATATTTTGCCAACTTATTATTCCTAATATTATGGCTACAGTTTCAAAAATTAGCAATACTAAAACTGATGGCTTAAAATTTTTCTTTTTAAACAAGAAATAAACTACATCTCTTATAGCATTTAATATAGATATTATCGCACCAGTATATGCTCCTAATAAGAAATATTGTATTGTAACAGCTATGTTAGCCCAAACATTAAACAAGACAATTTTTTCTTTAGATTTTAATTGAATGTTGGTGACAGTTATTAATAAAGCAATTAAACCACAAATCTGTGCTAATATAAACATAACAGCTGTCCTTTCTTTTTTACAGAAGATAATAAATCTTCCTAATTTATATTATATCATCAAAAAAGATACTTTTCCACCAAAGCACCTTATTTCCTTGTATTTATTTATCTTTATAGCTATTCTTTTATTTTTGGATTTTTCTGTATCTCCCATGACCAGCATCTACAACAACTGCAAAATCATACATATTTTTTCCCCCTCATAACATATTTTATGGATAATGTAAAAAATGGTTATTAGTATTTAAAAAATAATAAATAATATTATTAACTTTAAATTTTATTTAATATTTCTAACCAAATCAAAAGTATAGCCTTGTTCCTTCATTTGTTTAATAAAATCATCTAATGCTAAATAATTTCCTTTACTATTTGGGTGAAGTAGGTATATTGCACCATTATGTACATGATTAATCATTTCTTGAAGTGCTTGTTCCTTAGTTAGTTTATCATCCCAATCCTTATAGGCTGCACTCCAAAAATAGGTACTATATCCTAAATCTTTTATAATACTTAAACTGCGTAAACTATATTCTCCTCTAGGTTCGCGATAAATTCGGTCCATAGATTTACCAGTAATTTCTTTAAATGCTTCTTCAGTTAATGATAATTCTTTTAAATATTTTTCAAAATTTTCAGAATTAGCTAGTGTAGGCATAGAAATATGGTTAGCAGTATGGTTACCAACTGAGTGTCCCTTTTCTATCATTTCTATCATGAGTTCTGGATTATTCTTTATAAAGCCTCGACACAAAAAGAAAGTTGCTTTAATATCATTTTTATTTAAGATATCAACAATTTCTGGTAAATAAGATTCTAGATTACCTTCATCAAAGGTAAGATATATAACTTTTTCATCATTTCCCATTGCATAAGCATTATATTTTTTTAATTCCTCATTTGACAAATCTGTATTAGGTCTTTGCCCATCTTGTTTATTATTAGTTCCCCAACCATGAACAGTATTATCAATACTATCATAGATTTCTTTATATTCAATATTAATTGCTTGGTTAATTGTTATAAATCTTTTTATTTCCACACTATTACCTTTAGAATTTGTTACTTTATATAAAATTTCATAGGTACCAGGTGTGTTGAAATCAACATTATTTTTAATCATTACCTTATCAGTTATATCACCATCAATTTCATCATAAGCAGAATATCCAGGTTCTTCAAAATTTTCAGAAACATTTATATCCATAATATTATTACCTTTAAGACTTATAATTGGATATTCATTAGTAATTTTTCTTTTTTTCTTATTATGTTTAACATATATAAATATACTAATAATAAGTAAAATTATAAAAATAGATAAAATTATATATACTTTTTTATTTTTCATTATAAAACCCCACATATTTTAATTGTTATTATATTTAAGTAGTTAGTAAATTATATTTAATTCTAAAAAAAATATTATATTCTATATAAACATAATTTTGGAGTTAATAATTTGTAAATTAATTTTTCTTCTTTTTTTATTTGAATGTAGTCATTCATTGTTAAAAATGTCAATCGTTCGTATTAAATAAATATAATATAAATGAGTAATATAATTGAAAGATAATAATTATAAATGTAAAGTTTATCATTTTAATATTAGTATTGACTAATTTTTAAATTTTTAATATAATATGAATATATGAACATATAATCATATATAGGAGGGTAATATGAAAACACATAGTAAAGATTTATTAACTGGTTTAAGTGAATTTTTTAAAATTTTTGGAGATGCTACTAGATTAAGAATTTTAGACGTTTTATTAAATGGTGAAAAATGTGTTAATGAAATTGCTGATATTTTAAATATAAGTCAATCGGCTATTTCGCATCAATTAAAAAATCTTCGAACTTCTAATTTAGTAAAAACTAATAAGATAGGCAAAATTGTTAAATATTCCATTGCTGATGATCATATTAAAATAATTTTAGAGTATGGTTTAGAACATATTATGGAGGAGGTTAGAAATGAAAAAATTTAATTTTGAATTTTTTAAGATTATTATAAGTGCGATTATTTTTATTGTTTCATTTATGTTTAAAGATAATGAGATACTACATTTAACATTGTTAGTTATTAGTTATATCATTGTATCTTATGAAATGTATATTGAAGGAATCAAAAATATCTTAAAAGGAGAAATCTTTGATGAAAACTTTCTTATGATTATAGCAACAATAGGAGCATTCTTTATTGGTGAATATGAAGAAGCTCTAATGGTTATGTTACTTTTTAATTTAGGGGAATATCTATCTGATAAAGCTGTTGATAATTCTGAAGAATCTATTACTAAACTAATGGATTTAAGAAGTGATACTATCAATATAAAAATTAACGAGAAAATCAAAAATATAGATATTAAGGAAATTAAATTAGGCGATATTTTTATTGTTAAACCTGGTGAAAAAATTGGTTTGGATGGAATTGTTATTGATGGTGAAGGAAGTATTGATACATCTAGTTTAACTGGAGAATCCATACCAAGACATGTTAAAAAAGATATGAATGTCTTAAGTGGAACAACTAATATAGATACAGTATTAACAATTAAAGCAACATCAACTTTTGAAACTAGTACAGCTACTAAAATAATAGAGTTAATTGAAAACTCTGAGGATAAAAAAACAAAAACAGAAAAATTTATTACAAGATTTTGTAGAATTTATACTCCAATTGTAGTTATTTGCGCTTTTCTTCTAACATTAGTGCCAGTTTTGTTAGGACAAAATTTGAATGATTGGTTATATAGATCACTTGTTTTTCTAGTTACATCATGTCCATGTGCACTTATTATTTCTGTTCCTCTAGGATTCTTTTCTGGAATTGGTCGTGCTAGTAAAGAGGGTATCTTGATTAAAGGTGGAACTGAATTAGAAAATTTATCTAAAATTAAAAATATTGTTTTTGATAAAACAGGTACTATTACAAAAGGGAATTTTTCAGTTCAAAAAATAGTTAGTCTTAATATTAGTGAAGATGAACTACTAGAATTAGCGGCTTTTGGTGAATATTATTCTAATCATCCAATTGCTACATCGATTATTAAAAAATATGATAAAGAAATTTTAAAGAACAGAATAAGTGATTTTCAAGAAATAAGTGGAAAAGGAATATCTGTTAAAATAGATAACGATGATTTATTGATAGGTAATTATTCACTTTTAACTGATAATGATATTAGTCTAACAAAATCAGATGAGCTTGGAACAATTGTTTATCTTGCTAGAAATAAAACCTATTTAGGTTATATTGTTATTGCTGATGAAATAAAAGAAGAAGCATATAATCTTGTTAAAACATTAAAAAAAGAAGGTATTAATAAGATTATTATGTTGTCAGGTGATAATAAAGATATTGTAACTAAAGTAAGTCAAAAATTAGGTATTAATGAATACTATTACAATATGCTCCCTATTGATAAAGTAAATAAGGTTACTAGTTTAAAAACAGATAATTTTACTGCCTTTGTTGGCGATGGAATTAATGATGCACCAGTTATGAAAATATCTGATTTAGGTATTTCTATGGGTGGAGTTGGTAGTGACGCAGCAATTGAAGCTTCAAGTATAGTTTTAATGACTGATAATTTAGATAAAATAAGTGAAGCTATAAAGATATCTAAAAAAACTAACAAAATTGTTCGCTTTAATATTATTTTTGCTCTTACAATTAAATTTGTATTTCTTCTATTGGGTACATTAGGATATTCAAAAATTTGGTATGCAGTTATTGCTGATGTAGGAGTTACACTATTATTAGTTTTAAACTCATTAAGATTAATTATTAAGAAAATAAATTAGTTCATTCTAATTTATTTTTTTGTTTGAAAAATTATTTTAATGATTTTCTTTTCATAATGAAATAGAAAAAATAGCATATTTTTGCTATTTTAATTATTTTTATATTAATTTCTTTTTACTAGTTTTGGACTCTGTACTTCTTGCCTAATGGGAGATTTTAATGCTTACTATAGATCTTCGCTTGAGGATCAATAAATCTTTCATCTTTTGAATTATGATCTAGGTTAAACATTGTATTAAACAAGTTAGTCATTTTATTAACCATTTCTGCATCAGAATTTGATATTATTTCTTGTGCTATATCATTATCACATGAAACAATTGATCTAATCTCTCCAACTCTATCTATTGGTGTTAATAATCCAAATAATTGTGCTGTATTTAATGCAGTTCCTAAATCCAAATAACTATTATCTGGGTTTATATAATCCCTTTTAGGAATTATGCCTTGGAATAGTTCTCTAAATTCAGGTAAAGAGTATAATGCGTATAATCGTTTTTCTAATTCATGATGTTTTATAATTGGTGAAAGTTCATTTTTAAAATTCATTGCACAATATAATCTAATAAAGTCGTATTCATCAAAATTAGGATATTTAACAGTTTTAATCATAGTATATAAACCTCCATTTACATAGATATTATATCATATCATATCATATTAAAACAAGTATACATTTTTATCGTTTATAAAAATATATAAGATTTTTTTGTTAACAAAAATCGTGTATGAAGTAGTAATTTAATAGTAAAATAAATTCAAGAATTTTCATGTATACTAAAAATAAAACTTTAACAAAAGAAAATAATAACCCTAAATACTATTTAAAATCTATTTTAGAAGCAATTAAGCACTTTTCAGAGAACTATAACAATTTACAATGATAAGATAAAAGAAATCACAACAAGTTGAAATAAAAGACTATTTTGATAATAAAGATTTTGAGGTAAAAGATATATATGACATTTCTAAAGGTATTACTAAGGAGGATATGCAGTAGTACCCAGTTATTTAAAAACAATTAAAATGAATTATAAATACAAAGTTAAAGATGACTATAAAATAATTTTATAATCTTATGTGTTAAAAATCTCTTGGAAAATTTTTTATAAATTAATTGAAAATAATTGTAAAGATAAACCATTTATGCTATTATAATACTTACATTTTGAAGGGGGATTCCAAATGAAAATTAAGAGGATAGGAATTTTAAAAGAAGAACATATTAAAGATGAAAATATGCTAGAGACTATAAAACAATCAGGAGTTGAATGTTATTGCTCTGATTTGGCTCGTTTAACGGGGGTTTCATATGATCAATCAAATGGTTTTGGAGGATATTGGCTTGATGGAAAATATATTATTAATAAAAAGAATAAAGCTACTACTAATAATATGATTTATATTAATAATAGTGGAGTATTATCTCAAACTACTAAAACTAATTTTAAACATGGGGTTAGAATAGCTTTTTCATTTGATGATATTGAAGACTTTGATTTAAATGAATTACAAAATTTAAATATTGAATACCCACTAACTATTATAGGTGGAAGAGTTGGAGAAATAATAGACAAATTATTTGATAATAAAAGTAAACTAATTATTACAACAGGAAGAACACATTTTGTAGATGAAAAAGAATATTGCGAATATGAAGCATTTGGTATAAGATTTATAAGAAAGAAAAATAAAGTTGAATCAAAAGTTTTGAGCGATGGAACAATAAGTAAAGCAGATACTGATGTTTATTTAAAAGTTGAAAGTATTCCATTAACTATAGATGAAAAAGCAAAATTAGTATATTCCTCAATTGTATTATTTGGTGCAAACTTTGATATAGCAGGTAGAGAATTTAAAGATAGTGATTTAAATAGATATTTAAATAATGAATTCTTAAAAAGCATCAATGATGAATTAGAACATACTGCACCAGCATTATTATTTAGCGATGAAGAAAAAGAAGATAATAATCGTTATGGGTTTAATTTTACTCCACTTACAGAAGAAGAAATAATTGAGATATGTATAAATAGCAACATTGCGGTATTTTTACATGGTAAAACTGGTGTTGGGAAAACAGAAAGAATGCTTACACTAGATAGAAATTTAGAATTAATTGATTTTGGTTGTACAAGTTCAGATGGCTTTACAGGTATTATAGCTAAAGATTTTAATTCAAAAGAACTATTTTTATATGAACCTTATTGGTATAAAAGTTTATGTAAGAAATGTGCAGATGAACCAGATAAATTGCATATCTTATTTTTAGAAGAATTAACTAATGCAAAGAATGACATACAAAAAGTTGCTTTTGAAGTAACATTAAATAAAACACTAACAAACAGCGGATATAGATTGAAATTACCAGAAAATGCTGTTGTATGCGCTGCAGGGAATGAAGCAAGTGAATCAAGATCAGCAAATTCATTAAGTGAACCATTGTTTGGAAGATTTGCTCATGTTTATATAAATACTGATTCTGAAGAGTGGCTAAAATGGGCATTAAAAAGAGAAAAAGATGGCAAGCAATTACTTTATAAAGGTCAACAAAAAATTGATGGAATACATCCTGCAATTGTAGATTATATAAGAGTTAATGGTGATAATGTGTTAAGAACACAATATGATGGAGTAAATCCTAATGCTGATCCAAGAAAATGGGCTTTAGCTTCAAAGGCATTATATCAAAGTAATAACCCCAATGTACTTCGTGCATTTATTGGGGAAAGTCTTACTCGAGATTTTATAAAATTCAGCAAAATGAATTTAATAACTATTGATGATGTCTTAAATAATAGATATAACATAGAAGATGTACCATTTGACCCTTCTTTAAGATGGTATACAACAATGTGTTTAAGTACAGTCGATGATGATAATGTGGATAAAGTAAGAGAGTTTGTTAGTGGATTAGGTAAAGAATTTTTAGCAGTTTTTGATTATGAATGGTCTAAAGATAATGAACAAAGGATTATGAAATTATATAGTCAATCTAATAAACCATTTATTAAAAGGCTAGAATCAAATGGAAATAAATAATATTATTAGAAATCTTTTAATAAGATATCCTTTGTTTGGTAATGTTATTGTTAATTTGCAATTTAAATTTACGAATGAGTCAGTTCCTGCTTCAGCATTTACTAATGGAAGATGTATTTTTTATAAGCAAGAATTTATTGATGATTATTTTGATGATGAAAAAGAATTTATTGTTGCTCACGAAATATTTCACATAGTATTAAGTCATTTATTTAGAAATGTTGGAAGAGATAGAGATTTATTGAACTATGTTGAAGATGCTATTATTAATCAGTTATTAGTAAAGGATGGACTAACAATGCCAGAAGGCCTTGTAGATATTCCAGATGCACTAGATTATTCTACAGAAGAATTATATATGAAATATTTACCTCAATTAAAGCAAATTAAAGAATGGATGAATGCAAATACTTATCACATGGAAATATCTGATTTAGAAGAGTGGGTAAATGAAGTATATAATCAAGATTTACAAGATTTAATGGGTGAAAATAGCCATTTAAGAAATGAATTGTTAGGGGATTTTCAAGAAGAACTAAAAAAACAGGCTCAATTTGGAAACATGTCATTAGGGATCGAATTTCCTAGTGTTAGTGTTGAAAGAGCAGCTCCTCTTATTTATTGGAAAGAATTATTAAGAGCAAATATAGTTACTCCAGATGAAGTAACCACTGCATTTTATGAAGTAGAAATTGATGGAATAATAAAAAAAGAAGAAAAACAAGATATATCATATGCTGAAAGCGAAATAATTATCGATAGTAGTGGTTCTATGAGTATGCAAAAAATAAAAGCAATTTTGAGAGAATGCAAAAATATATTATCTGCTAGTCAAATAAAGGTGGGATTTTGTGATATCGAATTTTATGGTTGGAATGAGATAAGAAATGATAGCGATATTGATAATTTGCATATAAAAGGTAGAGGATTTACTGATTTTACAGCTATGGCCGAAAGTTTTTCAAAGGATGCTGACAACAAGATTGTTATAACAGATGGTGAAGGTTTTTTTCCAAAAAATTGTTCAGATGTATTATGGATTATAATGAATTATTATTTACCAATTGAATTATTTGGAAATTCATCAAGAAAAGATATTAATTATATATTTATTAATGAAAAAGATATACATGTTCCTATAGATTCGAAAGAATTAATTTTAGAACGAAAACCATATATTAATAAAGCAAAATCTTTTTTGAATATTTTTTAGAATTTTGACTAATTAAAAGAAACTTAGTAACTAATCGTTATGTATTTTCAACTAACTTTTAAATATGTTAGTAGCAAATTATCAAGCTGTGCAAGCCAGCTAGTATTGTGCTAAAGGTAATTTTTGGGAATATTCCCATAACATAAAAGGTACTTTTTATCTTCCAAAAATTGTTTGGAATTATAAATTAGTGATGCAGCAATTGAAGCTTCAAGCGTTGTTTTAATGACTGATAATTTAGATAAAATAAGTGATGCTATAAAGATATCTAAAAAAACTAACAAAATTGTTCGCTTTAATATTGTTTTTGCTCTTACAATTAAATTTTTATTTCTTCTATTGGGTACATTAGGATATTCAAAAATTTGGTATATAGTTATTGCTGATGTAGAAGTTACACTATTATTAGTTTTAAACTCATTAAGATTAATTATTAAGAAAATAAATTAGTTCATTCTAATTTATTTTTACTATAAAAATATATGAAATTTTGATATAATTTTATTAGGTTTTTCGAGGTGTTGTATGGGAGATTATAAATTGAACCTAAATGATATAAATTCCAATTATTTTCATTTTACTAAAAAAAATAATATTGAATCCATTATTAAAAATGGGTTATTACCTAAAATATCATTTCATGCTCAATCACTGGAGGATTCCAAAAAAGTGTTTTTTGTTGAAGGGTTAGATAATTTATTAATATTATTTGACTGTTGGATAAATGTTTGTGAAAAGTATCCTCATATTCCAGGAGCATTTAACTTAGGAACTAAGATAAGAGGAAAAAATAGATTTTCAAAATTTATTATTAATGTTTATTTTAAATGGACTGAAATCAATAAATTACATAGGATTGTTGCATATAAATATTTTGATTGGTTTTTAAAAAGTTATATATTATTAAACACAGATATTAAAGAAGATGTAGACTTTAGTTTTAATGATATTGATGAGATTAAAGCAAAAGGATATGATAAGGATTATCTAATAAAAGCAGGATATTCTTTAAAATATTCTGATTTAGATTCTATAAAAATGGATAGATGGAATTTGCACACTTTTTCAAATCATGGAATTGCAATATCAAAAATAAAAAAATGTACTATAAATAATTCCTATAATATGAGTGATATATTAAATTATGCTATTCATAATACAAAACTTAATATAGAGGATATTTGTCCTGTACTTTATAGATATTTAAAAATAAGAAAATATTTATAAATTTATTACTTTATATTCAGCAAATAATGCATTATCAAGTACAAAATATTATTAATCCTTTGGAAGCATTTAACAACAGAAAAAGTAATTTTTTCTTGGAAATTTAGCTAGTGTCATTTGCTAAAAGGTAACTGTAGAAAAAGAAAGTAATGTGCAAAAAATGTATATTACTATGTTATTATTAATTATCAATTTAATTTTTATTATAAAATTATATACAATTTAAAGAAAATATGCTATAATAAAAAACTAAACAAGGAGGTATTCAAATGTACGTTGGAAAAAGTAGAGTTTCATTGTATCATGATACATATGCCTATATACATCGTAATAGTGATGAGGAAAATGTTGAAGTATTTAAAACACAAATGAGAAAATACATTGATATTTTAAAGAAAATAATTGAAACAGATTTTAAAAAGCTAACAGATAAAGAATTTTATGATTTATTAACCAAATTTTATAGTATATCACTTACTGAAGAAGACTATTTAGAAATGTTCTCTGAAAACAATGGCAAAAAATATTCTAAAATCTGTGAAATTCCTACCACAATAACTTTTTTTGATAACAAAACAGAGGGCCGTGGCAGGGATTTGAGTTGGTGGACACAACTTTATCAAATATGTTATGTTGCAGCAATTGTTGATGATGTTAATTTTGATGATAGTAAGACATATTCAAAAGAAGAAATTAAAAAAATGGTATCTGACAAAACGATAGTTATTTTAAACGAAAAAACAATTCCTATTGAAGAAAATCCAAATTTTAAAGAAGAAGAGTATGAATTAATTCCTTCTTTAGATATTAAAATTGAAATTTATAGTGATAATATATCTAGCTTTGTTAATGATAATTTTTCGTTGTTTGGTAAATTATTAAGGAAAAAGTTTAAAAAACAAAAAGTTCTTAAAGATATGAAAGAATTATTAGATGCTATACAAGAAGATATAGATGATATATTTTCATATACTAATTCTGAAGATTGGGGCTATTCTCAAATATCGACAATATGCAAAAATTGGTTTGATGAATCTGATGATAAAAAAGAATATCAAAATCTCCAAGAGAAAGTTAAGCATTATAGTAAAAAAAGAAAGTAGGATAATGATTCTAATTTCTTTTTTTTAGTGTTGACAAGCGAACATATTTTCTATATAATTTAGTTAACACAAAGATAATTTAGTTTAAATGATGTGTTAATATATTATTAATAGGAGGAAAAAATATGAAAAATGAAATAATATTATTTGAAAATCAAAGTATTAAATTAGAAGTAAATATGAAAGATGAAACTGTTTGGTTATCTCTAGAGCAAATGTCAAAATTATTTGATAGAGATAAATCTGTTATATCAAGGCATATAAAAAATATTTTAGAAGAAGAACTAAGTACTGAGACAGTTATTGCAAATTTTGCAACAACTGCAAAGGATGGAAAAATATATAATGTTCAACATTATAATCTAGATATGATTATTAGTGTAGGATATCGTGTTAAATCTAAAAATGGAATTATTTTTAGAAAATGGGCTAATAAGATACTTAAAGAACATTTAATAAAAGGTTATTCTATTAATGAACAAAGATTAGAATATTTAGAAAAAACAGTCAAATTAATAGATATTGCTAGTCGAATTGATTCAGAGTTACATGATAGTGATGTAAAAGGAATAATAAGAGTTATAAATGGTTACTCAAATGCATTAGGATTACTTGATGATTATGACCATAAAAAAATTTCTAAACCAAAAGGAACTATAAATAATAATGTAATTGAATATGAAGATTGTCTTAAAATAATTAATGATTTAAAATTTAATAGCGAAAGTAATTTATTTGCTTTGGAAAGAAATAATGGACTAAAAGGTATAATAGGTACTATTTATCAATCATTTGATGGTAAAGATGTTTATCCTTCTTTAGAAGAAAAAGCAGCTAATTTTTTGTATTTGATTATAAAAAACCATGTTTTCATCGATGGTAATAAAAGAATTGCAGCAACATTATTTATATATTTCTTACAATATTATGGCATTCTATATAAAAATAACAAACAAGTTATAGATAATAATGCATTAGTAGCAATTACATTATTAATCGCGCAATCCAATCCTAAAGAAAAAGAAATACTAATTGATTTAGTAATGAATTTTTTAGAAGATTAGGGCATTAATTTTTTTGTAAATAACTGTCAATTTGTTGCAATCTAACCATAAAAGTGCTTAAATATAGTTTATAATTAAATTGGAGCTGATTGTAGTGAAAGAATTATTTAATAATTTGAAATTTGCTTGGAGTTATGCTAAAGGTCAAAAGAAGTATTTAGTATTGCTTAATATTGCTAACATATTTAGTATTGCTTTTAGTATAATTACACCAATATTAAGCGCTAAAATAATTGTTTCTCTAACTAGTAATGAATATACTAGAATTATCCTAATTGCGCTTGCAATATTTATTACAAACAGTATTGATGATATATTTAGATATATCGCTCATCGATGTACAAATATTATATATAGAAATACTTTGTCGATTATAGAAATTGATTTAGGTAGAAATGTTTTAAAATTAGAAACCGAATGTTTAGATAAAAATGGTAGTGGACTATTTATTCAAAGACTAACAAATGATACTTCACGATTAGCTGATGTATTTAACTCTATTTTTGGAAAAATGACCCAACTAATTAAATATGTTGGAATATTAATCGCTATTTTTATAGTAAATAAATTAGTATTTATATATATTTTAATTACAGTAATTATTTTATATATATTAGAAAATATAAGAACAAAAAAATTAAATATAGATGATAAGGTAGTAAGAAAATACAGCGAAAGAGTATCAGGCTTTATTGGTGAATTAGTAAGAGGCGCTAGAGACATTAAAATGTTAAATAGTGAAGAAGATTTCTTAAGAGAATTAGAAACAAGAATTGAAGATTATCATATTAAACGAATGAAGATGCGTAAAACTAGTTGGAATTATAAATTAGGAATGTGGCAATTAACTGATGTATTTTCATTTTTATTAATTATCCTATTAGTAATATGTATGCAACAGAGTATAATTTTACCAACGATAGCTTTAGTATTATATAACTATGCCATTACTGTCTCAAATTCTGCTTATTTAACTGGTGACTTACTGGAATATATAAAAGATTTTAACTTATCTTGCGAACGAATTAGAGAACTTATAAATGATGACAAATTTAAAAAGGAACATTTTGGATTAAAGCATATAGATAAAATAAATGGTGACTTTGAATTTAAAAATGTTAGTTTTTCATATGAAGATAAAAAAGTTTTGGATAAATTGAGTTTTAAAATTAAAGCTAATGAGACAGTAGCTTTTGTTGGAAAAAGTGGTGCTGGGAAAACAACTATATTTAATTTACTTTGCAAAATGTACGATGTTTCTAGTGGAACTATTACTATAGATGATATTAATATAAATGAATTGGATAGAGATAGTATTAGAGGGAATATTACAATTATTAATCAGAATCCTTATATTTTTAATATGAGTATTAAGGAGAATTTAAAATTAGTTAAAGCCGATTTAACGGATAGAGAAATGAAGAAGGCTTGTAAGATAGCTTGTCTAGACGATTTTATTAATGAGTTACCTAATGGTTATGATACAATAATTGGTGAAGGTGGCGTAAATCTATCAGGTGGTCAAAAACAAAGACTAGCGATTGCTAGAGCTTTAGTTCAAAAAACAGAAATTATTCTTTTTGATGAAGCAACAAGTGCTTTAGATAATGAAACTCAAGAGAAAATACAAGAGGCTATTAATAATATGAAAGGTGAATATACTATTTTAATAATTGCGCATCGTCTTTCAACCATAATAAAATCAGATAGAATACTATATTTAGAAAATGGTAAAATAGAAGCAGAGGGCAATCATGAGTATTTGTTAAAAAACTGTAAAAAGTATAGAAACCTATATGAAACAGAAATAACAAATGATAAAGATAATAAATAATTCAATATATATATTAAGAGGCTAATATCCAATCGATAATTAGCTTTTTTATTTCATAATATTCTTCTTCTTCAAATTGCATATTGGCAATACAAAACTTTTTTGAAGCAATATGTGAACAAAACATACATTCATATAAATTAAAGCAATCTTGAATAAATAAAGAATTACTGACTTTATTTGAATAAATAACACTATAACTATTACTACAATCTTTAGAATCATCACATCGTATACAAAAATTACAATTTACTGATCTTTGTGAAGCAAGAAGATATTCTGAACTACCACAAGAATCACAGTAAATTATATTTTTAGAGTTACTACAATTACTACATCTATAGACATTTTGACAACCATAAATTGTATCACTTTTTGCGACATTGACAGAGTTAAAAAATCTTTCAGTTGTAGTTAAATTAATACTATTCCATAAATCAATAATTTCTTGCAGATTATTGATATCTTTTTTGGGTAACATCCACCCTATAGATTCATCTCTTTTCTGCATATTTTGATTAGTGATAAATTTACCACTATTTATTGAATCAGCCCATGTTATTTCATTAGTTGTAGAATCATTTACCTTATTCGGTAATTTAATATCAAAGGCAAATTTATCTAGTAAATCTTTCAAAGAAAATTTATTGTCAGTTTCAAAAACATTGTTAAAAATTTTATTAACTATATCTAAAGCAATATTATCATTCATCTATTTCACAACCTTTCTACTAGAAGAACTTAATATTAAAATATCTTTTAGATTAACATTATTATCTATTTTAAAATTACATTTCTTTATTTTCGTATTGCTATTAACAATACTGTTATTTATATTTTCACATTTTATTCTAGGCAGACTTTCATAATCTAAAGTACTAGCTTTAAAAGCAGGTAGTAATATCCCATTACAATCAACTCTAACTATACATTCTCTAGTACTTAATTCTGTTAATAGTTTTATTTTTCTATCTCTTGTATCATCTAATGGTATTTTCATGTTAAAACTATCGACTAACAAATTGGCATCTAATTTAGAAACTCTAAATATATAATAATTAATAACATTAGCGAATATTGAACTCTTTAAACTATCAGATATTTGACTAAAAAATTGCCCTGCTAATATTAATGATAAGTTATATTTTCTAGCTTCAGATAAAAATCGTGAAAGAATAGGGTTTTCAATAACTGCTACTTCATCAATTACAAAAATTATATGTTCATTTATCTCACGACTTTGAATTATAGTAAGTAATTGTTGCATTATTAAACCAGCAATAGTCTTTGTTACCTTATCACCTAATTTTGTTCTATCAAGAGAAAACAATGTTAAAAAATTCTCTTTAATAGTGTGTTTTAAATCTGGTAAATCGCTTTGCCCATTAAAAACAGGGATCATTTCCATTTCATCTATAAAAGCAATAATAGGGGATATAGCTTCATTATAAGAACCTGTCTTTAAATTACTAAAATCTGATAAAAAAAAGTCAATAACACTTATAGGTAAGTTTAATTTTAGTTTTTTGATCAATGAATTTCGATATTCTAAATCTAGAATTAATTTACGTAAATTACTAAAATTAAAAGAATTATTTACTAATAATAGATAAATAGAATGTCTTAAAACTCTTTCTAATTTTGAATTATATTGATCAGAAATTAACGATTTAAAAAGCTCTAATAATAATTCTGTTGTCGAGACAATATTAGAACTATCTTTAATAAAAGGATCAATACTATCTAAATTATTTTTAAAATCGATTGTTTTTCCAAGTCCACCAATATCATTTTCTAAATCAGCATGGGGATCAATAACCACAACTTTATAGTTTTGTTTAAAATTACTACTAATATTTTTTATAAGTGAACTAAGAAATTTTGATTTACCACTACCACTTGAACCAATAATAATGGAATGTTTATTAAAATTATATGTATTTTGTTTTAAATAAAAATTCCCCTGTAAATATGGAAAGGTATCTACTTTTAAAATAGCTCCTTTTTGCTCACTATCAAGTAAATGTAATATTTTATTTATATCTAAATATTTAGGTGCGCTTTTAAAAAAATATCTTTTATTAAGTGAAAAATTAATTGCTAAAATATTAGTTGGTAAAGTGAAAAACGTTCTATATTTTTTTATATCTCCATTTTTATTTAAATAAAAAGTTGTTTTAGTTTTAATTTTATCATCATATAACTTTTGGAAGGTTATTTCTAAATATTCTAAATTACCTTTATTTTTAATACTACAATAATTCGTAATATCAATAACATTGCTTTCTGGTTTTGATAAAAAAGGTAATGATAAATATTCTCTTGGAATATTAAATTCTTCAATATTTTTGAATAAAAAGGAACTTAAATTATTAATGGTAGGTGGTAAGTTACATCGCGATTTAATAAAATATCTAATTTTATTATCTTCAATTTTGATAATAATCTTCCACTTTCTAAAATTACTATTATAATTAGAAATTGTTTTAATTAATCCTAACCAGTCTTCCTTTGATGTATCATTTTTAGTAAGATAAATTTCCAACCAATAATGCATAAAAATCACCTTAAAAAAGTATAACAAAAAAAGACAATAAAAAATTGACTTTTATATTACCAAATTTGTCAGCTTGAATTATATTTCTAAATGGTCTTGATCACTTAATAATGGTGTATTGATAATACGCAGCCATTTATCATTTCTAAATAGATATCTAAGCTCATCAAAATTTTTATCAGGATCTAACATTAACATTGCCAGATTATCAAGTCTACTTAATTCTTCGTCTGTTAAATTATTAAATTCATCTTTTTTATCAAACATGGTTGGAAAAAATAAATAGGATATCTCATCATTCATTAAAGAATGAAAGTCAAAAAATAAAGCATACGCTAAATTATTTAAACCATTATAGGAACTACCATGAATATATCTTTTATAATCATCATGCCCTTTTCTAACATCTAGCCAAACTTTAGCAATCCACTGAAATTCTTTATTAGGAAAATCATATTGATTAAATGATACTTTATAGTCATTATCAGGATCAACATTAACCCATCTTTTTTCCTTAGCATTATAATATTGAACAATCCAATGATCATAAAATATTTTGCCACGTTTTTTTAGAAAATAATCAGCATACCCACTACGACAACGTGCAGGAATGCCTTTAGCCTTTAAAATAGATGCAAGTAAAACAGCGACATATCTACAAGTAATAACCACTCTATCTTTTATTTGCCTTCCCATTATAAAACCACGAGGATCTTGGCGAAATAACTCAGCTGTAATAGCTGGGGCTGTTAGTAAGATATCGTCATCACACCTATTTTTATACCATGGGTATTGTTCTTTAATTTTGTTAATTTCAAATGTATTATCATATTTACTAGGACTATTTAAATAACTTCTAATTAATTCAGTTCGGTGAATTACCTGATGATATAATAATTTTGATAATTCTTCAATATTATCTGGTAAACTCCTATAATAATCAGCAAATGGATAATAATTAGTGTAAATGCTAGTTTGCAAATAAAAATTTAATATATCATTTTTCATAAACTACCTCCCTTTCAATTTTATAATAATTGATATAAAAAAAACTGACTTTTATATTACCAAATTTATCAATTTAATAAATTGGTACTAAAAAATCAGTTACATCATCATGATAATATTCTAGTTCAGGGATTTCTCTTAGATTATATTTACAAGACGGCAAAAATTCAAAATAAAATTTATTAGACATTTCCTGAATATCTTTAGCATCATTAGAGTTAATCCTAAATACTAACCATTTACTAGCTGGTATAATTATTTTTTCAAAACCTTCTATCTTTTTATCATATAAAATATAATATGCACTACATTGTTCTCTTATATCATCCCCATAAACAATCATACCATATTTTATTTTTCCAAACTTTTCTTCATAATTAAGCTTACAATTCATAAAAAAATTTGGGGCATCAGTTCCAATATTTTCATTATTAGTCTTTATGCCAATACCATATAATTCTTTTTGTTCAAGTTCGATAATTTCATATTCTAATTCACTAGTAATATTTACTTCTTCATTTAAAATAATTCTAGGATAATTTTTAAGTTTAGAAAACTTATTTACTAAACTTGGATTAATACCATGGAATGTTTTAAAAGCTCGTGAAAATGATTCAGTACTATCATATTGATATTTAATCGCAATATCTATAACTTTTGCCTTAGTTGAATATAGATCAAAGCCAGCATTTGATAATCGCCTTTTTCTTATATATTCAGCTACTGATATACCAGTTATTAAAGAAAATATTCTTTGCATAGTATAGACATTTATACCCATCATTTTTGCTAAAATTGTATAGTCAATTTTTTCTTCTAAATGTTCATCTATATACTTAGTTATATCATTTAATGTTTTATATATATTCAAGTTTACCACCTAAATAAATTATATCATAGTTTTAAGTTTATATGGTTAATTTAGTCTAAGAAAATAATTATTCAATATAAAAGATTAGTTAAAATAAAAATTTTTATGTTATTTGAAAACTTTTAAAAAGCAATCGAAACAAGAACAAATGTTTGCTATAATATTGGTGGATACATTTGAAATATATCAGATGCTTTCCCTTTCTATTTATCAAAAGATAAAAGAAAGGTGGTGGTTAATTATGACAAAAAGAGAGATATCTCAATTTATTGTAATTCTACTATTATTTTTTATAGTAATCACCTTACTATTTAGATAATAAAAACATCTGATCTCACAACTATGTGATTTCAGATGCAATCCAATAAGGGAATGCATTTGATTCTGCCAATCAAATGTATCCTTTTTTATTTTATGAAGAAAACTTCATCTATATACATATTAGCACAATCTTAATTGTTTTGCAAGTTATTGGCTATTGCTTTGTGATAAAATCACTAAACTATCAATTGTCTTAATATAAATTGTGTGCTATAATTTTAATAGAAATTTAGTTTGAAAATAGAAGGTGAGGAAAAGTATGAAAAATTTAAAAAAAATAGGAAGTCTATTACTAATTGCCTGTTTATTTTTTACAGGTTGTGGAGATAAAAAGGAAAAAAATATCGAAGGTAATTTATCAGATATAATGAACAAAGTATATGCTGGTGTAGATGAAGAAACACCTAAGTTACAACAAACAGAAATAACTGATGAAAATATTGAATACTATTTAGGTACATCTGATATTGATTACAAAGAAGGGCTAGCTAGTGAACCATTCATTAATGCCATAGCTCATTCTGTTGTATTAATTCGTATGAATGAAGGAGCTGACATTGGGGCTACAAAAGAAAAAATTAAATCCTCTGTTGATCCTAGAAAATGGGTTTGCGTTGGAGTTGAGGAAAAAGATGTTATTGTTGATAGTAAAGGCGATATGATAATTTTAATAATGGTAAATGACTATTCTAAAGACTTCCAAAAGTCATTTCAAGCGTTAGACTAATCCTAATTTAGGATTTTTCTTTTATATGGTTTTTTCTAGTTTAACATTTATATACTTTTTTTTGCCAATACTATTTTTAATTTATTTTGTAACACCTAATCGCTTTAAAAGTATAATTTTAATTCTTTTTAGTTTATTATTTTACTTTTATGGAGAAGGTAAATACATTTTAATTTTATTAATCAGTTCTATTTTAAACTATTTATTATCTAAAAAAATAACCAATAATAAAAAATTATTAGTATTTGGTATTATTATAAATTTACTACCATTACTATATTTTAAATACACTAACTTTATATTTCAAAATATAAATGTCTTTTTTAATACAAATTTGTTTATTAAAAATCTTATTATGCCAATTGGAATTAGTTTTTTTACATTCCAAAATATAAGTTATTTAGTTGATGTTTATAAAAACTATAAAGAAAAAGCAAACAGCTTATTAGATTATTTACTTTATATAACCTTTTTTGCTCAGTTAGTAGCTGGACCTATTGTTAGATTTTCTGAAATCAAAGAGGATATTAATAATCGAAAACTAAATTTTTCTAATTTATATTTAGGCATAAAAAGATTTATAATAGGTTTATCTAAAAAAGTTATTATTGCCAATAACATAGGACTTTTAATCAATATTTTAACTGATATGAGTGATAAATCTGTTATTTTATATTGGTTATTAGCGCTTTCTTTTACTATACAAATTTATTTTGATTTTTCAGGCTATTCAGATATGGCTATAGGATTAGGTAAAATGTTTAATTTTAACTTCTTGGAAAACTTTGACTATCCTTTAATGGCTAAATCAATTACAGATTTTTGGCGACGTTGGCATATATCATTGTCTAGATGGTTTAAAGATTATATTTATATACCATTAGGAGGAAATCGTGTATCAAAATTTAAATTAATTCGCAATATCTTAGTTGTTTGGGCATTAACTGGTTTATGGCATGGTGCAAGTTGGAATTTTATTTTGTGGGGATTATATTTTGGAATTATTCTAATTATTGAAAAATTATGTTTAAAAAAATTTTTAGAAAATCACAAAATATTATCGCATCTTTATAGTCTAATTTTAATAATCATTAGTTTTGTTATATTTAATATTACTGATATTAATAATTTAGGTTTATTTTTTAAATCGATGTTTGGTGCTTCTAATTTACCATTTATAAATTTTAATACATTATATTATCTAAAAAGTTACGCAATAATCTTAATTATTAGCCTTATTTGTGCAACATCTATTATTAAATACATTAAAGAAAAAAAGTTAAAAACACTAACCTTTTTAGAACCAATTATTTATATTGGACTACTACTAATCTCAACAGCTTATTTAGTAGATTCAACATTTAATCCATTTATATATTTTAGATTTTAAGGTGATTTTATGAAAGAAAAATTATTAGTTATAAGTTTTATGCTGATTATTTTTAGTATTATGCTTTTAAATATTTTTTCTAAAAAAGAAGAAATTTCTTATTATGAAAGACGTAAATTAGCAGTACTCCCTAATATTACTTTAAATAGTTTACTAAATAAAGAAAGTACAGCTGAGTTAGATGGATATATTGCTGACCATTTTATTTTTAGGAATGATTTCCGTAAATTAAAAATAGATATAGAGTTCTTACTAGGAAAAACAGATGTTAATAATTTATTTTATTATAATAATCATTATTTTAAATATGAAAATATATATGATGAAAAACAAATAAATAAATTTACAGAAAAAATTAATTATATATATGATAACTACTTAAAAGATATGAATGTTTATTATTCAATTATTCCAGAGAAAAATTATTATTTAGATAGTTCTAAATATAAGAAATTTGATTATAATTCTTTATTTAAAAATATGGACAATATTAATAAAGAAATAACTTATATTGATATCACTGATACAATTGATTTAAATAGTTACTATTATACTGATCATCACTTAAAACAAGATAAAATTAATAAAGCAATCCAAAAATTATCTACAATAATGAATTTTTATGTTGATGATAATTATAGAATAGAAGAATATCATCCATTTTATGGGACTTACTATGGACAGCTTTTAATAAAAAAAGAAGGAGAAAGTTTAAATATCCTTCATAATGACATTATTGATAAAGCAACTGTTTATAATATTCAAAGCGAATACGATAAAATTTATGATTATTTAAAATTTGGAACAGTTGATTCTTATGATATTTTTTTATCAGGAGCAACAGCGTATGAAGAAATAATTAATAATAATATAGAAGATGGAAAAGAATTAATTATTTTTAGAGATTCATACACTAGTTCATTTGCGCCACTTATGCTTAATGGCTATAAAAAAATTACCTTAATTGATTTAAGATATGGTAATCTAAATTATTTAATGGATAAGATAGAGTTAAATAATCAAGATATTTTGTTTTTATATTCTACTAGTATCATAAATGGTAGTGATGTTTTAAGAGTTTATTAAACAAATACACTTTCCATTAATATTATCTTTCATATGATATATTGAGTGGAGGTTTAAAAAATGGTAAAAGAATATTCATATGAAAAAGATAAAAATTTATTTTTAACACCACATTTTCAAGTTTGGGAATTTAGAAGTTTTTGGGATGAGCAAGATAGATTAACAACTGATACTGTTTTAATTGATGAACGACTTCCTGAAATGCTAGAACAAATATTCTCTAAATTAAATTGTAGCATAATTAAAATCACATCGGGTTATCGTAGTAATGATTTTGATGAAGCTATTGGGGGCTTTTTAGGATACCATTCTAAAGGTATGGCAGCTGATATTATGTGTTATAATTCTGAAAATAATTTAATCGATTCTAAAGATGTTTGCCTTATTGCTGAGGATTTAGGAATCTTAGGAATTGGGTATGGTTCTAATTATAGTCATATTGATACAAGAGAGCAAAAATCATACTTTGATGAAACAAATGGTCAAGTCAATATAGATAGTTTTTATAATTACTTTGGTATTACAAAACCAGAATCAGGTTATAAAATAGGTGATAATGTTGAAATAAATGGTGTTTATATTTCTTCTGTTGATGAAAATATGATGACTCCTTTAGTTACGACAGGAACTATTACTAAAATATTAGAAAATGTTAGAAATCCTTATTTATTAAATGATGGCAATATTGGCTGGGTTAATAATGATTGTATTGTTAGAATTATTGAAGGTAATGCATTAATTAATGTTGGAGATAAAGTAAAAGTAAAGAACGCTATTCAATATAATGGTGAACCTTTTGTTCTTTATTATGATGCTTATGATGTTTTAGAGATAAATGGAGATCGCGTCGTAATTGGTATAGGTGATACTGTAACTTGCGCGATTAATATTAATAATATAGAAAAAATATAAAATATAAAAAATCTATTAGTTAAAAAATACTAATAGATTTTATTTTATCCTAAATAATTTGCAAAATCTGTCATTGTTGTATAATCTACAACAACAAATCTTGGTAATTTATATTTATTACTTCCAACTTTAATTAAATTATCGCTACGACTACTTTCACCAGCAAAGGCTAAAGTAAATCCTGCTTCTTGTAATACTGAGATAGAATAATCATTATATTCATAAAAAGGATAACAGAAAACAGTTGAACCACCAATTTTATCACTACTAGTTTTTAAGTCATTTAAAATTGTTTCTTTAGGTAGACATTGAATTCCACCACCTTGTCCAGTTGGGCAAACACCTCCATCATGCATACTATCACTATGAGAATGGATTTCAACATAAGGACTTTTAAAACTTTGTGGATCATACCAGCTTGTTATTACAAATAATGTAGCATTTAATTCGTACTCTTCTAACATTTGAATTCCTAAATCAACACGCCAACCATCATCAATCGTAATAACAACACTTTTAGGTAATTGAATTTTACCATCAATATACATTTCTAATTCTTTCATTGTTGGTGTAAAAAAATTATTATTTTTAATATAGTCTAAATGTTCCTTAAACTGTGTTTTTGAAGCACATATTTCTTGATTACAATCGCTTCGTTCTTCGGCAATACTATCATCATAGAAAAAGTGATAATTTAAAGTTCCAATTCCTTTTGTATTTACAGCATCAGTATTATGATTTTCGATTGTTTTACCACTATCAGCTTTTACATATAAAATTCTATCAGCGAATTCAACACCATAACGCTCATCATCTTTTATATAAATTGGTAAACTAAAATCCCCATTTAAACTAAAAGTTAGATTATTATTTTCATCATATAAATCTAATGTATCATTAATTACAATATTTGAATTAAAAACAATATAATTTTTATATCGTGTATCATATGTAATTGGTTCAGCATTTTTTAAACCTGTACCTGCAACATAATAATCTTTATCAAGGCCAATTACTTTATAATATTTATCATCTTTACCATCCAATGTTAAATTAACATCTTTAAAAACTTTCCCACTCTCGATAAATTCATTATTATTTTTAGTATATAAAATAACATCTTCAGTACTAATAACATTATTACTTAAAACTATCTCTGGTTCTTTAGATTGTTCTTCTATCGGTTTTTTTAAGAAATCATTTTTTAATTTTAAAAACAATACAACAATAGCTAGTAAAACCCCTATAAAAAAGGTTGATGGTTTAGGTCTACCAGTAAAATTCATAAATATCCTCCCTATATATCAAATTTATTCAATTATAACAAACAAAAAAATCATAGTCAATAATTCAAAATTAATAGTAAAAAGTCTAAATATGTGCTAAAATTAAATGGGTGAAAATATGAAAAAAATATTTTTAATGATATTAATTTTAAGTTTATTAACAGGTTGTACTAAAAATTTAGAAAAAACAAATGAGGAAGCCCCTAATAAAAAAGAAATAGAACAACCAAAAGAAGAAAAAAAAGAAGATAAATATATTGATACTAACCCTATCGAACTTAGTTTCTATATGTATTACGATAAAAATACTAATAGACAAAAATTAACGACTTACCAAACATCGTTTATAACAGGTCAAGATTTATGTTCATTAGAAATTTATTATACAAAAGATGAAACTCTGGCTACTAATACTCAGAAAGCTCTTTGGAATCAATACTATCAAAATTATAATAATATTGATGCTTATAAAATTGGTTATAAAATAAGTTTTACGACTACAAATAATGAAAATATATCTAAATATATTTTGTCTCCTAAAGATACAGATGATGTATTTAATTATATTCAACTTTACTTATATGATGATATACATGTTCAAGATGGAGCTTGGTACAGTCATGTAACAGAGGAAGAATATAATGATAATACTATTTTGACATCTATAAAACTAACAGGTGGCGATAAAGCAGGTGAGGTTGCATCTGATATCACTTTAGAAGCCTTTACTTATGACGCTGATGATTTTGATGAAACAGGTAACTACCTAGGTAAAAGTAAAACATCTATTATTATAAGTAGAGTCTAAAAGGGAAATAAAAAACAGACGATTTTTTAGAAATTTTATTAGATGGTTGAGTTAACATTGGTTCTAATAAAAAATTTTAAAATTAATATTATAAAACTTTAGTTTTAATAATATATATATTATAATTAAATTGATTGGAGTGAATAAATGAAATCTATTTTAAGTGTAGAAAATTTAACAAAAAAATACAAAGATTTTAAAGCTGTTGATGATTTATCATTTGATGTTAAAAAAGGTGAAATACTAGGTCTTCTTGGACCTAATGGAAGTGGAAAATCGACAACAATTAATTGTATTTTATCACTATTAAATTTTGAAAGTGGCAAAATTACTATTTTTGATCATGAAATGAGTCCTAATGCTTATGATATTAAAAAAGATATTGGAGTTGTTTTTCAAGAAGTAGCTGTTTTTGAAGAACTTACTGTTATTGATAATATTGATTATTTTTGTGGACTATATATTAAAGATAAAGAAACTAGAAGAAAATATATTGATGATGCAATAAAATTAGTTGGACTAGAAGATTTTAAGAAATTTTATCCTAAACAATTATCAGGTGGGTTACTCAGAAGATTAAATATTGCTTGTGGAATTGCCCATAAACCAAAATTAATTTTTTTAGACGAACCAACTGTTGCAGTTGACCCACAAAGTCGTAATAACATTTTAGATGGCATTAAAAAACTTCGTGATAAAGGTGCGACTATTATTTATACAACACATTATATGGAGGAAGTTGAAATTCTTTGTGATAGAGTAATAATTATCGATAAAGGAAAAATCATTGCTAGTGGAACTAATGATGAATTAAAAGAATTATCAAAAATTGAAGAAAAAGTTACAGTTGAAATTGATGATTTAGATGAAAAAATATTAGAAGAAATAAAGCAATTTAAAAATGTTGATGAAGCAACATATAATAGTGGAATTTTATTTATAACTTATAAAAAAGGAAAAAATAATCTAAGTTCTCTAATTGACTATTTAAAAAAAGTTGATGTTCATTATGATAAAATTTATTCCGAAAGACCAACCTTAAATGATGTTTTCTTATATCTTACAGGAAAGGAATTGCGTGACTAATGTTTTTACATAATTTAAAATATAGTTTAAAAACATTATTTAAAAATAAAATGTTGATTTTTTGGACTTATGCTTTTCCAATTATTTTAGGAACATTTTTCTATCTAGCTTTTTCTAATATTGAAAATAGTGAGAAACTAGATATTATTGATATAGCTATTGTTGAGAATGAACAATTTAATAGTAATATTGCTTTAAAGGAATCTTTTAAAACACTTGGTGATGAAACATCATCTGACCAGTTATTTAATATTAAATATGTTGATTTAGATGAAGCAAAAAAAATGCTCGAAAATGATGAAATATCAGGTTATTTACTAATTGAAGAAACTCCTAGTATTATTGTTAAAACAAGTGGAACTAATCAAACTATTTTAAAATATGTAACTGAAGAAATTATTCAAAATGAGAATGTTTTAACTAATGTAATTCAAGCAAAATTAAATAGTGGAGTAGTTGATGGTAATATTGAAGAATTTATTCAGAAAATTCGCGAAGATGCGACAAGTATGTTAGACACTAGTTCTTTAGAAATTCGTGATATTACAAGTAAAAAATTAAGTTATACTATGATTGAATTTTATACTTTGATTGCGATGACAGCTTTATATGGTGGTATTATTGGTATGACAGCTATAAATCAAAATTTAGCTAATATGAGTAGCAATGGTAAAAGAATTGCTGTTTCTCCTACTAATAAAATTAAAATAATTTTCTCTAGTTTATTATCTAGTTTCATTGTTCAAATAATTGGGCTATTTATTTTATTTATCTATACAATTTTTGTATTAAAAGTTGATTATGGTAACAACCTTCCATTAATTATTTTATTATCAGTAGTTGGTTCTTTAGCAGGATTATCATTAGGTCTAGCTGTTGGTACTATTTTTAAAGCTAATGAAAACTTAAAAACAGGAATTATTATAGCTTTCACAATGTTAGGCAGTTTCTTATCAGGAATGATGGGAATAACGATGAAGTATATAATTGATACAAATGCTCCTATCGTTAATAAATTAAACCCTGTTAATATGATAACTGATGGGCTTTACTCATTATATTATTATAATACTTATAATAGGTTTTATTTTAATGTCATAAGTTTATTAATATTTAGCCTTATTATGATTGTTTTATCAGCATTAGCACTAAGGAGGCAAAAATATGACAGTATTTAAAACATTTTTGCAAGTACTAAATAGATATAAAGTAACTGTTATTATTTATACAGTTATGTTAGTTGCTTTTGGAGGTTTAAATTTCCAAACTAGTGACAGTAATGTAAATTTTACTGCTAGTAAGCCAGATATTTTAATTATTAATGAAGATGAAAATAAAGGTATTACTAATGATTTTATTGAATATCTAACTGAACACACTAATATAAAAGATATAAAAAATGACGAAGAAAGTATTAATGATGCTTTATTCTATCGTGATGTCAATTATATTGTTTATATTAAACCAAATTTTCGTGAAAATATTTTAAGTAATAGTCCTAATCAAGAGGAGCAATTTAAAAAGAATATATCAAGTTCTGATCGAACAATTATAGAAATAAAAACAACTGGTGATTATCAAGCAAGTATTGCTGATATGCTAGTTAATAAGTATTTACACCTAGCTGATATTTATTCTAAAACTTATGAAGATGAAAATGAAATTATCGAACATATACATGAAACGCTTTTATTAGAGGTTAGTACTGAACTAACATCTAAGGTAGATACTAATGCTTTATCAAAAGTAACTTTTTATTACAACTTTTTAAGTTATAGTGTTTTAGCTGGTTGTGTTTATGTTATTTGTTTAATATTATCAAGTTTTAAAAATAAGGAAATTAATAAAAGAACTATTATTAGTAGTATGAATTATAAGTCATTTAACTTAAAACTACTGTTATCAAACTGTTTATTTGCGATTATCTTATGGATAATATACATAGTTTTGGGATTTATTTTAGTAGGTAGTGTTCCAACTAATTATTTAATTATCTATTTAATCAATTCATTTATTTTTACAATTTGTTCTGTTACAATTGCTTTCTTAATTTCTAATTTAATTAATAATAAGAACGCAATAAATGGTATTGTTAATGTTGTAGCTTTAGGTTCAAGTTTCTTATGTGGTGCTTTTGTACCTATGGAATGGTTACCAGACTTTGTTTTAAAAATTGCTCACATTTTACCATCATATTGGTATATAAAAACCAATGAATTGTTAAAAGGGATAGAAGTATTTAATTCTACTTCACTTGAACCAATTATAACAAATATGTTAGTATTAATAGTATTCATTATTATATTTGTTATTTTGACTAATATTGTAACTAAATTGAAACTAAAAAAATAGTAGTAATACTATTTTTTTACATATATATTAAATCGCTTACTTATATAAATTAAAATAATTATATTTCTTTTAGATAAAATTTATTATTGCCTATAAGATTTAAGAAACTCTTTTAAACACTGAATAGTATATTCTAATTTTTCTTTTTCTGCTAAATAAACAATTCTAAAATAATTATTTTCTTTCCAATTAAATCCTGTTCCATGCATTAAAAGAATATGTGCACTCTTTAAGAAATCTAAAACAAATTTTTCATCATCAGTTATATTATACATATTGGTATTAATTTTAACAAAAATATAAAATCCTGCTTTTGGTTTTATAGCGCTTATTCCAGGAATCTGATTTAAAGCATTATATAGATATTCTCTTTGCTCATATAGTCTTCCACCTTTAATTAATAATGATTTAGTACTAGTTATATCCTTTATAGCGTTTTTTACAGTATATTGAGCTGGTACATTAGAACAAAGTCTCATTGATGATAAAAGATTTAATCCATCAATATAGCCAGTTATATTATTTTTATTACCTGTTATACACATCCACCCAATTCTAAAACCAGCTAACATATGTGATTTTGATAAGCCACTAAAAGTAACTGTAACTACATCGCTAGATAATGCTGCAATTGAGGTATGCTCTAAATCATCATATATTAATCTATCATAAATTTCATCAGAAAAAATTATAATTTCATTTTTTCGCGCTAAATTAACAATTTGTTCTAGTATTTCTTTTGGATACAAAGACCCAGTTGGGTTATTAGGATTTATAATAACAATTCCTTTAGTATTATTAGTAATTTTACTTTCAATATCTTTAATATCAGGATACCATTCATTATTTTCATCGCATAAATAATGTATAGACGTTCCTCCAGCTAAATTTACAGCAGCTGTCCACAGTGGATAATCAGGCATAGGAACTAATATTTCATCGCCTTTATTTAATAGTGCTTGCATAGACATCAAAATTAATTCACTTACACCATTTCCAGTATAAATACTATTAATATCTAAGTTAGTTATACCTTTTTGTTTATAATATTCTAATATCGATTCTCTAGCTTGTTTTAATCCTTTTGAATTAGAGTATCCTTGTGAATTATTTATATTTTCTTTCATATAATCTAATACTGAATCAGGTGCACTAAAATTAAAAACAGCAGGATTACCTATATTCAACTTTAAAATCTCAAGCCCTTCGTTTTCCATTTTTTCTGCTTGTTCCATCACCATACCTCTTATTTCATAGTTCACATTATCCAATTTATGTGATTTGTTAAATTTTTTCATCTCTATCCCTCCAAATCTAATAAAAGTAATAAAAAAACCCCAAACTATATAAATAGTTTAGGGCGAATAGCAAATATCCGTGTTACCACCTAATTTCAAGCTAAAAAAACTTGCACTCAATCAGTACCAACATACTGTTTTCTAGATAACGGTTGAACTCCGATGGACTTTACTAAAGAACATAATTCTTTTTCTTCCCATAGCTCAGATACTGCTTCCATATCCCCTCCATAAGATTTTCACCAACCATCTTTTCTCTACAATATTGGGTAAATATGTACTTCTCATCTTCATTGCTTTTATTTATGACATTTTAACATTATTATGTTTTATTGTCAATCTCAAAATTTATTATTAATATATTATATGTGTTATTTTTATTATTGGTGACTTTATTTTTTTGTTAAATATTATCTTAAAATTGATAAATAAAATTGCTTTTATCTTTATTTTCTCTCATTTTAGTGTATAATTATTAAAGAGGTGTTAAAAATGGATAGAAAAGAATTAGCTGATTTACTTTTACCAGGTATTAATAAAACAATTGAAGATTATGAAAAAATGTATCCTGAAAGGAATTTAAGTGAGGGCGCAATTGTAACGCGCTATGCACCAAGTCCAACTGGGTTACCTCATATTGGAAATTTGTATCAAGCTGTTATTTCTAGAAAGTTAGCAAATCAAACTAATGGAATCTTTTATCTTAGAATTGAAGATACTGATCAAAAAAGGATAGTTGAAAATGGTATAACAAAAATTATAAAATCTCTAAATGATTTTGATATAAAATTTGATGAGGGCGCTACATCTGAGACTACATCGTCAGGTATATATGCACCATATATTCAATCTGAAAGAAAAGAAATCTATTGGACATTTGCGAAATACTTAATCGAAAATGATATGGCTTATCCATGTTTCTGTAATGAAGAAGATGATGAAATTAGAAAAAAGTTACAAGAAAAATATAAAAGTCGTATTGGTTATTATGGAAGACATGCAAAATGTCGAAATTTAAGTATTGATGAAATAGAAACACGCATAAAAAATGGTGATAAATATATTATTAGATTAAAGTCGCCTGGTAATTTTGAAAAGAAATTTACCTTTAATGATTGTATTAAGGGGAAAATGGAATTACCAGAAAATGATTTAGATATTGTAATTATCAAAGCTGATGGCTTACCTACTTATCATTTTGCGCATTTAGTTGATGACCACTTAATGCGTACTACCCATGTTATTAGAGGGGACGAATGGTTATCAAGTGTACCAATTCATACACAACTATTTAGAATGTTTAATTTTAAAGTTCCAAAATATGCCCATATAGCTCCTCTTTTAAAAGATGATGAAGGTATTAAAAGAAAACTATCCAAAAGAAAAGATCCTGAAGCATCAGTAACATATTATCATGAACAAGGTATTCCAAATGAAGCTGTTATTCTTTATTTGACGACTGTAGCTAATTCTAATTTTGAGGAATGGCTTGATAACAATAAAGATAAATCAATTGATGAATTTAAAATGGAATTCAAAAAAATGAGTACAAGTGGAGCTTTATTTGATTTAGAAAAACTATTAAATATTTCTAAAAATTATTTATCTACTTTAAAAGCTAGTGAGATTTATGATAGGGTTTTGAATTGGTCTAGCGAATTTGATTTAGAATTTAAAAATTTACTTGAAAAATATAAAGATAAATCAATAGAGATATTTAACATTGAAAGGGAACAAGCAAAACCAAGAAAAGATTATGCGTGCTATTCTGATATAAAAAATCAAGTATGGTATATGTATGATGAATTATTTGATAAGGCGAATAAAAATTATGAATTTCAAAAAATAACAGATAAAGAAGAAATTAAAAATATCTTAAATACTTATATCAATGAATACTATTCTTCTTCTGATGATAATGAAACTTGGTTTAATAAGATGAAAGAATTAGCAGATAAATTAGGTTATGCCTCTAATATGAAAGAATATAAGCTAAATCCAGATAATTATAAAGGTAATATTGCTGATATTAGTAATGTTTTAAGAGTTGCTTTAACAACTAAAACGACAACTCCAGATTTATATCAAATAATGAAAATATTAGGGTTTGATACTATTAAGAAAAGATTTGAACTATTATAATTTTATAATAGTTCTTTTTTTGAAGATAGTATTTTTAAATATTTTGATTCACAAAAATAGTGTAAATTTTTAAATTTTTTAATATATTGATATAATGCATTTTCCTTATATTATAATAAATATAAAAAAATAAACTTATTTATTATTAGCTGTATTCATAAGAATTTATAAAAAAAATATCTAATTTTGCGTTAGATATTTTTTTTATAAAAACGTTTGTGTCATAAAAAACGCAAAAAAATATAATTTTTTCTTGACAAAGTTAATATTATATAGTATTATATTGTAATTTTCGTTGGAAAAAGGGGGAATTTCATATGAAAATTAATGTAAAAAAGGTAGTTTTAATGGTTTTATATTCAATAGGAGTTGGATTAGGATGTTTCGCTTCTGCTGTGTCGCTTTTGACAAGAAACCAGTTTTTAGAGTACTTTTTATTAACACTTACATATTTAACAGGTATTATGTTAGTTAAAGTAAGAAGAAAATATCCATTAATGTTGGAAAAATAGTTATTCGCGTAAATTTTGAAAAAAAATGTAAAAATTCCTTGACTTATGAGTAATTTCATATTAATATGGAAAAGTGCGATAAAAATTTATAAGGAAAGGAGGAAGTAAAAATGGAAAATATAATGATGCCTAATAAACGTATTTTAATAGGACAAGAATTAGGTGAAGCCTATTTAGTTGTTCAGAAATATAGAAATAATAAATGGCAACACCAATCTAAAGATAAATATCGTGGTAATTATTATGTTGATAAAAAGGTGAAAGATTTATTAAAACAAAATATTCATGATATTCTAAAAGATGATAAAAAAGATATCGTAAAGTTTAAGGTTGATGAAAATATTGCGGTTTATATAAATGAATATTCTTCACTTAAAGATTATCCAGAATTAAAGCTGTTAGATCAAACTTTAACTATGAGAATCATATGCCAAAAAGTTGCTAAAAATATTGCTTTAGCTAAAAATTTACCATATAAAATCATTGATAATAGAGTTATGAATATGATTTTAGCCAGTACTTTATCTTTAGGAATTGTTAATGGAGTTGCACATAATATAGAAGATAAAGAAGATATAATTAAGTCAGATACAGTTAGTGAAGATATAATAGAGACAACTGCTAGCATAATTTCTACTGAAGAACCAATTGATATTCATAAATTAGAAAATGAATCTATTGAAATTCAATATAAAATATCAACACTAAATGATTTACAAAACAAAGATATTTCTACACATAAAATAAATGATAATTACTCATTAGAAGAATACAATCAAGAAATTTTAGAGCAAACTCCAATGATAGAAGAGTACGCTGATATGTATTATATGGATACTGAAACTGTATTTAATCTTTATAATAGTAATTATAGTAATGTTGTTAATAATGATAATCCAGAAAAAACATTTCTAATGATAGTTAAGAATGGATTTTATTCAGATAATTCAATAGATAAAACGCCAATTGTTAGTGATATGAGTAGTGAAGAAAAAGAACAATGCATAATAAATATAGCTAAAAATATTTATAAAATAGAAGATGAACAACAATTAGCTATAATATTGGCGATTCATAGATTAGAAGCAGATCATGGAAATTCACGACGATGCGTTGAAGACAATAATCCAGGTGGTGTCAGAGACAGGAATGGTTTTTTAATATTTAAAACATTTGAAATTGGTGCAGAAGCTTTTGTTAGAAATGCTCTAAAGCTAATTAATAAAACTTATAATATGCATGATTATGATTACAATCTTTCTTTTGAAAAAAATATGCAGAAAACTTATTGTCAAGATGGAAGTGATTGGGGAGAACAAGTAGAAGGTATTAAATATAATATATTAACAAGTGGTGATTTAGATAATTATATAGCGAAGTCTAATGAACAACAAAAGGTTTATAGCAAAAATACAAATATGAATTAGTATTTGTTTTTTTTTTTACAATCAATATGTTTTTAAAAAAATGTTAAAAACATATTGACAAATTATTTTGTTAATAATATAATGTTAATAACAGATGGCCAATCTGCATATTATTTAGTATAATTCTATTTATTGTTATTAACAAAATGGATATAACATGAATAGAATATATTAGTAATAATTGTTATTAACAAAATATTAAAAAGAAAGAAGAGGTTTTATGAAAGAAAATTTAAAAATAATAAAAAGTGGGTTAATAGTAGTGGATATGGTGAATGGATTCATTAATGAGGGGAAAATGGCTGATCCATATATAAGACATATTATTGGTGAAAACGTTCGTTTGATAGATAACTTTTTAAATAAAAATTATCCTGTCATTGCGTTCCGTGATTGTCATGAAAAAGGAGCTGTTGAATTTAAAAGTTTTCCTGAACATTGTTTAAAAGGAACTTATGAATCAGAATTAGTAGATGAAATTAAAATTAATGAAGATAGAATGAAAGTATTTTTAAAAAATTCAACCAATGGAATATATACAAATGGATTTATAGAATACATAAATAGTTTAAAAGATGTAAGTGAATTTGTTATTACAGGTTGTTGTACAGATATATGTGTAATGCAGTTAGCGATTGCATTAAAAACATATTTTAACGCTATTAATAAAGAGATAAATATAGTTGTACCAATGAATGCTGTTGAAACATATAATTCAAATACTCATAGAAGAGATGAATATAACACTGTGGCATTTGATTTAATGAATCAAGCTGGAATTCAAATTGTAAATGAATATAGGAAGGTGGCATAATATGCAAAATAAAACTAATAAAGAAAATAAAACTTTAATGACCGATGACTATGAATATACTATGTCTTATACATATTTTAAAGCTGGGATGGCTAATACAATAACTTATTTTGATGTTTTCTTTAGACATAACCCATTTGAAGGTGGATATACCATAAGTTGTGGTCTAGATAACATTATCGATTTTATTAAAAATATAAAATTTGATGAAGAAAGAATTAATTTTTTAAGAGAAAACCATCACTTTGATGAGGACTTTCTTGAATATTTAGCTAATTTAAAATTCACAGGGGATGTTTTTGCTATTCCTGATGGAACTGTTGTTTTTCCAAATGAACCTGTCATAACTGTTAAAGCGAATGCTGTTGAAGCGCAAATTATTGAAACTGCATTATTAGCTTATTTCAATCATGGACACGTTATTGCAACATCTGCCAAAAGAATTACTGAAGCTGCTCAAGGTAGACCTGTTGCTGAATTTGGAGCTAGAAGATGCCAAGGGGAAGCAGCAAACGAAGCTTCTAAATATGCTATTATAGGTGGATGTGCATCAACATCAAATGATGAAGCTGCGAGATTATATAATCTTAAAGTATCTGGAACAATGGCTCATAGTTACATTCAGATGTTTGATACTGAAGAGGAAGCTTTTGCTACATATGCTAAATATAATCCTGAAAATTGTGTCTTTTTAGTGGATACTTATGATACAATAAATAGTGGTATACCAGCAGCAATAAAAGTAGCTAACGAAGTATTAAAACCTAATGGGATTAAATTTAAAGGAATTAGAATTGATAGTGGTGACTTAGCTTATTTATCTAAAGAGGCCAGAAAGATGTTGGATGAAGCTGGATTTACAGATACACAAATTTGTTTATCAAATGGTTTAAATGAAAAAACTATTATCTCACTTATAAATCAAGGTGCTTGCTTTGATAGTATTGGAGCTGGAGATAATATTGCTGCTCCTAAAGAAAGAGGTAATGCAGTTTATAAATTGGTTGCTATTGAAAAGGGTGGTCTTGTTATTCCTAAAATCAAGGTAAGTAATGATACTGGAAAAACTATTAATCCAGGATTCAAAAAAGTTTATCGCTTCTATGATAAAGAAACAGGTTTTGCTTTAGGTGATGTTATCGCACTTCATGATGAAAAAATAAGCACTGAAAAATTTACATTAATTTGCCCAACAGATATTAATAAAAGGAAAACTATTACTAACTATACAGTTCGTGAGTTACAGGTACCAATTTTCTTAAATGGTGATTTAGTTTATAATGATATGAGTGTTTTAGAAAAACAGCAATATTGTAAACAAAACTTTAGTACATTTTATCCAGAAATTAAAAGAATTGATAATCCACATGAATATTATGTTGATTTAACTGAAAAATTATTAAACCTAAAGAATGATTTAATTAATCAACATAAAGGAAGGGCTAAGATTAAAAAATGAGAAAAGAAAAACTTGAAGAATTAAAATCATATATTGAAGAGTTTAAACCCATTAAAATAGAAGAAGCTACATTTGAAAGTAATTTTCTAAGTATAAAACAATATCAAATTTTACTTGGAAATGGCGAAATAATTACTCGTGAAGAAATGATTAAAAACAATAGTAGTGGAAGTGCTGTTATCATCCTACCAGTTACGAAAGATAATAATACTATTTTGGTAGTTGAACCACGAGTATTTACTAAAGAGACCGTTGGAGTAGGTTTACCAGCAGGTTATATAGAAATTGGTGAAGACTCAAGCATGGCTGCTAAAAGAGAATTAGAAGAAGAAACAGGATATACTTCAAATAACTTAATTAAGTTAGCTAGTTTTTATCAAGACGAAGGATGCTCAAGAGCATTTAATACAAGTTTTCTTGCTTTAGATGCTGAGAAAATAGGTCTTCAAAAACTTGATGAATCAGAGTTTATTCACTATTTTGAATGTACATTTGATGAGGCCTTAGAACTTGTCGATTTAGGTTACATTAAAGGTGCTAATTCAATTTTAACTTTAGAAAAAGCTAAAGCATATGTGAAGGAGAGATAAGTATGGAAAAATTTAATGCTTTAAAGGAAACAGAAAATATAATTAATTTTATTAAAGATTACTATCAAAAAAATAATCTAGGAGGAGCCATTTTAGGAATTAGTGGTGGTAAAGATTCTGGAGTTGTTGCAGCTTTGATGGTACGCGCCTTAGGTCGTGAAAATGTCATTGGTGTTACCTTACCATGTCATTCAAAAGAAGAAGACGCCATTGATGCTAAATTAATTAGTGATAATTATGGATTTAAACTTATTAATTTTGATATTACTAATACCTTTGATACATTTAAATTGGAATTAAACAATTTAGGAGATTTCAATGAAGAAGAGCTTAAGAATAGTGATATAAATATTAAACCAAGACTTAGAATGGCAACTCTTTATTATTTGGCAGCTTTATATAGTGCTGTAAACAAAAAAACATATTTAGTAGCAGGAACTAGTAATAAATGTGAATTATTTGTAGGATATTTTACTAAAGGTGGAGATTCTGTTCATGATATTGCGCCAATTGCTGATTTAACAGTTGATGAAGTAATTGCAATAGGTGAGGTATTAAAAGTTCCAGAAAAGGTATTATATAAAAAACCAAATGATGGTTTATCTAATCAAACAGATGAAGATAAATTAGGTGTAAGTTATAAAGCTATTGCAAATTTTATGGAAGATGAGAATTCTGTTACAAAAGAAGAAGCAGAAAAAATCGCAAGACTTCATAAAAATAATCTTCATAAATTTGATATTCCAACTTATAGAAAAAATAATGCTGCATGAGAATAGGTATATTTGGGGGATGTTTCAATCCCCCTCATCAAATGCACAAAGATATTGCTTTAAACTTAATTAAAAATAACTATTTAGATAAGGTTATTTATGTACCAACAGGTAATTTTTATAATAAACCTAATTTAGTTAGTGATATTGATAGATATAATATGTTAAAATTAATGTTGAAAGATACTTCAAATATTGAAGTATCTAATTATGAGTTTGGAAAATTAAAATATACTTATCAAACATTAACATATTTTAAAAATCAATACCCAAATGACGATGTTTATTTTATTCTTGGAAGTGATAATTTAAAAGAAATAGATAGTTGGAAGGAATATGAATATATATTAAGCAATTTTAGAATTTTAGTTATTAGAAGAAATGATGATAATATAGATGATATAATTAACAAATATTATAATTGGAAAGAAAATATTATTACTGCTAATATATCATTGAATTATATTTCATCAACTCAAATAAGAAATTATTTAAAAGAGTCAGGCACTATAAATATAACTAGTAATATGATAGATGAAAATGTGTTAGAATATATAATTAAGAATCAATTATATACAAATAAATTATATTGACACTAAATCAGTATTGAGTATATAATAAATAATAATTTTAAGAAGGGAGATTTATATGAAGGATAAATTTTTAGAAAACATTGAAAATGAATTTATAAGTCAAATAGAGAAAATTATTATTGAAACAAAAAAATCAGCAGAAGAAAACAAATTAAACGCATTAGTTATTTTAATGCAGATTAATCAAAATATTAGTAATTGGATTATATCCATACAAGAAATATTTATAGTTAATGATGAATTATTAATAAAAGTAGCTGAATTGAAAAAACCATTTATTATTGCTGCAAAAAAAGATATGTTAAAAATAATAGTTGACATGATAGGAAATGAAAAGGATAATATACCAAATAAAATTAAGACTTGCATATATTGTTTTGAACATAATGGCGTTGATGTAGACGATAATGAAAAAAAAGAAATATACGATATGTTAATAGATGAACAAACTGGTAAAAGAAAAAAATTGAAATTTGAAATTCAAGAATAGGTACTACTTATGGTTAGGGAAAAGTTTTTAGTTAATTAAAGTGTTTATTTTAAAACACTGTTTTATTAGAAAAGGGGTCGTTATGTTAGGAGCAATTATTGGCGATGTAGCTGGTTCATATTATGAAGTTTTAGAAATACTGTATTATAAAGAAAATCATAAACCTAGATCATATCAAGAAAGAATAAAAATTATGAATACCAATATTCCTTTATTTGATAACAATAGCTCAGTAACTGATGATTCTATTTTAACTTGTGCGATTGCCGATGCTATTATGTCTAATGCATCATATGAAGATAAATTAAGGGAATATGGTTTAAGAGAAATCAGTTTAGGTAAGGATATTTATGGACGAAGTCGTTTTGGTTCAGGTTTTGTATCTTGGTTGAATGGTAATTCTCAAGGAAATAGTTATGGAAATGGTTGCACTATGCGAATATCACCAGTAGGATTTTTATTTGATGATGTAATTAAAATAAAAGAAGAAAGTTATAAAGCAACAATACCAAGCCATAATCATGAGGAAAGTCTTAAATGTAGTGAAGCGATTACTCTTTCTATACATTTATTAAAAAATGGTATGTCTAAAGAAAAACTAAAAGAATTTTTAGAAACAAATTATTTTTCATTAGAATATGATTTAAACGATTTAAGAACAAACTATATTTTTACTAGTGAAGCCATAAATTCAGTTCCACAAGCAATATTTTGTTTTTTAGAATCTGAAAGTTTTGAAGATGCAATTAGAACATCTATATCAATAGGTGGAGATAGCGATACCATAGCTGCAATTACTGGATCATTAGCTGAAGCTTATTATGGAATCCCAGAGGAAATTATAAAAAATGTTAAACCTTATATAAAAGAATATATGTTTCCTATAATAGATAAATTTTATGAGAAAGGAAAAACAAAAAAATATGCAAAGAATAATTGAAATTTTAACTAATAAAAATAAGACAATCTCAACAATGGAATCTTGTACAGGTGGAGCTTTAGCAAGCACTATTACAGATATTGAAGGCGCTAGTGAAATTTTAAAATTTAGTGCTGTAACTTATTCTAATGAATATAAAATAAAAATGGGTGTAGACCCACATATAATTGATGAATATTCTGTTTATAGTAAAGAAACTGCTATAGAAATGGCCCGTAATATTGCTGCATTTGCTAATTCAAATTATGGTGTTGGAATTACAGGTAAATTAAATCGTGTTGATAAACGTAATCTTTTTGGCGAAGATAATAAAGTATTTATTTGCATCTATGATAAAGATAATAATCAGGATTATTTATTAGAAGTTTTAGCAACTGAAAAATCACGTAATGCAAACAAACAATTAGTAATTAATGAAATAATAAAACAATTATTAGAAATTATCTAAATGATATTTACATAAGAACAAATGTTCTGTATAATTGTTATAGGAATACTTAGTTAGTTTAGGTACTATTCCCTTTTACTTTTTAAAAGGTGAAAGGGGTGATATTTATGAGAAAGATAGAGAGGACTCTTTGTTTTATCATAATTCTCCTTATTATTGTAATTTTACTTATGATAATAAAAATAGTACCAACTGCATAAGTCGGTACTCATTCTAAATCAATTGGGATAGTACCTAACTCTTCTAAACTAGGTATTCCCATTTTATTTTATGAACTTTCGTTCATCTATATACATTATATAATAAAATTATTATTTTTACAATAAATTTATATTAATTTTTTTTCTAATATGTTATAATCAAATTGATAATAAGAAAATGCTGACCAATTTTATATAAATAAGTATTTTTGCTAAAGGAATGTGATAAAATGATATTAACCAGTAAAGAAGCACTTAAAATGTTAGAAAATGCTAAAGGAAAAACAAAATGTGATGGTTGGATTTATCACTCAATCTGTGTTGGTAATTGCGCCTATATAATCGCTGAAGCTTTAAATTTAGATAAAGAAAAGGCTAAGGCTCTAGGCTATATACATGATATTGGAAAATTGATTAAGTTTACTTCTCATCCAATGAAGGGATATGAATATTTAAAAGAATTAGGATATGATGATGAATATTGTAATGTTTGTTTAACGCATTCTTATCTAAATAATGATTATAAATGTGTTGCAGGTGGTATTCCAGATGATATTCCTTTTAGGACTAATTTTATAAAAAATCATGAATATACAATTTATGAGAAAATAATCAATCTTTGTGACTTAATGTGCACAAAGAAAACTGTCACTTTAGAAAAACGACTAATAGATTTAATAACTAGATATGGTGTATTTGAAAATACTGTTTATCATATTAATGAAGCTCAAAAATTAAAAAAATATTTTGATGATTTATTAGGGTATAATGTATATGATTTATTCCCTGATATAAAAAATAATTTGTAGGAGGTAGATGTATGCAATATAAAAGTGAAGAAGAATTTTTAAAACACTATGACTCAACTAAATTTGAAAAATTATCAATGACAACAGATATCATTATTTTTAGTGTTTCTGATAGTGTAACTGATAATTATCGCAAACTTAATGAAAAACATTTCAGCGTTTTATTGGTAAAAAGAAAAGATTATCCATTTAAAGATAAGTGGTGTTTACCTGGTGGTTTTGTTGGTATCGATGAAACTTTAGATGATGCTGCTAAAAGAATTTTAGCTAGTGAAACAAACTTACATAATATTTATATTGAACAACTTTATACATTTGGTAGTGTTAATCGTGATCCTAGAATGCGTATTGTTAGTACTGCTTACATGGCTCTTATTGATAAAAATATGTTAAATGAAAAAATTCCTGAGAATGCTTCATGGTTTAATATGAGAATTTTAGAAGATGACAAAAATATTCATATTACTTTTGATAATGAAACTGAAGAATTTAGTGTTGTTATCAAAAAAACATTAAAAGATTTAACAACTGATCGTTATAGCTATGAAGCAATTAAAAATAACAATTTAGCTTTTGATCATGCCATTGTTATTGCCTCAGGTATTTCTCGTTTAAAAAATAAATTAGAATATACTGATATAGTTTTCAATATGATGCCAGAATATTTTACTTTGGGTGAATTACAACAAGTATATGAGGTTATTCTAGATAAAAAATTGCTAGATCCAGCTTTTAGAAGAATTATAGCTAATAAGGTTGAAAAAACTGATAAAGTAAAAACTGGTGGAGGACATAGGCCTTCAGCATTATTTCGTTACAAGACAAAAATTAATAAAGAAAATAATTCTAAATAAATGAATAGAAAAATTAACACTGTAAAAATATTTTGTAATGATAATGCTAAAGCAAATAAAATAAAACAAATAGTTATAGATAAGTTAACCCAAAATGATTATTCTGTTGTTTTAGAAAATCCAGATTTATGTTTAGCTATTGGTGGTGATGGTTCTTTCTTAAGAATGGTTAAAAGCAATAATTTTAAAAGTGAACCTCTTTATGTAGGAATAAATGCTGGGACTTTAGGTTTTTTACAAGAAATTAAAATAGATGATATTGATGATTTTATTTATAAACTTAATAATAATCTTTTTAAAATAGACGAAGTAGGTATCCAAGAAACTAAAATTATAACGAATGAAAATAGTTCTATTTTCTATTCTTTAAATGAAATTGTATTACGTGATAAAGATTTAAATACAACTAAATTAGATATTAAAGTTAATGATGCTAAGTTAGAAAAATTTATTGGTGATGGTATATTAATATCAACTTCAACTGGGTCAACCGCCTATAATTTAAGTTTTGGGGGAGCTATTGTGGCAAATAGTTTACATACATTGCAAATTACGCCAATTGCCCCACTTAATAGTAAATCATATCGTAGTTTAATTAATCCGATTATTATACCAGAAAATACTTTTATAACAATTATTCCAGAAAAAGATAATACTAATTTATTAATAACTATTGATGGTGATAACAATATTTATAAAGATGTAAAAAAAATTGAAACATTTGTTAATAAAAAACGTATTAAATGTTTAAGATTAGAAAATTATAATTTTTTTGAAAAAATTAATGAAAAATTTTTATAAAAATTTTATATTATAAAAACAAGTATTTACGTACTTGTTTTATTTATTTGAAAAACGATAGAAGTTGATTGATGGCCTATTAAATAATCTAAATTTTAATACTGAAGTTCCAATTCCACTAGAAATATATAATTTAGTATTGCCTAAATCATAAAATTCATCATAATATTTTTTTGAACCCTTAGGAGTATATAATGCTCCAACAAAAGGTAATCTTACTTGACCATTATGAGAGTGACCAGCTAATATTAAATCATAATTACTATAATCAAATTCTAAAATTTTGTCTGGTTCATGGAGTAATAATATTTTATAATCAATATTTTGTTTTTCTTGTTCATTTTCTGGATTGTTTTCATCAAGTGTTAAAAGATTGTTAATTTTTTCAATACCTTCTAAAATATTCTCATTAGTATTAAGTCCAGCTATTAAAATATTAGAATTATTATTATAAATTATATCAATGCTATTATTTAAATCAATAAAATTACTTTCTTTAATAATTTCGTCCCATGTTTCACTATCATGATTACCTTTAATCGCATACTTTTTAATACTTGCTTTAATATTTTTGAGATTTGTAATTAATTCATCTTTTTTTTGTTCTTCTATTTTATTAGAATATAAATCGCCAGTAAAAATTACAATATCAGGATTTAATAAGTTGATTTTCTCAACAATTTGTTCTAAATCTTTTTTATTAGTTGCATCACCATAGTGTATATCCGATATATGAACCACTTTTAAACCATAAAAATTATCAACAAAACTATCATCAATTATCTTATATTCCTTAATGACTAATCCTTTTGTGCCGATAAATCGAGCATATAAAATAATTAAAATTAATAAAAATATAATAGTAAATAATATTTTTATTATTTTTGATTTAGATGATTTTTGTTCTTGGTCATTTTGTTTTTTCATTTATTATCACCTAATATTATTTTAACACAATAATAAAATTTTTTGATAAAAAAATCAATTTATTATAAAAAATAAATTGAAAGAAATTGTAATGCTACCATAATACCATTATGTAACATATGAAAACCCATTGATACAAAAATATTATCAGTTTTATAAAGCATATAAGCAAATGCCATACCTGGTGCTGAATAAGGAATTATATAAAGTAAATCAACCATTGAAACTTCATCACCTGTAAAAACATGCATACCACCAAAAACAAGACCAGAAATAATTATAAATAACCATTTGTTTTTAAATAAATTACGAAAACTTTGTCTAAAAATTAATTCTTCAAGAATTGGCGCAAATAAAACAGCACTTATAAAAATATAAATAGGACTAATTTGAAATTGTTCCCTTATTATTTCTTCATTAGTTGGTAATCCTGATTGAATTTGAAAAATAATAAAATTGCTTACATACATAATAAATAATGCGATTAACCAAAATCTTAAGCAATCTTTAAAATAAGATTTATGATTTTGTTTAAGAAGTGTAAAATCTCTTTTTATTTTTTTTAAGTGAATTAAAATAATAATGCCAATTAAAATTGCTTCATAACATAATAAATAAATAATTTTTAGATAAACTGGTATTTTTGTTATATCGATATCTAAAAGTTGAAATGGTAAAAGTTGTAATTCTGATAATAAAAAATAAACAGTAATTGCGCCTAAACCAGCAATATATTTTTTTACCTGTTCAAGTACTTCTTCATAAGATCTTTTTCTCCAACTAAAAAAGAAAAAACAAGCACTTCCAATCGCAAAAAATTGGCAAATAATATTATATATTTTTGAAGCATCAATTCCTATAACCATTAGTGGTATATTTTTAATTGTTATTAAAATAGCGTATAAAACAATCGCACAAAAAAGTAAAATATAAGTTTTTATTTCTTTATTGTCATTTTTCAAATTAATCATCTCCTTTAGATATTATAAACGAAAAAAATAAAATTGTAAAAAGTATTTTTATTTATTTTATATTAATTAAATAAATGATATATATTTATATTTGATTGTAACATTAAAATTCTTCAAAATAAATTTTAAGTGCTCTATAATAAATATAAAGATAATGTCAATAATAAAAAAGGTAAATAGGAATTATTGAAAACTAATAATTATAATGTTATAATTGAGTGTATAAAGTAGCAAAAGGAGTAGTAAAAATGAAAAAGAAAAATGGATTTACATTAATAGAATTATTAGCTGTAATAGTTATTTTAGCTATAATAGCTTTAATAGCTGTACCACAAATATTAAAAATATTAAATAAAGCAAGACTAAATGCAGCAAAAGATTCAACATATGGAATAGTAAAAGCAGCAGAAACTTATGCAACAAACTTTATGTTAGAAAATAATGGTTCATTACCGCATGATGATATAGAGTTTGCTTGTGATAAAAATGGTTGCAATTTAATAACAGAACTAGCAGGTTATAATTTAACAGGTTTAAGTAGTTTAAGTTTTAAAGGGACAAAACCAACAAGTGGTAAAGTAATAATAAGTAATGGCGGGAAAGAAATAACAGCAGATTTAACTATAAATAGTTTTAAATGTATTTATCCAAGTAGCGATGGAACAGCTGAATGTGAAGGTACTAGTGGTGATACACCAGTAACACCACCAACAAAACCGGAATTAATAAAACCAACAGCAACACCAAGTCCCGATGGATGGAGTCAAAGTAAAACAGCAACAGTTAATTTTATAGGAGAAGGAACATATTTAGTAATGCCAACAGTAAACGTAACAACAAATATAGAATCTATAACTTGTAGAGATGTAGAAGATGCAAGTTTTACTTGTGATGGAGAGATAATAAATACAAATGGAATATTGATAGCAAAAACATGGTATAAAGTAAATAGTAATCCAACTTTAACAATGGAAGAGAATGGAAGTATCTATTATAAAGTATCAGATGGAACCAACTATAAAGATGGTGGCTCATTAACAATTACAGAAATAGATAGGACAGCACCAACAGTAGCAAGTGTAACACAAAAATCAGCAACAACAAATAGTATAACAGTAACAGCAAGTGGAGCAGATAGTGAGTCAAATATTGTAGGATATCAATTTAGTATCGATAATGGAGCATGGTTACCAAGTGAACCACAACCAAGTAATGAATATACATTTACTGGGCTAATAAATGGAAATCATCAAATAAAGGCAAGAGTAATAAATGGAACATTCGTAAATGATGGACAAAATGAATTAAATACAAAAGAAAGTATTACTCAGACAATAACAAATCCTGTATATTTAATAGTTGATTCAGAACCAGATGGTAGTATTATTATTAATGATAATAATGTTAATATTAATGGAATAAATTTGACTGTAAAGTTATATCTTCCAAATAAAGGTTATTCTTTTGATTGGAGTCAATCAAGTATTTCAGGTTATATAAAATTTTGTAATGATTCCTCGAGTTGTACTATTATAAATAGTAGTAAAGTTGCAAGTGGAATATATACAACTCAAGAATCGGGTTATGTTGAATTAAGGGCAGCTGGTAATAATATAAAGATAAATAATTTACAATTAAATAACCATCCAACTACTATAATGGATAACTATTCAATTGCTAATCCAAAATTGAGCTTCTATATTGGACAAAATTGTACGATAACTGATATAAATACAAATGGTGCCAAAAATTGTAGCGCAATTTCTTTACAAAATGGTGATTCTGTCACAACTAATCTAGTAGTAGTTGGTGGTTCTCCACAGTTTACAAGACAAATAAGTATCAATGGTGGTGAATGGCAAAATATGTCAAGTTCAGCAAAAGGAGGAGTATATATATTCTCTACACCTGGAATATATACATTTAAGGTTAGAAGTAATTATCGAGATTTTGGTTATTCAAAGCCAACAGAAGAATTTACTGTTACTGTACAATAAAGAAAAAAAGAAAGGATTAACAAATGAAAAAAATAGTAATAACATCCATCCTGTTAGTAACAATACTAACAGGATGTGGATGTAATAAAAAAGAGAATATTGATAATAAAACAAATACAAATGAACCAAGTGTAGAAAATCCAGTCAATATAACAAATGAAGATATGGTTAGTGATAAAACAGTAGAAACTTTATCGTTTACGAATACATCAATAACATATGATGGAAATATGTCAAAGATAGTAAGTCAAGTAACAAATAATAGTGAAGAAGAAATAAGCTTGTCAACAGTAATGGCATATATAACATACACTGACGAACAAGGTAATGAAAAAACTATTGAAATGAGTGTCTACTTTGGAGAAAAGTTAAAAGGTAAACAAACAAGAACAGCTGAAAATTCAGTCGATAAAGACTTAAGAAAAGCAACAAATATTGAATATAAAATAATTAGATAGTTTATTAAATTAAGGTAATATGTATTTAATATATATTATAGGTTAAGTTAATATAAATAAATTTTAAAATAAAAAAAATTAGTGTGAATCCAAATTACTACTTTATAGATATATATATTTATATTAACAATTCCTCTTTAATAATAAAGAAAATAGAAAAAACTTTAAATTTAATTTTTAAAGTTTTTTTGTATTTTAAAAGGATTTTTAAAATATTTAATGTATGTTAATAATTGGAGGTGGATAAGATGTTAAATATATATTTATTTTAATATTGACGTCGTAAAAAATATAATATATAATTTAACTATAAAGTAACATTATGAAGAGGTTTTATACATTAGAAAATGATTACTTATTCAAGAAAATATTTAGTAATGAGTTATATTTAAAAAAATTATTATTAGATTTCTTTAATGTTGAAGCAGGTAATATATCATATCTAAATACAGAATTATTTAAATTAAATAAAAATGGTAAAGTAGGAATAGTAGATATGTTACTTAATATTGATGGAGAAATAGTAATACTAGAATTACAAAATATCGATAGATATAATTTTTGTGATAGATTATTATTTTATTCATCAGCAGTAATACATAATCATTGTTTAAAAGAAGGAGAGGATTATCAAAATTTAAAAAGTATTAAAGTTTATGCAATAATAAATTATCCATTATTTAATGATGAGATAAAAGATATAATTAGATTAAAAAAGAAAAACAAGATATTTACTAGAAAGTTAGAGTATCAAATATTTAATTTAAGTAAAGTAGATAAAGGAAATAAACAAAATAAGTATTATGAATTAGTAAAATTATTTAATTGTAAAGATATTTTTAAATTAGAAAAAATAATACAAGATAAAACATATCAAGAAATATTAGAGAAAATAAAAGATTATAATTTAGATAGTGAGGAATATAAAAAGATGGAAGATATAGAAAAATTAATGATGAATGAAACAGAACATTATGATACAGCGTATAAAGTTGGAAAGCTTGAGGGAGAAATTAAAGGAAAAAGAGAAGGCATTTCCTTAGGGATTAGTCAAGAAAAAAATATGCTAGCTAAAAATTTAATCAATAAAAATGTAGATATAGATTTTATAGTAGATGTGACAGGGTTAACTTATGAACAAGTAAGCAGCTTATATTAATAGTTTTTTTGATATTTAATTAAGTTATTAAAAAGGGTTGCTAATTAACTAGCATTATGTTATAATCATTTTAGACATGACGAAGAGTGGGGTTTCCCACTCTTTAAATTTAAATTTGGAGGAATTATGGAAATTGAAGATAAAATACGTCAAATGTTAGAAAAGACAATAACAGAACAAGGATATATACTTGATAGTGTTGTTTATGAAAAAGAAAATGGTAATAATTTTTTAAGACTAATAATTGATAAAAAAGATATAATTACAGTAGATGATTGTGTTATCATTAGTAATTTAGTTAATCCTATTTTGGATGAGCAAGATCCAATTGATGATAAATATATTTTAGATGTTTGTTCAAAAGAGAAAGGTTGTGAGTAAAATGGAAACAAAAGAATTTAAAAAAGCTGTTGATTTATTATCTAAAGAAAAAGGTATTTCTGAAGATATTATTTATGATGCGATGGAATTAGCTCTTACTTCAGCATATAAAAAGAATTATCATTCATTATCAAACGTACGTGTTGATATTGATAGAACTAGTGGAGAAATTCATATTTATTCTTATAAAACTGTTGTTGAAGTTAATGATCATGGTGAGGTTACAAGTTTACCTGTAGCTGCTGATACAGATGGAGGAGAAACTAAATCATCTGTCGATACAAAAGAGACAATTCCTACAGATCAAGTTGATAATATTGAGGAAGATGAAGAGGATGATGAACCAGAAATAATTTACTTTGATGAAAGAATTCACCTAACACAAGAAGAGGCAGAAAAAATGGTTCCTAATATTAAGGTAGGAGAAACAATTGAACAAGAAGTTACACCTAAAGACTTTGGTAGAGTAGCTGCTGCAACTGCTAAACAAGTAGTTATTCAAAAAATTCGTGAAGCTGAAAGAAATACAATAATTGACGAATTTAGTGATAAACAAGATGAATTAATGGTTGGTATCGTTGCGATGGAAGATTCTAGAAATTATTATATTGATTTAGGTAGAACCCAAGGAATATTACCTAAAACAGAAATTATTCCTGGAGAAACAATTAAAATGGGTTCTAGCTTAAAAGTTTATATAACTAAAGTAGAAACTAGTGGAAAAGGTCCTCTTATTCTATTGTCACGAAATCATTATGGTTTTGTTAAAAGATTATTTGAATTGGAAATACCAGAAATTAATGAAGGAATAATTTTAGTTTATAGTGTTGCTAGAGAAGCTGGAAACAGAACTAAGATAGCTGTTTATTCAGAAAATAGTAATGTAGATGCGATTGGTTCTTGTATAGGTGAAAAAGGTTCTCGTATAAGCAAAATTATTGAAGAATTAAATGGTGAAAAAATTGATATTGTAGAATATAATAGTGATTCTAAACAATTTATTGAAAATGCTTTAAGTCCAGCTAAAAATTTAAGTATTTTTGTAACTGATGAGAAAAAGCGTGAAGCTATGGTTATTGTTGACCAAGACAACTTATCATTAGCTATTGGTAAAAAAGGTTTAAATATCCGTTTAGCTGCTCGTTTAACACATTATAAATTAGATGTAAAAACATATGAACAAGCTAAAGAAGAGGGCATAAATATTGTTATTTAATCTTGTGAGGTGATAAAATTGAAAACAAAAAAGATTCCTATGCGCAGTTGTGTAATAACGAAAGAAAAATGCGCTAAACAAGATTTAATTAGGGTAGTAAGAACACCAGAGGGTAGTATTGTTGTTGATTCGACTGGAAAATTAAACGGAAGAGGAGCTTACTTAAAAAAAGACATAAATGTTTTTGAAAAAGCTAAAAAAAGTAAGATTCTAGATAGAGTCCTTGAAATGAATGTTCCAGTAGAAATTTATGATGAGTTATGTGAATTAGTAAAATAAGAAAGAGGTGATTTCTATGATGTCTGTATTTGAATATGCCGAAGATATAAAAAAATCTGTTGATGAGGTTTTAAAAAAGTGTGATTCATTGGATATTTTAGTTAATGGAGAAAGCGATTTGTTAGATGAAGACGCAATTGTTATCTTAGATAATGCTTTTGCAAGCGATGCAGGTGTAGAGGAAGAGGTTGTAGTAGATAATTATACAGATCAAGACCAAGATATAATTGAAACATCTAAAGAAGATGTTAACGATGAAAAGGTAAAAAAAATAAAGAAAAAGGTCAATAATATTAAGAAAAATAATAAAGATCTTGCTATTAAAAAGAAAGAAATGTATAAAAATAAAGAAAAATTAATGGCTAATAATCCATCTAACAATGAAAATGTTGTTTTATATAGTGAGGATATGACAGTAGGAAAATTAGCTAGTCTACTTAATGTTCCTTCTACTGAATTAGTTAAAAAATTATTCCTTTTAGGTATAATGGCAACAGTTAATAACAGCATTACTTTTGAAACAGCTGAACTATTAGTTGCTGATTATAATAAAGAACTAAAAAGAGAAGAAACAGCTGATGTTACTAATTTTGAAGAATACGAAATTATTGATAATGAAGCAGATTTGGTTAAAAGAGCTCCTGTTGTAACAATTATGGGACATGTTGACCATGGAAAAACTACTTTACTTGATACAATTCGAAAGAGCAATGTTGCCGATGGTGAAGCTGGTGGAATTACGCAAGCTATAAGTGCATATCAAGTAATGTGTAATGATGAAAAAATAACTTTTATTGATACACCAGGCCATGCAGCTTTTACAGAAATGCGTGCTAGAGGAGCAGGAATAACTGATATTGTTATCATAATAGTTGCTGCTGATGATGGTGTTATGCCACAAACAAAAGAAGCTATTGATCATGCAAAGGCAGCTAATGTTCCAATCATTGTTGCTATTAATAAAATTGATAAACCAGGCGCTAATCCAGAGAGGGTTATGACAGAATTATCAGATTATGGTTTAATACCAGATACTTGGGGTGGAGATACATTATATAATCAAATTTCAGCTAAAAATAATATTGGAATTGATTCATTATTAGAAAATATTTTGTTGATAGCAGATATGCAAAGTTATAAAGCTAACCCAAAAAGATATGCAATTGGTACAGTTATTGAATCACGTCTTGATAAACAAGTTGGACCAGTTGTTACCCTTTTAGTTCAAAATGGAACTTTAAGACTAGGGGACCCAATTGTTGTTGGAACTGCTTATGGAAAAGTTAGAACTTTAAAAAATGATAAAAATGAAGAAATTATCGAAGCTATCCCATCAACACCTGTCGAAATAACAGGCTTAAATGAAACACCAATGGCTGGTGATAAATTTATGTCATTTGAAACTGAAAAACAAGCTCGTAATATTGGAGAGACTAGAAAAACTAATTCTAGATTGGCTCAAAATCACAAAACAACTGCTGTAACTTTAGAAGATTTATTCTCGAAAATAAAAGATGGCGCTAAAGAAATCAATGTAATTATAAAAGCTGATGTTAATGGTAGTAGTGAAGCTGTTAAAAATGCTTTAGAAAAACTTGATGTTGAAGATGTTAAAGTTAACGTTATACGTAGTAGCGTTGGAGCAATTACCGAAAGTGATATTGTTTTAGCTAAGGCTTCACAAGCTATAATTATTGGTTTTAATGTTAGACCAAATAATAAATTAAAAGAATATGCTGCAGATAACAATGTAGAAATTAGATTATACAATATTATATATAAAGTTGTTGAAGAGATGGAAGCAGCTATGAAAGGTATGTTAGACCCTGTCTTAGAAGAAAAGATATTAGGAAGTGCTGAAATCAGAAAAATATTTAAATTTTCTCGTGTTGGCTCAATTGCTGGAAGTTATGTAGTTGATGGTATTATAAAAAGTAATGCTAAAGCTCGAATTATAAGAGACAGCATTGTTATATATGATGGAAATATAAATTCGCTTCAAAGAGAAAAAGACTCTGTTAAAGAAGTTAAAAAGGGTCTTGAATGTGGTATTACAATTGAAAATTACAACGATTTAAAAGAGGGCGATATTATTGAAGCTTATGAAATGGTTGAAGTAAAAAAATATTGATTGTAATAAATAAACATGATATACTAATAGTAGGAGGATAGATTTATGAAGAAAAAAATTATTTTATCAATGCTAATAGGAACACTGTTCTTATCAGGATGTTCATGTACTAGAAAAAATGGAGATAATGATAATAAAACTAATAATGGTGAAAATGCTACAGTCATTACCGATGAAAATGTAATTGGCGAAAAAAATGTTGATGGAATTGTATTTGAAAATACAACTTTTAAAATTGAAGATGGTATATCATCAATTGTTACTAAAGTTACAAATCGTTCTGGAGAAATCTTTACATTAGAGAATTATCAAATGACTGTTACTGATAAAGATGGTCAAATTCTTACTATTTTAACAAGTACTGTTAATGAAACTTTAGAAAATGACGCAGAAGTATTTTATACTACACCATGTAATCTAGATTTATCTAAAGCAGCTAAAGTAGAATATAGTGTAAATGTGGCTATACCTGAATAATAAAAGCAATTATTGCTTTTATTTTTTTATTAATCAATTTCTTTTTTTTTAAGAATATGTTAAAATAAAAATAGAAATTTGTTCAGGGGGTGAATATGATGAATGTTGCCTTATTACCAGCCGATACTTTTGTAGTTGTTAATAAAACAATTCTAACTGACTATGATAAAAAATTAATTATAAATTTATATCAACCAATTATAGGTGCTTTAGCAGCCAATCTTTATTTTTCCCTTTGGGCATATCTAGATAAATCAGAGATATTTTCACTTGAATGGACACACCATCATCTTATGACTAATACTCAATTAGCTTTAGATACTATTTTAGCATCTAGAGAAAAATTAGAAGGTATTGGATTGCTAAAAACTTATTATAAAAAAGGTAGTGTTAATAACTATATATATGAATTATATGCTCCTTTAAATGCTTATGAATTTTTTAATAATCCAATTTTAAACACATCATTATTAAGTAATATTGGACAAGCTGAATTTGAAAAAATAATTAGTTACTATCGCTTGCCAAATTTGAATTTAACAGAATATGAAAATATAACCTCTTCATTTAGTGATGTCTATTATGCAGTAAATAGTCCAACCTTAGATTATTATGGAGATATTAAAGCGAATAATAAAGGAAAAATAATTATTTCTGATAAAATTAATTTAAACGAGATGCTTGCTTTAATACCTGAAGAGCAAATAAATTTAAGACTAATTAATAAAGAAATAAAAGATACTATTTTAAAATTGGCTTTTATATATAGTTTTAATAATGAACAAATGCAAGAAATAATTATGAATTCAATTGATGAGAAAAGAAAAATAAATATTGAATTATTAAAAAATAATTGTGAAAAGTATTATAAATTTGAAAATGCTGGGACTTTACCAACAATTATTTATAAAAAGCAACCAGAATATCTAAGAAAAAATATTTCTGATACCTCAAAAAAATCAAAAATTATTTATCAATTTGAAACTGTTTCACCATATGAATTTTTGACTAGTAAAAATGGTGGTATAAAGCCATCTGCTGCTGATTTAAATATTGTTGCTTATCTATTAGTTGATTTAAACATGATGCCTGGTGTAGTTAATGTGTTAATTGATTATGTACTTAAAATCAATGACAATAAGCTTAATCGAACATTCGTTGAAACAATTGCTAGTCAGTGGCTTAGAAGTAATATTAAAACAGTTGAAGAGGCTATGAATATTGCTGGTAAAGAATATAAAAAACGACAAAAAATAACAGAAACTAAAATAAAACCTAAAAAAGAAATAAAAAAACCAGATTGGTTTGATAAGAATATTAATGCAGATGTTGCAACTTTAGAAGAACAAGAAGAAATGCAAAAAATGCTAAGTGAATTTAAGTAGGTGATGTATGAAAACAATAAAAGATAGTGTTAAAAATTTATATGATAAAGATTATAATGACGATTTAAAGAAAAATTATGATGAGGCACTTAAAGAACAAAAATTCAAAGATTTAGTTTCACATTTAAAATTAAGTCGTGAGCACTTGCAAAATTATACCTCATCTTTAGAAAAATCTAGTTTAGAATATCATAATTGCCAAAATTGTGAATCAATTTTAGAATGTAAAAATGAAATAGAAGGATTAGCGTATCTTCCAATTGTAAAAAATAATGCTCTAATTTTTAAATATAAAAAATGTAAATATTTAAAAAAATTAGAAGAACAAAATAGTTATTTAAAAAATATAAATGTTATTGGTTCATCAGTTTATTTAAAAGATGCAAAAATGAAAGATATTTTTACAAATGATAAAAATAGATTTAAAGCCATTTCTTCTATCAAAGATTTTATAACTAATTATGAAAAAGATAGACATTTAAAAGGATTATATTTATGTGGTAATTTTGGAAGTGGCAAAACCTATTTATTAACAGCTATGTTAAACGAATTAGCGAAAAAGAATTTTAAAAGTACAATCGTATTTTGGCCAGATTTCTTAAGAGAATTAAAAGCATCGTTTCAAAATGATTATAATGAAAAATACGAATTAGCTAAAAAATCACCAATTTTATTAATTGATGATATTGGTGCTGAAGCGATTACTCAGTGGGGGAGAGATGAAATTTTATGTCCACTAGTTCAGTATCGTATGGAACAAAAATTACCAACCTTTTTTACCTCAAATTTAACTTTAGAACAATTAAAAGAACATTTGAGTGTAACACGAGATGGAATTGATGTGATAAAAGCAGGTAGAATTACTGAAAGAATAAAACAATTAACATCGCAAATAGAAATGATAAGTCAAAATTTAAGAAATTAAAAAATGTAGCAGGGGGATTTAAAATGAATTTAATTGAACAAAAATTAGTAAAAAAATTTGAAAAAAATGAATTTATATCTAGTATTAAGTGTCTAGATACTGATGATAAATTAATTATTATTAATCAAAAAATTAAAGAGATTAATAAAAATATTAGTCAAATTAGAGGTGATAAAACTTCTTATATCAGTTTGGCTGATGCTAAAGATCCACAAAATAAAAAACGAATATTGAAAGTAGAAGCTAAAAGTGATATTAATGCTCTAACTAATGAAAAAGAATTGTTATTAAAATATTCAACTTATTTGAAGAAAAGAGAAAGTACAGCTTTAAAAAATAGTAATTTAAATAATAAGCCAATCGAGGAAGATAAGATAATACTTAATAAAAGACAATCAGAACTTTTAAATAAATTTATTGAGACTAAAAGTCTAGAAAATATTAATCCACTCGATGTTGCTGTTATTTGGAAATATTTAATTATAGAAAAATCACCAATAGAGTTTGATGAGTATTTATATTTGATAATAAAATATATTACCATTTATAATCTTAATAGCGAATTTTTACTAGATGAAAATTTAATAATAAAATTAGGCGAAGTAAAGAGTGCTATAACATATCAAAATAAAAAGTATCCTAAAAAAAGTTCTGAACGTAGAATATTAAAATCTAATAAAAAGTTCATTAAATCGATTATTAAAATGAATGCTAAATCAAAAGAAAAAGATTATGATCGACGTTATGAAGTTTTAGAATATTTTATTAATAATGATGATAATTTCATTTATCTAAAAAGAATTTTTAGTTATGATAAAACATTATTTAATTTACGAGATAAAAATAATAATCATATTCTTAATAACATCGTAATGAAATATGTTGAGGCATATAAAAAAGAACTTATAAATCATGAAAAAGATTATATTCATAAAGAATATTATAAACGATTAATAGATTTATTTGTTGAAAATCAAGCTTATAAATTAGATACAGATGATAAAAAGATAACTGATTCTATTTTAAAGGAATTTGAATTATATTTAAAAAATAGTAGTTTTAACAGAGAAAGTGTTTTAAATGCTTTAGATTCAATTAAAAATATATTTAATATAGATAGTGGTATTAATTATCAAAAGGAAATAACGGCTGAGGAACAAAATGGAAGTTATGGATTAGCTGATCAGATTCACAATTTAAGTCAAATTCAAAAAATAGAGATTGCAGATGAAAAGAGAAAAAAATATGGTGAAGATCTCTATACCTTTATGATTGAGACAGATAATGCTGAAAGTAATTTTGCTTATACAATAGAATTAACTGCTAAAGGACATATTCGATTATCAATTCATACTATAGATGTTGCTTGCTTAATTCCAGAATATTCTACATTAGATAAATTTCTTTATAATAAAATGTTTTCAATTAATGAATGTTTTGAAAAACAAATATTAGATAGTTTGTTATTAACAACTGAAGATTATAGACCTTGTTTAACTTATCGTATTGAATTACGTGGTAAAGAGCAAGTAGGAAATTTTGAGTTTTTAAAAAGTAATGTAAAATTGACTGAAAAAGTTAGTAAACAAGAATTTAATAAAAATAGTAGAAATTCTAAATATAGACCTTTTGTTCAAGCTAGTTATCAAATAAATACTCAAAATGAGTATTCTGATTTAGCTACAAGAATTGAGAAGACTTATGCAGGATTAGTAAATTATGTTGTAGGAAAATATTTTGAAGCTCATAAATTACCATTTTTATATAGAAATCATTTAGAACAAGATCAACAAAAATTTGTTAAAATAATTAGTAACTTAAATTATATTTTTTCAAAAATACCTGAAGATGATTTTAAATTTATGTATAAAAGCATTTGCGATGACATCAACATGGCTTATTACGATACTAAAAATTTAGGACATAGTGACCTTGAATTAAAATATAAATCAGATATAATGACACCACTAAATAGTTATTTAGGTATTGTTGCTCAACGTTTGGTTGCAGATTTTGCTATTAACAATTCTTATCATAATATTGATAAATTGAATGCTACTGCTAATCTAAATTGTCTTAAGTATTATGCTAACGAGGTTAAAGACGAACAAAGACAAAAGAAAAAAACAATGAAAAAGTAATTGACAAATAAATTATAAATGATACAATATATTTGTAAATGCGATGATTAGGATATGATTATTAAAACTAAATTTTAAAGAGAGTTAGGGGCTGCTGAGACCTAATAAATTTATTTAATAATTACTCCCTATGAGTGAATACTAATAATATTCCGGTTATGCCGTTATCAAAATAAAGTTAAAAGGTAGGATGGTACCGCGTAAAATACGCTCCTTGTTATATTAGGAACGTATTTTTTTATTAAAAAAAATATATTATTAGTAAATATTAAATTTTAATAAAAATTAGAAGAGGAGAATGATAAGATGATAAATATAAAAGAACATGAACATTTAAGTATTTTAAATCATAGTTGTGCCCATTTACTAGCCCAAGCTGTAAAACATTTATATCCCAATGCTAAATTTTGGGTTGGACCAGTAATTGAAGAAGGGTTTTATTATGATATTGATTTAGGTGATAATTCTATTACTGAAGAAGATTTACCAACAATAGAGCGCGAAATGAAAAAAATATCTAAAGATGGCAAGCGTATTGTTAGACATGAACTTTCTAAAGAAGAAGCTTTAGAAATGTTTAAAGATGATGAATATAAAATTGACTTAATTTCTAGAATGGACGAAGAAAACACTGTTATAAGTTGCTATTCACAAGGTGATTTTACTGATTTATGTCGTGGACCTCATGTTGAAACGGTTAAAGAATTAAAGAATTTTAAATTATTAAAAGTTAGTGGTGCTTATTTTAAAGGTGATGCCAAAAATAAAATGTTACAACGTATTTATGGTATCTGTTTTGAAAATGCTGAAGATTTAGAAGCTCATTTAAAAGAATTAGAAGAAGCTAAAGAAAGAGACCATCGTAAAATAGGTAAAGATTTAGAACTATTTATGATAGATGATTTAGTTGGTAGAGGATTACCTATGTTGTTACCAAATGGTTATATAGTTTGGCAAGAATTAGAAAACTATATTAAAGATAAAGAGAGAAAATTAGGATATCTACATGTTATGACACCATGTGTAGGAAATGTTGAGTTATATAAAACTAGTGGACATTGGGATCATTATAAAGAAAATATGTTCCCAGCTATGGAAGTTGATGGAGAATCTTTTGTTTTAAGACCTATGAATTGCCCACATCATATGATGATATATTCAAATAAGTTACATTCATACAAAGATTTACCAATTAGAATTGGTGAAATAGCTCATGATTTTCGTTATGAAGCTAGTGGTGCTGTTAAAGGAATTGAAAGAGGAAGACATTTCTGTCAAAATGATGCGCATCTTTTTGTTACACCAGAACAAATTAAAGATGAATTTAAGAAAGTTGTCGATCTAATTTTTGAAACATATAAAGATTTTAAAATTGAAGACTATCACTGCGTTTTATCATTGCGTGACCCATTAGATAAGGAAAAATACTATCCTGATGATGATATGTGGAATAAAGCTGAGAATGAACTAAGAGAAGTTTTAAATTCTCTAAATATTGAATATACTGAAGAAATTGGTGAGGCAGCATTCTATGGTCCAAAATTAGATGTTAATGTTAAACCAGCTGTTGGAAACGAATACACATTATCTACTTGTCAATTAGATTTTTGCTTACCAGCTAAATTTGATTTAAAATATGTTGATAGTGATGGAATTAAGAAAACACCAGTTGTTCTTCATAGAGCTATATTAGGGTCAATAGATCGTTTCATGGCATATTTAATTGAAAGATATAAAGGAGCATTTCCAACTTGGTTATCACCAGTTCAAGTTAATATAATTCCTGTTAATCAAGAATATCATTTAGAATACGCAACACAAATATATGATTTATTAAATAATCAAGGTTATCGTGTAGAATTAGATAGTCGTGATGAGAAATTATCTTATAAAATGCGTGAAAGTCAAACTAAAAAAATACCATTTACTATTATTATAGGTGATAAAGAACGTGATACAGAAACAATTTCTTATCGTAAGTTTGGTGAACAAGATACAACTAGTTTAAATAAAAATGAATTTATAACTATGTTAAATAATGTAATTAAAAATAAGGATTAAAAAACCTTATTTTTTTTGTAATAAATTTAATAATAAGTAAATATATTTTACTAGATAGGAATTACTAGGAGGAAACATATGATAAATAAAAAGAATTTATGGTTTTTAACTTTATTTAGTTTAATATTAGTTTTAAGTGTCTATTATATAACAATGCCATCTGAATTACTATTAAATAATGGCTATCTAAATGAAAGCCCTGTATCAAAAACAGAAGATAATAATGACTTACAAGTAAGTATTGAAGAAAGTGAAATATTAGTAGCACTTAGAGTAGAAGCTGAAGAACAAATGCTAAATGAAATAGAAGATTTAAAAGCAATACTTACAAATGTAGAATCTACAGTTGAAGAAAAAAATAATGCTTTTGAACAAATGAAAGCTTTAAATATGTCCAAAAGTGAAGAAGAAAAATTAGAGAGTCTTATTAAAGAAAAATATAATTTAGAATCATTTATAAAAAAAGATGGTGATCAAATTCGTGTAATTGTTGCGAGTGATAATCATGATACAACATTAGCTAATAACATTATGCGAACTATCCAAGAAAATTACACTGATAAAATGTATATATCTGTTAAATTTCAAAAATAATATTGGTGCATATAACTTGATATAATAATTAAAATAAGATAATTAATAAAATAGATTTTAAAAGAAACAATTAAACAGAATATTAATAAAAAAACAAATTATAGAATATTTGTTTTTTTAATGCTTAAAAATAGGCTATATATAGCACTAAATATTAAATGTCACATAAAATAAAATGGAAGAAATATAAACCACCCAACTTAGGAAGTGAGGGACATATGAATAAAAGTATACTTACAAAAAGGGAAAAAGAAGTTTTTGAGTTATTGATTAAAAATCAATCAACAAAAGATATAGCTAGTGTTTTAGATATAAGTGAAAAAACAGTTAGAAATCATATCTCAAATGCTATGCAAAAACTAGGCGTTAAAGGACGTGCTGGAGCTGTAGTAGAACTTTTAAAACTTGGAGAAATTTCGTTATAAAACGTATTAAACTACGTTTTTTTTCATATCATTATTTAGAGGTGGAAATATGTTAAAAAGATTTTGGGTTAAAAGAATTTTTATTTCAACATCAGCTTTATTTGCTATACTATTATTATATATTATTCCATCGACAGATGAGCTTGATTTGACAGGAAATTTAAGTCAAGAACTTTCGTATGTTGATAATGAGATTAAAACAAATGAAATATTTTTGTTAGATAGTTATAATTATTTAGCTCGAACACAAGTTGTTGTTTCAGAAACAGAAATTGAAAAAAAAGCAACTGAATTAATTAATATTTTAATAACTGGTGGAAGTGGTGAAAGTAAAGTACCAAATGGTTTTAAAGCAGTTCTACCAAGTGAAACAAAAGTTTTAAGTATTGAATATAATGATGGTGTTTTAAAAATAAATTTCTCTAATGAATTGTTAGATGTTAATGAAAAATATGAAGAAAAAATTATAGAAGCATTAGTATATACTTTAACTAGTATTGAAGGTGTAGATAATATTATTATTTATGTTGATGGAGAGGTTTTAAATAAATTACCACAAACAGGCATTAATTTACCTAGTACTTTAAATAGAAACTATGGTATTAATAAACAGTATGATATTAAAAGTACTAAGGATATATGCAATGTAACTGTTTATTATGTTAATAAATATAATGACGATACCTATTATGTTCCAGTTACAAAATATATGAATGACGATAGAGAAAAAATAAAAATAATTGTTGAAGAGCTAACTAGTTCATCAGTATATAATAGTAATTTAATGAGCTATTTAAATAGCAATACAAAATTATTAGCAACTAATGAGACAATTGATAAATTAGATTTAAATTTTAATGCTTATATATTCAATAATTATGATGAGAAGGATATTTTAGAAGAAGTTATTTATACTATTGGTTTATCTGTTAGAGATAATTATGATGTAAAAGAAGTAAATATATTGGTAGATGATGAAGAAATTATAAAAAGTGTATTAAAAACTATTGAATAAAAAATATAAATGGTGTATAATTTATGTGTTCAAACGAGCACATGTCTCAGTAGCTCAGCTGGATAGAGCAATGCCCTTCTAAGGCAGCGGTCAGGGGTTCGAATCCCTTCTGGGACACCATAGGGAAATTAGTCGAACTAATCGACTTTAAATATATTAAAGGTTAATTTCGGTTAACCTTTTTTATTATGCTTTGAGAGGAGTTGATTAGTTATGCAAATAATAAAGGAAAAATTAGAAATAGAAGAAACACTAAAGAAAAGAGTAAAAAATATCTTAATGTTTCTAAATATTAAAGAAAAAATACAAAAAGGAAATATAATTAATATTCCTAAAACTAATCTTGCTTATATTGAGCCTCATAAACTAGTTATTGGTAATATAACATATTTATTCTTTAATGAATGTGAAAATGTTTATATCAATACATTAGAAAAATTTATACCATTTAACGAATTAGAAAATTATATAAAAACACATAAAAACACATAAAAACTAACCCTATTGACAAAAGAAAAATAAATGATAAAATATAAACTTAATAAAAGCAAGCAGTATCTAGTCTTTTATTGGAAAGAGAGGTACTACTATGCCTAAATTAGAAATAAACAAAATTATAATTATATTTTAGAAGTCAAAGGTAGTAGTATTTGAACTAATTCTTTTGACTTCTTTTTTATAGAAAAGGAGTTGATAAAATATGAGAAAAAATGCTGGTATATATTGTAGAGTTTCGACAGAAGACCAAGCAAGAGAGGGTTATAGTTTACCAGAACAACAAGAAAAGTTAAAAGATTTATGTAAATTTAGAGATTATAATATTTATGGAATATATGAAGATGCGGGAATAAGTGGTAAAGATATGGAGCATAGACCACAATTTAAAAAATTATTAGAAGATGTTAAAAATCATAATGTAAATGTTATAGTGGCTTATAAATTAGATAGGCTTACAAGAAGCGTAAGAGATTTAGAAATATTGATAGCCGAACTTGAAAAACACGGTTGTAGTTTAGAATGTGCAATGGACGATATTAATACCTCAACAGCCAATGGAAGATTTTTTGTAAGAATGTTAACAGTTTTATCACAACTTGAAATCGAGAGAGTATCAGAAAGAACTAAATTTGGAATGGTAGGAGCAATTAAAGACGGGCACATACCTGTTAGAAAAACTTTAGGATTTATGAGAGATAATAAAAAATTAATTATTAACCCAGCCGAAAGTGAAATAATAGAAAGAATATTTGATTTATATTTAAAAGGAAGTAGTTATCAAAAAATTGCTAATATATTTAATGAAGAAAAAGTATTAAATAAAAAATGGTATGATACTACAATACAAAAAATACTTGCTAATCCACTTTATAAAGGTGATTTTATAAGTGGTGGAAGAACGGGAAATCCTGTCCTTTATGAAAATGTTGTAGAGCCTATTATTAGTAAAAAGTTATGGGAAGATTGTCAAGAACAATCAAGGAAGAATACTCGCAATTATACTAGAAGAAATGATTATATATTTTTTCAAAAAATTATGTGTCCACACTGTCATAAAATAATGGCTTGTAAGGCACCGGGTGGCAAGAAAAAAAGATATATTTATTATCAATGTAACGAATGTAAAACTAATATTAGAGAAGATAAACTAATCGAACTTTTAATAGAACAAATAACATCAATTATTGAATATGACATAACAGTTAGACAATTTTTTGCCCCATTGTTAAAACATAAAGTTGAAAATACAAACGAATTATTAACAAAAGAAATAAATACTTTAAAAGACAAAGTAATTAGATTAAAAGATGCTTACTTAAATAAATTAATTGATATAGAAGAATATAAGCAAGATAAGGAATATTTAGAAAACAGAATTAAGAAAATCGAATTAAAACAAAAAGAAGAGCAAGAATTAGAACAATATAATTTTACTTTTGAAGATATTATGCTAAAACGAGATTTAGAAAGTATAAAATGTTTGATTAATCCATTATATCAAAGTAGTTTTGAAGTAAAATGGAATGAATTATCAATAAATGAAAAACAAGATTTAATTATGAGTTATATTGAATCTATTGAGGTTATCAAAAAAGATAATAACGAACTAGAAATTAAAAATATAAATTTTAGAAAAACATTTATAGAGGAGTATGCTAATCTGTTTAATAGTGGTGCAATTAATAGATTTCAAGATGTTAGTGTTAATGGGGAAAAAATGCAAGTTGAAGTATGTGCTCCAATGACTAGAAAAGAAGTTGAAAATCATATTAAAAGACTACAAGTTAATTATCCAATAGATTATAAGGAAATTCAAAAAGAAAAATATAATGACCATCAATTTTGCCTAAAATATACGAGAGAAAATTCTTTTAATACGCCATTAAAAATAATTCCTTTAGTTAATAAAAAAGGATTAAATAAAGTAACACATTATGGATTAATTGAAATACCTATACCACCAATAACTTATATTTTTGCTGATAAGGTTGGTGTTGAAAATTGAGTTATGCCATATTTAGAGTTGAGCCAATTAATAAATTGAAAGATTTAGGACAAATTGGTGCTCATAATACGAGAACAAAAGAGGCATATAAATCTAATCCTGATATTGATAAAAGTAAATCACATAATAATATAAATTTAGTGCCAATTACTCATAAGGATTATTATAGTTCTTATATGAATTTGGTTAAAGAATATAAAAAGCAACACGAAGAAAAACAAAAAATAGAGAGAGAAGATAGAAAGAAAAGTTTTTCTCAAATGTTAGATGACTCTAATAGTGTTGTAGCTGATGAATTGTTATTCACTTCAGATAAAGAATTTTTCAAAGATATGTCAAAAGATGAAATAATCAAATGGGCAAATTGTTGTATGGATTTTGTTTATGAAGACATTGGTTATAGTAAAAATCAAATATTAAATGCAACTATACATTTAGATGAAAAAACACCACATTTGCATTGTGTAGTTGTACCCTTAATTAAAAAATATGATAAACGGAGTAATAAAGAAAAATGGACTATTTCTAAAAAGCAATATATGAAAGATAAAAATTATTTATCGATTTTACAAGATAAATACCACGAAAGAATGATAAATAATGGTTATGATTTAGATCGAGGTATTAAAAATAGTGATAATGAACACATAGATATAAAACAATATAAAAAAATAACTAGAAAATTGAATATTGAATTAACTTCAAAAAATGAGAAACTTAATAAATTTATGGAAGAATTACAAAATAAAATGACTTCTAATAAAGAAACTATCTTTGATAAAGAATATGTTAAAGTGAAAAAAGATACTTTTGATTCAATGAATAAAGTAATAGAACAAACTAAAAAGGTTATGGAAATACAACCTAAAATTCAAAAGGTTTATAATGAAGTTGACGAATATGCGAAATCTTACAAATATCTTGAAAAGGAAAATGATAATATAAAAAAAGAAGTGAAATATTTAAAAATAAGAAATCAAAAACTAGAACAAGAAAATGATAATCTAATTTCCTATATAAAAGCTATTTTAAAGGCAATAAAAGAGTTTTTTAGGAAAGTGCTACAACTTGGTAATGAGAAAACAAAACAAGCCACAGTAACCGAAATAAAGGATTATTATGATAATGAAGATTTTAACAAAGATGATATTTATGATATAGCAAAAGATACTGACAAAGAAGAAGAATTATTTGATTATGCTGATATAGATAATTATTATTCAAAAGATGATGATTTTGGATTAGATAGATAGAAAAGATTGTCAAAGTGTGCTATAATTGTTTCGATTTGAAAAGTATAAAAAAATATATTTTAATGCTAATTTTTATATAAGGAGGTAAAATAAAAAATGAATAAGGCGATAAAAGATTCAATTGTTCAATTATATAACGATGGTAGTGAAATATTAAAAAAATTTTCTGATGATGTAAAAAATAAACGTGCGCTTATAATTGCTCAGGAATATCAAATCTGGTATACAAAGGCAAGTATTATAGTTAAGGAAATATTACCTAATAGATATGATGAATTTGCTGAGTGTTATAAGTGTTTGAATAGAAAAGGAATAACTTATTCTAATTTTTCAATATACGATTATATTACAGGGGTATCATGTGGTAGGCAGCGTTTTGACCCAAAAGCTACTGCTTTAATAAAATTTATTAATCAAATTAATATTATTAAATCAATAAGTGAAAGTGTTGATAATGTTTTATTCAATATAAAAAATAGTATGGAACTTGAAATATTAGATGATGAATTGCTTTCATCAAGAAAATTATGGAAAAAGGGTTATCTCAGAAGTGCTGGTGCACTATGTGGAGTTATTTTAGAGAAACATTTTTCCACTATGCTTAAAAACCATAATTTAAAATTGTCTAAAAAAGAACCATGTATAAGTGATTATAATGATTTATTTAAACAGGAAAACATCTATGACATTATTAATTGGAGATTTATTCAACATTTAGGCGATATAAGAAATTTATGTGACCATAATAAAGATAGAGAACCAACTAAAGATGAAGTTGATGAGTTGATAAATGGTACTGACAAAGTTATCAAAACAATTTTTTGAAAAACCAAAAGAGTAAACACACTACGCTATTGGCAAAGCCAATAACGGTGTGCAAAGGGGAATACCCCTTTTGAAACCCCCAAATCCATATAAAAAGTGTAATAAAATCCATTAATAAGATTTATATTACACTTTTTATTTATTCATTATTTTATGAAATCATCAAGTTTCTTTTCATAAATAATCGATAAAATAATCAGTTTATCTAAATTTATATGTTTGCATTTATCATTAACATTTTCTAATCTTTTATAATGAACTTTACTAATCCCCAATAATTCGGCAATATTATCTACACTATATGGGTTTTCAGTTCCTTTATTTTCTGACTTGAATTGATTATATTTCTCAATACGAAATTTACGCATATTTTTACATATATTTATTTTATAATCTTGTGGCAAATTTTTATCAACTAAATCAAATAAGTCAAAAGCATTATTTATTTTCATACCTTACTACCACCTTATATAAATAATTTTCTCATAAAAAAAGAAAAAAGAAGGTATCATATAGGGACATACTAACTTTTTTCTGTTATAATTAAAATAGGTAGTAAATAGTCAATTCATTTTTGTTAAATCTGATAATTTAACACCAAGTGCTTTAGCAACTCTAGAAATAGTATCAATTTTAACATTTCTTTTACCTAGTTCTAAATCACTTATACATTTATTGGTTGTGCCAGCCTCAAAGGCTAATTGTTCTTGAGTTAACCCTTTAGCCTTTCTAAATTTAAGAATATTATGAGCAATGTATATTCTATCTTGATTAGTTATATTAACCACGGCAAGCACCTCCATTCTTGTGATAAAACTAGTTTGAAATTTGTCATATATAACCAAATTATATATTTTTATTTGACTTCCGTCGACGTCATATATGACTAATTACTACTTATATGAAAGGAGGAAAAGAAGATATATTTATATGAGAAAAAAATGTGAAATGCTTAAATCATTAAAAGATAGAAGTGAATATACGTATAATGATTTATCTAAAATTATTGGGTGTTCTAAACCATTTATATGGCAGATAATTAATGGTCAAAGAAACTTAAGTTATGAAATGGCGATTATGTTATCAGTTATATTTAATATGACACCAGATACTATATTTTATTCTGAATGGATTAATGATAGTAAAATGCAAAGTAAAATTGAAGATATTTTAAAAAAGAAGAAAGAAATAGGAAAAAAATAAATACGAAAATATTTATTTTTTTGTTAAATTATAATAAATTTGATATAATATTCTTGGTGATTAGTGTGAAAAAAAATGTAGTTTTATTTTTCTTTTTGATATTATGTATATGTGGTTGTGGAAATAAAACACAAATTGACCAATATGCCGATTTTGAACATTTTGATTTAAAAAATAAAAATATAAATTCTTATACTTTTTATTATGATGATAATATAGAAACCTATGCAATTGCAGATATTACTTTAGAACATCACGACGAAGGTGGAATTAATGGTTTATTTTATAAAATTAATGATAATGATTATATTTTACTTGATGAGATTGAATCTTGTGGTAATCAAGATGATTTATATAAATATGAAAGGTATAATTATTTCTATAGTGATGATAAAAATAACCAAAACAAACTTTTTATTAATAGATGTCTAGGTGGTTTATTGTTAGAATATACATTAGAAAGGGAAAATTTTCAAAAAAAAGAATTAAAATTTGATACTTCCAATATATCTAATAATCCTTTAGAATATGTTATGATTAATTATATTGAAAAAGTAGATACACAAAATATATATTATAATGCCAAGATTCGAAATACTGATAGATTTGATATAACAATTAAATGCTCATTATCTAATTATGAATGTGAATTGATAGAAAATTAAATAATAAATAATTATAGTGCAGAAGGATTGAATGTTTAATGGAGGTATGTTTATGATAAAATTAAAAAACGAAGACTTTGTAAAGAGTATAGAATTACACTACAATAAAGAAGATTATACAGAGTCAATTAGAGACGCTATTTTATATTTATGTAGTGAAATAAGAAAAAAGTCTGACTTGTTAGATAATGATGGTGTGGATTTGATAAACAAAGCATTTTCTGAGAAGAAACCATTAATAAAAATTAATAAATTGGAAACAGAAAATGATAAAAATATGCATCGTGGTATTTGTGATTTATCTAAAGGATTAATTGAATATTTTAGGAATCCAATGAGCCATACAAAGAAGAATTATAATAAAGATATAACAGATGCAGTTTTAATTTTATTAGATCAAGTTATATTAAAAGAAATAGGTGAAAGTAAAACTATTAATAGTATTGATGAGTGGTATGAAGAAATAAAAGGACCATTTTGTCCGAATTCAAAAAAGTATTCTGAAGAATTGTTAAGCAAAATTCCAAAAAATAAACTGTTTGATTTATTAGTTATGCTATATAGAAATAGAAAAGAAATTAAAGGTAATAAAGGTATAATAATTAAAACATTTATAGATAATTTAGAAGCTGATAAGTTCAATGAATTTTGTATGATAATTGAGAAAGACCTTTTTGGAAATATTAACCGACAAGAAATATTATTAGCATTTAACTTCCTATATATAGAGGTTTTTCAAAAATTTAGTTCTTTAGGAAAAATAAAAATTGAAGAGATGGTTTTATTGAATGCACAAAATTTTAAAATGTCTTATCTAGATAAAACTGATGATGAAATTTTATTAGGTGCTAAGCATTTAATTAGATATTTTTCTAATAAACAGGAAATTGCTAATGCAATTTTTCAAAAAATAATAGATAATTCTGGGGAATATAAATTTTGCAACTATTTAGTTGACACATATTTGGAAAATATTATAAATAATGAAATTGCATTAAATGATGAATTTGTTAATTTCATTTCAAAAAAATTACGATTAAAATCATTACTAACATATTTAAAAAAAATAAAGGATTATTATCCAACACTTAGTCAAAATAATGAATGGTATATTGCTTTAAATAATTTGTTTAATAAAGATGTTTAAAAAACTATTATTTATGATATAATTAATATTGGAATTAACCTTAATAAAAATTTCCAAACGTCACCCGTTAAGGCACCAGATTGATAGAAAACTCGAACTTTTGAATTTTTCGATAGTTCGAGTTTTAATATGTTTAAAAAATATGATATAATTTTTATAGAATTAAATTGAATTTTGTCAATTTAGTAAACACACTTGTTAATTGACATGGTCAATTAAAGAATGAGAGGTTTATAAGCATATGGGGAATAATTCAAATGATTTAATTATAATAATTGTTGGTGAAACAGGAAGTGGAAAATCGTTTGTCTCTAGAGAACTACTTACCAAATATCCCAACCTTGAAATTATAACTAAATATACTACTCGTAAATCTAGAACTGATGAAGCAAATGTATCTGATGTAAAAGGTGATGTTTCATTTGATGATATTTGTCAAATGAATTATCAATATACTAACCGCCTTAATCTAGAACATTATGCTTTTAAAAAAGCAGATATTGATAATTCTTTGGCTAGAGGGAAAATACCATGTATTGATTTATCAAACGAAGAATCTTATCTTCAAATTTGTAGCGACTATCCTAATAGAGTTCTATTGTTAAAAGTAGTTCCCTACCTAGATGAAGATTCTATGAAAGAAACATTTGAGAAACAAGGAAGAGATAGTAAAGAATTTAGCCAAAGGAAAGATGCTTTAAAAAATCCACTAACTGAATGGGCATATAATTATCAAAATATGCGTGAAGTAATAAATCCTTCGTTTTTAAGAAATTGTCCTTTAGAAGTATCAATAAATGTATTGACTAAAAGATTGGAAACTATTATTTGTGATGAGTGTAAAAAAGATTTAGGATTTTCTCTTATTTCAGATAATAAAGTATCTAATGGATTGTATGAGTATTTATATTTTTTATCAAAAAATAAACCAGTAGACAGAGAATTGACTTTAGCTAGTAAATCTTTAAAATAAAAAGTCGTTGTACTTCTCTCTCTCGGGCACCAGATTGATAGAAAACTCGAACTTTTAAAATCTATAGAAGGTTCGAATTTTAATATGCTTGAAAATATGATATAATTCTTCGTAGATGTAAACTGAATTTTGCCAATTTGAAAACACACTTGTATAATGACATTGTTATTATACTTTTAGAGGAGAATTATGGAAAAATACATTAAAGTAATAGAAAATGATAAAATAATATTTAAAAATTTGTTAGATGGTTCAGAATTGGAAATAGTGCATTATGAAGATGACTGCATTTTTGATACAATTTTTATTAACGAAAAATATGATTTAGATTTTATAAATTATGTTATCCAGCAATTAAAGAATTCAAAAGACATTAGAGTTCTTTTTGTCGAATATGATTCTTCAATTATGGAAAAAATGCTGTATAAAAATGGTTTAAAAGTTTTAAATTATCAATACACAATTAAAAAATCTAAAAATTTTAAATTAAATGCTTATGAAGTTTCTAACACTTTAAATCAAGAAGAAAAGAATTTTTATTTAAAAATTATCAATAAAATATCTCAAGAAAATTCTATGTATCTTAATCCCAACAAGCAGTATCAAGAATATGATGAGAAAATGTTTAATAATGAAGGGTTTGAATATAGAGTTTATCGAAAAATGGGAAGAATTGTTGGAATAGTTGATTATAAAAACTTTGATTATGATCCAAATTATGGAGATATTTCAAGTAACTATTTTAATTACAATAATAAATTATGTATTAGATGTTTATTAAGCGAAGAAGAACAAGTTATAGAGGATATATTAAAAGATTTATTGACTTTATATAAAAAAGATGTAATTATTACTATTACTTGCAGTGAAAAAAGTTTGAAGAATGTTGTAAATAAGTTCAATAGTAAGTTTGATTTTTGCCAATATATTTTAGTTGAAAATGATAAAAAATAAGTTGTTGAACGTTCGCCTTAGGTCACCATAGGGAAATTAGACGAACCCTCTGTGGTTTGCTTTTATTAAATTTGAAAGGTAAGTATTTAAAATGATAAAAATTAATAATATAGAATACAATAAATTTGAAACAAAAATTTTATGGGGAAATTTTTCAGTCAGTTCCTATGGTCACAAAAGAACTGGAATTGCTCCATTTATTACATTTAATGTTAATAATACATTTATTGGATTAGAATTTACTTTTTCGAAAGAGATGTTTGAAAATACTGCGTTTGGAATTAAAACAGATATTAAAGAATATATAACTGATGTTACGTTTGAAGACGAAAAAGGTTGGATATCAATTATTATTTATGGACAATACGACTGTAATATAATAAGAATAAATGAAAAAAAATTTCATATTATTTTTCATATTATTGCTCATTATTTTGATGATGAATACGATATATTAATAGATGATGAAATTGAGATATTATAAAATTGATTTGATTTTTAATTATAAATTTATGTGTTAAGTATTTTGAAAAATTTATTTCTTCCAAAAATTTGTTATAAAAAAGTTATATTTTTGTTATAAATTTGTTCCATTGTTAAAGATTGTGCAGTATAATTTGGTTGTACTTGAGGTGGAATAACTTTCCTTTGTGGCAGTTTGGTATCTAACCACTAGAGGCACCACTTTATAAAATATTTGCTTAGGCAATTTTTTTTATGATTTAATTTTATTTAAAATAGTTTGCATTATTTTAAAAATAGAATATAAGTCTTTAAAAATAAAATTTTTCTTCTTACTAAGAAATAAAAAACAAACCTATACTAGTAGTTATAATTTTTCATAATATAGCCATGTATAATAGTTCACTGTGAGTAGTTAATACTGAATTAATAACCCTATTATTTAAACCAAAAATATGCTAAAATGTATTTATATAAAATGGTAACTTATTAATAACAAGAAATAGGTGAGAATTATTATGAAAGACGATATACTATTAAATATAAATACTAATGATATTTCCAAAGTCAATCTAAATAATATTTTTCTTCATTATACTAATGTTAATAATTTAAATAGTATTATAGAAAAAGGATTGATTCCTAAAATTGGGATAAATGCTAAAATTATTGAAAAAAGCAAAAAAATATTTTTTTCTGTTGGAGATAAAGGTGCTTTAGTTATTATGGACACTTGGATTAAATGGCTTATTGCGAAGCCCAAAAGTAATTTAATATATTGGATAGGCGCATATCTTTTAAAAGTTAGTTTCTTTCCTAAAATAATACATAAAACAATAATTTCTAATAATAAGAAAAGCAGAAATAAATCTATATGGTCTTATAGAAAATTGAAAAATATTTTAGATAATAGTGTCTACTTGATTTTAGATTTAGAAGAAAATATTGATTTTAGTTTTGATGATGTTGATGAGGTGAAGGCGTTTTCAAATTATCCAGCGAGTTATATTGAAGATTTATATGCTTACGATAGTAATGTATCTGAAAAACAAATGGAATACTGGAATATGCATACCTTTTCTAATAAAATAATAGAACCAAAAAAGATTTCTTTACTTACCTATGGAAATAACTATAATGCTAGTGATATAGTTAAATACTTAATTGAAAAAAATATTGTTTTTGTAAAAGAAAATTGTGAAAATCTCTATAAATATTATAATTATATCTATATGGATAATAATTAAAAAAGTATTTTGACGATGAAAGTATGAAATTAAACAGGCAGTTGTGTTATGCAAATGGATGAGACTTGAGTAAAATTTTTCTAGAGAAAAGGGTAACGTGCATGTTTGGATTTATTTACTTGAAATATTAGATGAAACAGAAAAAATGGTTATTTGAATATGCTAAGCAAGATAATGTTAAATGTTTATAAATATTAACTTATGAATTTTGCAATTCTAGGCTTTATGAAAGTCTTGGTTGTAAAAAAATATATGAAAAGACTATTCCAAATGGTGAACTTGATAAATGTAAAAATGTTGTTACAGAACAAGGCTATATATATGAAAAGAGATTGAATAAGTAATTATTTCCCAAAAATTAGTTGAATTAATCTATTTTAAATTATATGAAAGGTTAATTTTGGTTAGCCTTTGTTATTTAATTAAATAATATGTTAAAATATTTATGGAGAAGTGATAATAATGAAATTAGTATTTGCAGATTATTTTAATAATTTAGATAACTGGAATTTTGAAGAAGGGTTTATAAGAAATTACGAATTACAATATTATACAAATAAAAATATAGCTCTTTCAAATGGTTTGAAAATTTATGGTAAAAAAGAAAATATCAAAAATGATTTATATGAACCTAATAATGATGATTGGAGAAGAAATAGAGAATATGCTGAATTTACTTCATCCTCAATAAATACTAAAGGAAAATTTGAATTTAAATATGGCATTTTAGAAGTAAAAGCAAAAATTCCTACAGCAGATGGTTCATGGCCTGCAATATGGTTGTTAGGCAGTGAAGAAGAATATCCTTTTTGTGATGAAGTTGATGTAATGGAGTATTATATGTGTGGTGATAGTCCTTCAATATTAGCTAATTTTATGTGGTCAAATAATGGAGAATATAATTGGTCATCTAAACAACTTTCAATTGATTATTTTAAAAATAAGGATAGTGAATGGCAAAATAAATTTCATGTATGGAAATTAGATTGGCAAGAGGATTATATGAAAATATATATTGATGATGAATTAATTAATCAAATAAATATAAAAAATATACAAGGTAATAAATTTAAGAAAAAATATTATATATTACTTAATTTAGCAATTGGAAGAAAAGGTTTAAAACCAAAGAATAGTGATATGCCACTTGTTTATGAAATTGAATATGTAAAAGTTTACCAAAATTAATGTTTATTAAATTTAACTTTAATAAACATTTTTAAACAATCATAATTTATGTACTAATTTAAAAGCCTTTAACTTTTTTTATTCTTTACAATAGTTTAATTATTTAAATACTATTAAAGCATAAAAAATAAATTTGACATTATATAATATTTTGCTATATAATACACGCTAAACAGAAATACAATATATTAATTTGAATGTATGTAACTAAAAATAAAAGAATACATTTAGTTTTAGAAAGCGTGATAATTATGTCATTAGAGGAACAATATTTAATTCATAAAAAGAAAGAACTTATCAAATTAGTTAATATACATAATAATCGTGCTCCAGATATAGATCATTTTGAAATAACAAGTGATTATTCCAAATTAGATATCGAAAAAACATTTTGCTCTTCTTCTAAATGTAAAACTTGTGGGACTTGTTGCAAGCGATTTCCTTGTGCTTTTTCACCAAATGATTTTTTAGATATAAATAACCCTGAATATATGCTAAATATATTAAATACAGGTCTTGTAGTTTTAGCTGTTTCTTATAATATGAAAAATGTATATCTAAGACCTAGAGGGCTTGCCGATGAAAAATTGATTAGCACAATACTACTTGATTCCAAAATAGCTAATGGTGATAACCCATGTATATTACATACTAAAAATGGCTGCTTATTAGAACCTCAATATCGTCCAAGCGAAGGATTGCTATATATAGGTAAAAATCATTTTAATCATATAATAATGTATACTGAAAATGATTATGAAATAGATTATGAAAAATATCAAGAATCATTAGTTGAATTATTTTATAACCATAATAAATATATTGCTTTAAATCACGATTCAATTGAAGAAAATGTTAAACAACTTACAAAAAGTTTATGTGGTTATAAAAACTAAACTATAGATATACGATAAATTTATTATTTATATAAAAGAATCAAAAAAAGAAAAGAACTGTTACCTGTAAATCACAGATTACAATCCTCTAATTAAAATATATTTCTAAATCGACCTATTTTTTTATTTAATAATTGGTTATTTTTTTGTTAGTGTAGGACCTTTTTCTTCTAAATATTGTTTGGCAATCTCTATTCCATCTTCAGTATAATATTCCCCTAATTTATTATCCAATATACCATTTTGATAATATTTGTAATATTTTTCACCATTATATCCTAAATCAAAATATAATTGTCTAAGATTTTTAAAGTCCTCCAATACTTTTAAATCATCTACTGTCACAACTCTAAATTCTTTATTTTCTTCATCTCGTGTTTTTTCTTTTTGTAAATTAATTAATTTTTCTTTTTCCACAACTATTTCTTTCTTTAAAAGTTCAAGTTCGCTATTAATTCCTTTTTCTTCTTTTATTGCACGTTTATAGATGTAATACATATGAGCTTCTAAAAAAGCTCCTAATGGTAAAAGTACAGTAGAGAAAAAGATACTAAAAAATAATGCTTTATTCATAGTTCCAAATACTGTATCAATTTGTGATGTAAATACACTAGTATCTCCTAGAAAATAAGCCATTATAGGTGCACCTATTATTGCTATAATTGCAGCCATAGGGAAAATAGTGGGGATATAACGTTTTTTATTATATTTTTTATATTGTTCACTTTCTTTTTCTAATTCTTTAATTCTTTTTTCCATAGTTTCAACTAAATTTTCTTGAACTAATACCTTATCTAAATTATCATAATATTCAATTGGTACTTGATTTCCTTTATCATCTTTTATTATAGCTTTACCATCTATGTATATATACTCTTTATTCATAAAAACAAAACCTCCAATTTAGTTGATTATTATAACATATTTTTTCATTCTTTTAAATACATTTTATAAAATATATAGTACAATAATTATAGGAATTATTTTTATAAAAATATCCAAGTGACACCTAATCTAGTACCAAATTGATAGAAAAATCGAATTTTTAAATTTTATGAAGGTTATATTTTTTAATATTTAAAGTTTATGATATAATATTTATGTAGACAAAATTGTATCTTGATATTTAGAAACAAACTTTCATAATGAAAATATTATTTGTATTAAAATATTGATTAGTTGTATTTATTAAAAGGATAAAATTATATTATAATACCTAGGAGGAGAGCTTATGACAAAAAATGATACACAAAAAGGACTTTTTGAAATAGATATACCACCAAGTGCTGAACATAAAAGCCTTAATGATATAGACAGTTTATTAACTGACAAAGATAAATTACTTTTTGACATAAACCAAAATATCTATAATTTAAATAGGGAACAACTTGAGTATTTTAAATCACTTTTAAATTTAGAGGTTTCAGTATTTGAAAATGATAAATTAAATGGAGAGCTAATAGGGAATCCATTATTCATTTATGTTGCTAGGTATAATTTATATGAAGGTGTTTTAAGAAAACTTAAACAAAGTAATAGTATTGAACAAGATAAGATAGAAGTAAATGTTGCGTTGCCAGATAAAAATTGGTTAAAGATAGATGGTTATAGTTATACAGGACTGTTTGCGTTTCCTTTATTAGAAATTGAACATGTATTAAGACCAAAAGTTGAAATTACTATTTATGATAGCAAAGGATATACCAGTGAATTGGCGAATAAATTGACAGAAAACTATAAAAATCAAGGTAAACGCAGCGATGAAATTAATCTTAGATTACAAGATCATAAATCTAAAAGAGAAATGATAAAGAATGTAGCAAATGAACTTTTAAACTATTGGGGTCTTTCTGAATTTCCAGATAATATTTCTTATGATGAAAAAGTTAAAGGAAAAATATTATCTTGGGCAATAGTAGGCAAATATATAGATGATTAAAATAAAAGTTTTCAATTATTATGATTTTAAAGTTGTAAACAATATTCTTCTTGTACATACTTTTAAAACTAAAAGCCTCTAAAATAAGGCTTTTTTTTGTTTGCATAAACAAATATAAATTAATGTAAAGTAGAAAAAATTTATAAAAAGTAGTATAATGATTAAGGTAGCTATTTATTAATTAAGAATACATTCTAACAATAATAAGTAGTCAATTTGAGTTGGGGGAGTAATATGAAATTTTATGATACATTAGATAAATATAATAATAAAAATATTGATATATATGTCGATATGGATGGTGTAATTGCAGAATATGATATTGGCAATTTTGATTATAATACAATTAGACCATTACAAAGTAATATAAAAAGAATTAAAGATTTACTTGAAAAAGATATTAAAATAAAAATTTTAACTATTTGTAAAAATGATATAATTGTTAAAGACAAGATTGAATGGATAAAAAAATATATGCCTTTTTTTGATATAAATAATGTTATATTTATATCAAAGGAAAATGTAGAAAATAATAGTTTTTCTTCTAAGGAATTAAAAAGTAAATATTTAAAAGAAAATATTGATATAAATAATGTTAATATCATTATAGATGATGATAATGATATTATTAAATATATTGTTAAGAACAACCCAGAAATGATTGTTTTTCAAGTTTCAAGTTGGATTGATTAAAGGAAAATAGGTAGATCGTAGTATGGAAGAATATAGAAAATATTTTAAAAACAACGAACAGTTATTAGAGCGTTTAGAAAAATTACATAAAGAAAAGTATGAGTTAAAACAATTAATTAATTCAACTCCAAACTTTGAACCTTTTATAACAGAATTTTCAGGTTTACCAAGAACTGGTAAGAGTAGTAGTTTAGATAGAGTTTATAATTTCTTTAAACAATCTGGTATTACAATTGAAAAAACAGTAGAGCCTGCTCAGTTAATTAAAGAAACTATGTCAAAGCAAGAAATTTCTAGCATGAGTAATTTAGATTTTAATAATAAAACATTAGAGGTATCTAAAAAAGAATTAAGTAGAAAAATTTGTCAACATCCCACTATCATTATACAAGATAGAGGTGTGATTGATAATTACTTTTGGTATCAAATGATGTATGATGAAGGAAAAATTGATGATAATACTTATGAACAAATATTATTAAAATTGTACGAAGATATTATAAACGTTGACCTGTTATTTGTTATGTTAGCAAAACCAGAAATAATTGTATTTAGAGATTATATTAATCAAATATATTTAGAAGATAGAAATAAAACAACAATTGAAAGAGTTTCTAAACTAAAAAAGGGGTTTGAACATTTATTACCTTTAATAGAAAATAAGATATCAAATGATAAGCTAATAAAATTAGATACCTCTGATATGAATGAAATGGATACTTCTATTGTTATTGTTGATAAAATGATGTTGGGTATTCGTAAGAAAATATTGTGTATGAATAAGCATTAATAAAATAATAGTGAAATATATTAATATATTGACATATTATATTTAAATTGTTTTTTTATTATAAAGGAGATGAATAAAATGGACAATGAAGTAGGTAGGTTGGCTAGAGAATTAGATGAAAAATGGGAAGATAGGGGATGGAATGAACCTGATGAAAAAATAGATGAAAAAATAACGTCTATTGAAATAAAACCTTTACCAATTAATGAAGAACAATATAGAGCATGCGCTATGACGCTTGCCAAAAAGGCAATAAGTAATAATGATCTAAAAGCATGTGAAGAATATTTTGAACTTAAAAGACGAGCTGTTTTTGGGAATAAGTATTCTGAAATTGATGGTATGGAAGATATTGAAAGAAAAATGTGGGAATTTGGTACTGGAGAAAAAGCTGTTGATAATGGTCGTAAACGCTAATATATAGGGAGATAAAAGTATGAAATGTAATATTAAGTATATTGAAAATAATAGTGGGTTAGATTATTGGTGTTTATCACACAAAACGAAAGCAACTAAAACTGATTTAAATGAACCAATTTATTGTGATTGTGAATATAAAGAAAAATATGAAACTATTGTAGAGATGAATCCTTCAAATATAGAAAGTATCAAAATTATTTATCCAAATTTAAATAATAGTACTAATGTAAAAGTATTTATCAATAATGAAGAATTTAATGGAATTTTAAAATTAAAAGACAGTATCATTGATTTAAAAGATTATGGTGGCTTAATGCTTTCTAAATTAAACAATATAACTTTAGAAGCAAGTAAATGCCCATATTGTGGAGGTATGCATACTGATAATGGTATGTTTGCTTATACACCACATAGTAAACATTTATGCATTTATTGTGGACATTTTTATAAAGTGGAAAAAGAAAATATTGGAAATGAACTTGCTTTATATTTTGATTTTCCAAATATTGAATTATTGGATAATAAGCAAGTAATTGATGAAAAGTGCGAAGTTTCTTATGATTTATTAAAAGGAGAATTATATATAAATAATATTTGTTGTAATAAAATTCAACTAAATAATAAAGAAATAGACATAGTTTCATTTTTAAATAATGCTTTAAAAAACGAATATTAATACTATAAGCCTAAATTAAAAAAGGCTTTTTATTATAATCAAATTTTATTTTTTTAGTAATTATAAATTATTAAAAAATTTTACATTTTTGTATATTTTGATATAATATAGTTATAAAATTATGGGGGCGATATTATGCTTTATTGTTTTGATAATACATTAAATTTTGACTACTCTAAAAAAGAAATGGCTATTGCCAAAAAAAATAAAAATGGTATTTTATATGATTCTAATCTAAAAACATTTATTGATTATGATGGAAATAAAGTAGATATTAGTGGGAAATTATTGTTTCCAAGAACAGGCTCTAACCAAATTTATGATATGAATGATGAAATTATAAAGAATGGTGGAGAAATAATTGTTACAAATGAAGAAGTTGATATTATTAAGTCATGGCCAAAATATGTTAAAACACATAGAAAAGTAGAAATATTAAAAGGAAGAGATTTAATAGATCCAGATATAATTTCTAAAATAGAAAATAATTATGGAAATGAAATATTTCTTAAAACTAAAGAAAAAAATTTCCATGATGTTATTTCAATTGATTTGTTAAAAGAACCTAAATGTGCCTTCTATAGAACCTTATTGCATCATCTAGATGATGAATTTATTATAAGTGAAAAGGTAAATATCATAAGGGATACATATGGAGCTAGAGAATATCGTTGTTTTGTTGTTGATAATCAACTTATGAATATTTCACGATTTACTATAGATATTCTTCATTCTATTGAACCTGATATTTTAAATAATGTAGAAAGTATTATTAAAAGTTTAAATAACAATTTTCCTAAATATTATTGTTTTGATGTTTTTGAATATGAAAAAGATGGCGAAAGACGAATTGATGTAGTTGAATTTAATCCTATTCATGCATCTGGCTTGTATTTATATAATTCTGTTATGACAAAAAGTGATGATTTAACTCATGAAAATAAAAAAAGAATATCAACAGAATTTATTGATACTATAGACGAATGCACTTTAGATGGTGAAATTATTCTTAGTGATGGTAATAATTATCATATAGATGGCAGTTTTGCACATGATTTAAGAAGTATTTGTGTTACTGGAGATTTAGGTCTACAATTTTCAACCATAGGAATTGATAGTTCAGCTTATTCAAGATGTGATGCTATATTTGATGATATCTTTAAATGTAGTGTTACGACTGATTCAGAATTACAAGCTTTACAAACTCCTGTTATGACAATGTCAGAAAGAGTAGAAGAGTTTAATAAATTAATAAAAACTAAAAAAAACTAACAAAAAAAAATAAGCATTAATTTTTTAGTCTAACAATTAATATAAGATTTTTTTTAATAAAAGTGTATAATGGTAATAGAGGTGTTAGTATGAAATATTATTGTATTGGTATAAAAGGTGCAGGAATGAGTACTCTAGCTCAAATATTATATGATTTAGGCAATGATGTCATTGGTTATGATGATGCTAAAGATTATAAATTTACAGAAGAAGGATTACAAAAACGTGGTATAAAAATATATAATGATTGCAGTGCTGTTTTAGATAGTGATACAATTGTTACTTATTCAGCAGCTTTTGCGCCTGACCATAGAGAAATTAAACGTGTTCAAGAATTAGGTTTAAAAATAAAAAAATATCATGATATTTTAGGTGATATAACTAAGATGTTTACAACAATCGCTGTTTGTGGAACTCATGGAAAAACTACTACATCATCACTCATTAGTCATATTTTAAAAAATACTATTGGATGTAATTATTTTATTGGTGATGGAACAGGTTTTGCTGATTTAAAAAATAAATTATTTGTTATTGAATCATGTGAATATAATCGTCATTTTTTAGCTTATCATCCAGCATATACAGTTATTACTAATGTTGAATTAGAGCATACTGAATGTTATAGTGATATTAATGATATAATAGCTACATTTAGTGAATTTGCTAATAAATCGACAAAAAAAATTATAGCTTGTGGTGATGATGAAAATATAAGAAAAATTAAAACTGATAAGGAAATTATTTATTATGGTTTTAACAAAGATAATGACTTATATGCAACTAATATAAATTTAACAGAAAGTGGTAGTAATTTTGATGTTTATTATCATAATGAATTTTATGGACATTTTGATTTACCATTATTTGGTCACCATATGGTTTTAAATACTTTAGCTAGTATTTGTATCTCAATCGAAGAAAATATTAATTATCAAACAATTCATGATTTACTATTAACTTTTAAAAATGCTAAAAGAAGATTTTTTGAAGAACAAGTAGGTGATAATATCGTCATTGATGATTATGCACACCATCCAACTGAAATTAAAGTTACATTACAGTCAGCTCGTCAAAAATATCCAGATAAACAACTTATCGCTATTTTTAAACCAAATACTTATTCTAGAACTAAAGATTTTAAACAAGAATTTATTGATGTTTTAAATTTAGCTGATAAAACTTATATTACGCCAATTGATTGTAATAGAGAGAGTGCTAGTGATTATCCTGGCGTAACTTCGGAAATGATTTTAGAACAATTAAAAAACGGTGAAATAATAACTGAAGATACTGTTTCAAAATTAGCAAATTTTCACAATTCAGTTCTATGTTTTATGAGTTGTGCTAGTATTGCTCATTTAATTGAAAACTATAAAAATTTATTTAATTAAAATAATTAGACTAATATTAAGTAATTAATCATAAATGATAGTAATAATTGAATAAACTAGAGTAATCTAGTTTTTTTTATAAAATATTCTTTTTTAAAATAAGTTATGATATACTAAATATAAGAACTATAGGTGTTTTTGAATAACAATATTCTTATATTTAGATAAAAATTCAAAAATTAAGAAAGAGGTATTTAAATGAAAGTACTATTATATGCAGAAGGATTAAAAACCATTGGAAAAAGTGGCTTAGGTAAAGCTATTCAACATCAAATGAGGGCATTAGAAGACGAAAAAATTGAATATACATTAAATCCTAAAGAAGATTATGATATCTTGCACATAAATACATGGTTTATTAAATCCTATTTTATGGCTAAACGTGCTAAGAAAAAGGGAAAGAAGATTGTTTACCATGCTCATTCTACAGAGGAAGACTATAAAAATGGCTTCATTTTAGCAAAACAAACTTCCAAAATAATAAAATGGTGGTTAATCAAATGTTATTCATTAGGAGATGTTATTGTAACACCAACTCCTTATTCTAAAAGATTATTAGAAGGATACAAGGGCTTGGAAAATAAAAAAATCTATGCAATTTCTAATGGAGTAGAACTAGATTTTTTTGAAAATAATAAAAAATATGGAGAAGAATTTCGTAAGAAATATGGGTTTACAAAAGATGACAAAGTAATTATTGGAATTGGTTTATATATTGAAAGAAAAGGAATTGTTGATTTTGTAGAGTTAGCAAAAAGAATGCCAGAGTATAAATTTATTTGGTTTGGATATAGTCCACTAGCAGCAGCAACTAAGCCTGTTAGAAAAGCAGTAAATACAAAACTCGATAATTTAACATTTGCTGGTTATGTAGAAAGAGATATGATTCGAGCAGCTTTAAATGGATGTGATTTATATTTATTCCCAACATTAGAAGAAACAGAAGGAATTCCTATCATAGAAGCTATTTCTTGTGGTACGAATGCTATCATTCGTGATATTCCAATCTTTGAAGGATGGTTAGAAGATGGAAAAAATGTTTACAAAGCTAAAAATGTAGATGAATTTGAGGAAAAAATTAAAAAATTTTTAAGTGGTAAATTAAAGAGTGTTGCTAAAAATGCCTATCCAATTGCTATAGAAAGAGATCAGAAAAATATTGGAAAACAATTAAAAGAGGTATATCAAGAAGTACAAAAATAATAATCTATTATACAATTTAATTAAAAGATAACTCTTGAACTTTTGTAAATATTAATGAAACAGAAAAATGTTATTTAAAGATAAAATTGTAAGGAAAATGTAGACACAAAAATTGCTCTACATTTTTAAATAAAAATATCTGACAAATGCCAGATATTTTTGTTAATTATTTCATAATAGGTTTACTTCTAGATTCTAACTCCATTAATTCACATCGTCTCTGATAATCAAATACACTAGCGTAAATAGCGTTTACCCTAAATTCTAAATCGAGTAGACCTTTACTAGTTGAATAATTACTAACAACTGGTATTGGAATATCTTTTTTTATTTCATTTAAATATTTTTTACCAATATCATCAAAACCTAGAATACGTATATAAACGCTATCCTGTAATCTTAAAGCTTCTTCTTTAGTAAAACCACATAATATATGTAAAAGCATCCTTTGAAGTTTATTATAAGTATATCTTTTTGTCTTTATAGCTTTAAGGAAATCTTCCATACTATTACATAAATAAATTTGCTTTTTTAATCGATTTTCAATTCCTTCATCAACTGATTGATATCTATTTAAACAATTTATTTCAGAAATTATTTTATATTTTAATAATGGAAAGTATTTTTCCATATCAATATCTTTATTGATAAATTTTAATGAATACTTAGGAACAAAGTTTTCAATACTAATATTATTTTTTATAGCTTCACGAATACTTAAAGCACTAACAATTTTTTTATTAAGTTCAATAGATTTATAATTACTAGTACGTTTAATTGTAATTGGTTTAATACTACTTTTTTGTTTTTTAATCTCTTTAATATAACTTAATCCTAAAATATCATTTGGACTATTTACAGTACTTCCTGCAATATCATTTAAAGCTTTAGACATAGCTGTTGGATAATTAATACCTTTATCCATATATTCTTTGACTTTAATTTCAAATTCATCATTTTTTAATTGAATATTAGCTAATTTTGTTAGAAGATGAATATCATTACACTCACTACCAAATATTAATTTAGATACATGAAGTGAATCTAATATTTTTATTGCGCCAAAAGCAAAAATATCAGCCGCTTGTGTTGCAAATTGAAAAGGTAATTCAACAACAAGATTAATACCATAATTTAAAGCGATTTTTGTTTTATCCCATTTATTTACGATGCTAACTTCTCCACGCTCTAGAAAATTACCACTCATAACTAAAATAATGATTGAATCAGGAAACTTTTTTTTAATTTGTCTAATGTGATATAAGTGTCCATTATGAAATGGGTTATATTCACAAATAATACCAATAATTTCCATTCCAATCACCTACCAATCATATATTAGCATACTTAAACTTTTTTTACAACTTGTGAAATTTTGTTTTTTAGCGTATAATCATAAATGTGGCATAAAGGAGATATAATATGAATATAGATATTACGAAGTTAAAAAATTCACTTGTCAAATCTATACAAATAGATGAAAAAATGCTATTCAGAAAAGATGATATTGCAAGCGCTGAAATGTTAGATTTAACTGATGTTAGTGTTAATGGAAGTATTACTAAAACTAGTTTAGATGACTATAATGTTAATTTGCATGTCACAGGAAAAATGGTTTTAGCATGTGCGATTACTTTAAAACCTGTTGATTATCCATTTGAACTTAATATTGATGAAATATTTTCTGAAGATGCATGCGAATTTTCAAAAAAAATTAAAAAATGTGAAAATACTATTGATATTTTACCAATTGTATGGGAAAATATATTAATGGAAATTCCCATGAGAGTTGTCAGCCCAGATGCCAACTTAGAAAAAATAGAAGGCGATGGCTGGAAACTAGTAACAGAGGATTTGGAAAATGTTAATCCCGAGTTAGCAAAACTTAAAGATTTGTTAAAATAAGAAAGAGGTGTAAAAATGGCTGTACCATTTAGAAAAGTAAGTAAAACACGTGGAAGAAAACGTCGTACACATTATAAGATTACAGAAAATGCAACTGTTAAATGTCCAAAATGTGGAGAACCAGTAAGACCACATAGAGTATGTGCTAAATGTGGAACATACAAAAATAAAGAAGTCGTAAAAACAACTGAAGAAGAATAGTTGTTTTTTTCTTTACTTTTTTTTTATTTAAATGTATACTTATTATAGGTGATAATATGAAAAATATAAAGAAAAATGGTTTTACATTAGCAGAGTTATTAGGTGTTATTGTTATTTTAGCAGCTGTTGCTTTGATTGCGTTCCCACCTATTATTAATCAAATAAAAAAATCGCGTGGTGAATTAGATCAAGCTTTAAATACTTTATTGCTTACAGCTTCTGAACAGTATTTAGAGGATAGAAATAAAGACATTAATGGAACTAGTTATTGTATAAAACTTAACGTTTTAGTTTCTGATGGGAAATTAGTTGATCCTATCACTGATTCTAAAGGCAATACAGTTGATTTAAGTTCAATTTTCTATGTTAAATTTCCTCAAAATAATACTGTTAGCAAGATAGAAACATCATTACATAACAATGATGTTGGATTAGATTGTACTAATAAAATATATAATTAAAAAAATTTATCAAACTGATAAATTTTTTTGTTTATGTTTTAGAAATATTTAAAATAATACCAATCATAATCATAAAAAGAATTAAACTAGAACCACCATAACTAATAAAAGGTAAAGTAATACCAGTAATTGGCATTAATCCAAATGTCATGGCAATATTTTGAAATTGTTGAAAAATCAACATTCCTATAACACCAGCAATAAAATATTTATTAATTTTTTCTTTAGTATTTTTCGCAATATTTATAATTTTTATATCGAAAGCAATCAAAAGAATAATTAAAATAATTGAACCAAGAAATCCAAAGCTACTAGCAAAAACTGCAAAAATAAAATCAGTTTGGGCTTCTGGAAAATAAAGTGGAACATTTTTTATACCTGTTCCAAATAATCCACCACTTCCAATTGAAACTAAACCTTTTTCTAATTGGTAACCATCTTTATTTGACCAATCAAGCAATCGATTAATTCTTAGAAAAAAATCATCACCTAATATTTTTCTAAATAAATCCAAATTAAAAAAATATAAACCTATAATTCCTAAAACAACACCAACTATAATAAATAATAGACATAAATACCAACGATACCTAATACCACCTACTAATAAAACAATTAAAGTAATTAAAAGATAAATTAGAACATTACCAGTATCTGGTTCTAAGAATGTTAAAATACTAGGAAGTAAAACAATTAAGAAAATTTTTACTAAAAATTTAAATTCATCTAGATTACTAGGGTTTTTATTTTCTTTATTAAAAGTTTCCATTTCTCTAGCAAGTAATATAATTAAAATTAATTTCATAAATTCACTAGGTTGAACAGAACCAATTCCATAAATTTGAAACCAACATTTGGCTCCATTAACTGGTTTACCAAATATTAAAAGAAGTAAAAGTGAAATATTACCAATAATATAAAAAATCCATATATGGTCATATAACCAATTCAAATTAACTTTCATAATTATAAAAACAATAAAAAAACCAAGAATATACCATAATAATTGCTTAATATATAGATTATCTAAATAATTAGGTAAGATATTTTGAGCACTATAAATTGTTAAAATACTTATAATAGCTAATATAAATAAAATTATAAGTAATTGTTTATCAAATTTCATTTTTACCATATAATCACCATATATATTTTGAACAAAAAAGTTTAATATATGAATTTAATATAGTATTTTTAAAATGTTAACTAGTTAATTAATTTAATGAAAAATATTGTTAAATTTTACTAAGTATGTTAATATAAATATAGAAATTGTCATTAAAAACAAAGGTAAAATTAATATTTTATAAAATGATTAGTAATAAAAAATGATAATATTATTTTATTAAATTTATATTTAAATTAAGTTAATTATTTTTAATTTAAATTAGTGGTATAAATTACCATATATTTTTACTTTAATGAATATTTTTTATTATATGAGGTGATAATATGAATGAAAAATTTTGGGAATTAAGAGAGACTTATCCAAGTATTATTTATGACAATTATGAAATTATTGATAATCCTGATAATATAGAAATTATTTATAACTATAGTATTCCATCTTTAGAAACTTTTAGTCCAAAGATAATAATACCTAAATCAATTATTAAAAGAACTGATATTGATGAGGATTTTTTAAATTATCTAGTTTTTCATATTGGAGTAATTGAATTAATTAGTTACTATAAAAGTGTTTGCGCAAAAAAAATTATTATTAAATGTGGTTATTTAAATAAAGACCAAATTAATTGGTTTAAAAAATTATATTATAATGGTTTAGGAGAATTCTTATATCGTAATAATATTGATATTACAATGGACGATTTAGTCGATTTTGTTATTGAAACTAAGGAAGACAATTTTCAAAAAAGAACTTTTGAGAGTGTCGGTAATTTAATTAATGTTGGCGGCGGTAAGGATTCTTGTGTAAGTTTAAATATATTGGAAAATGAAAGTAATAATGCTTGCTTTTTAATGAATGCTAAAAAACCAATGATTGATTGCGCAAAAGTATCGGGATATAGCGATGATGATATTTATTGTATTGAAAGAATTATTGATAGAGATAAAATTATTAAATTAAATAATTTAGGCTTTTTAAATGGGCATATTCCAATAAGTTCAGTTATAGCTTTTATATCATATTTAGTAGCTTATTTATCTGGTAAAAAAAATATTGTTTTATCTAATGAAGAAAGCGCAAATGAAAGTTATGTTAAAGATAAAAATATAAATCATCAATATTCAAAAAGTTTTGAATTTGAATCAGATTTTTATAATTATACTACTACTTACTTTAGTAATAGTATTAAATATTTTAGTTTATTAAGACCACTAAAAGAATTACAAATCGCTTATATTTTTTCTAAACTAAAGAAATATCATAAAATATTTAAAAGTTGTAATCTTGGTAGTAAAGGCGCTTCATGGAATTGGTGTTTGGAATGTTCAAAATGTCTATTTGTTTATTTAATTCTAAGTCCATTTTTAAGTGAAGAAGAACTAATAGAAATTTTTGGTGAAAATTTACTTAATAAAGAAAGTTTATTAAATGATTTTATAGGATTAATAGGTGATAGTATTAATAAACCATTTGAATGCGTTGGTACTTATGAAGAAGTTCTATATTCTATTAATAAAGTTATTCAAAAATATAATGATTTACATAAAGAATTACCTAGTTTATTGCAATACTATTTTAATCAACATGGGTTAAAACCAGTCGATGATAGTATTCTAAACTATTATAATGAAAATAATAATTTAGACGAAAAATATACAAGATTAGTTAAGGAGAAAATTAATCATGAATAAAGTAATGGATTTTTTAACTGGAAAAAAAGTAGCAATTTTAGGATTTGGTAAAGAAGGAAAATCAACCTTCAACTATATTAGAAAGCATAATCCTAATTTTAAGTTATTCGTTTTAGATCAAAATGAAAATTTAGTAGCAGAAAATGAATTTTTAAGAGGCGATATTTTAACAAAGGTTATTGCTGGTTATAGTTATTTAGATAATTTACGTGATTATGATGTTATTATTAAAACACCTGGACTTTCATTAAAAAATGTTGATATAAGTCGTTTTGAGAATAATATAACATCACAAATTGAAATTGTTTTAGAATGTTTTCGTGACCAAATTATTGGTGTAACAGGAACAAAAGGTAAAAGTACAACTGCATCAATGCTATATAAAGTTTTAAAAGACCAAAATGTTGATGCTTTACTACTTGGTAATATTGGAACACCTGTCTTTGATCATTTAGATGACATAAAAGATTCAACTAAAGTTGTTATTGAAATGTCGGTTGCCCAATTGGAATTTATTAGAACTTCCCCACATATTGGTATTATTTTAAATCTTTTTGAAGACCATTTAGATCATACAGGAAGTGTAGAACATTATCATGAATGTAAGATGAAAATGTTTGAATATCAAAGTAGAATTGATTACGCAATATATTGTGAAGATAATAGTACACTTGATAATTTAGTTAAAGAAAAGCATAGTGATGCTCAATTAATTAAATACACTTTTTCGTCTGGCAAACATGATTTTAATACAATCTATTGTGATGATAATTATATATATTGCAAAAATAAACCAGTATATAATGTTTTAGATGATCGTAATTTGATAGGTAGACATAATTTAAGTAATATTATGGCAGTGTTTGCTGTAACTCATATTTTGGGTCTTAGTAATAAAGAAACAGCTAAAAGTGTTAATGAATTTGTTCCACTAGAACATCGTCTAGAACCAGTAGGAATTTATGATGGTGTTACTTATTATAATGACTCAATCGCAACAATCCCTAATGCTACTATAAACGCTATTGAAAGCTTAGGTATTGTTAATACCTTAATTTTTGGTGGTATGGATAGAGGTATTCATTATGAAGAATTTGTCGAATATTTAAAAACTTGTAATGTTGAAAATCTTATCTGTATGCCAGAAACAGGTTATAAAATAGGTAGCCAAATAACTAATAAAAATGTATATAAAGCTGAAAATTTAGAACAGGCTGTTTCGATTGCAAAACAAGTAACAAAAAAAGGTATGATTTGTTTGTTATCACCAGCTGCGTCTAGTTATAATCAATTTAAAAATTTTGAAGAAAAAGGAACACGTTTTAAAGAATTAGTCGGAAAGTAGGAAAATTTAATGATAGATATAAAATTAATTAGAGAAAATAAAGAATTAGTAATTGAAAACATAAAAAAGAAATTTCAAGACCATAAAATACCATTAGTAGATGAAATATATGAATTAGATAAAAAGTATCGTGATTGTAAATTAAAAGGCGATAATTTACGTAGTTTAAAAAATCAAAAAAGTGATTTAATTGGTAATTTAATGCGCGATGGCAAAAAAGATGAAGCACTAAAAATAAAAGAGGAAGTTAGTAAATATAGTAATCAAATTATAGCTTTAGAACAAGAAGAAAAAAATTTAGAGTCAGAAATAAGAGAAAAAATGTTAGTTATACCTAACATAATTGATGATAGTGTTCCAGTTGGCAAAGACGATAGTGAAAATGTTGAAATTGAAAAATTTGGTGAGCCAATTGTTCCAAATTATGAAATTCCATATCATGCTGATATCATCGAAAAATTAAATGGTTTAGATAAAGAGAGTGCTGGAAGAACTAGTGGTAATGGTTTTTACTATTTAATGGGAGATATTGCAAGATTACATTCTGCTATGCTTAGTTATGCTCGTGATTTTATGATTGATAAGGGCTTTACTTACTGCGTTCCACCATTTATGATTCGTAGTGATGTTGTAACTGGTGTTATGAGTTTTGAAGAAATGGACGCAATGATGTATAAAATTGAGAATGAAGATCTTTATTTAATTGGTACTAGTGAGCATTCAATGATTGGAAGATTTCAAGGACAAATTGTTAAAGAAACTGAACTTCCAATTACTTTAACTTCTTATTCGCCATGTTTTAGAAAAGAAGTTGGAGCTCATGGTATTGAAGAAAGAGGCTTATATCGTGTTCATCAATTTGAAAAACAAGAGATGGTTGTTTTATGTAAACCAGAAGAATCTATGGATTGGTATAACAAAATGTGGTCATATACTGTTGAATTTTTTAGAAGTCTAGATGTTCCTGTTCGAACACTTGAATGTTGTTCTGGAGATTTAGCTGATTTAAAAGTAAAATCATGTGATGTTGAAGCTTGGAGTCCAAGACAACAGAAATATTTTGAAGTTGGTTCTTGTTCTACTTTAGGGGATGCTCAAGCAAGAAGATTAGGTATTCGTATGAAGGGTGAAAATGGCAACTCATATGTAACAACCTTGAATAATACAGTACTTGCAACCCCAAGAGGATTAATTGCTGTAATTGAGAATAATTATATGAGTGATGGAAGTATTAAAATACCAAAGGCATTACAACCATATATGGGTGGAAAAGAAAAGATAGAAGTAAAATAAAGAAATGCTTGTTATACTTTACTATTCAATGAAATTAGTTAATTAGGATTAAATAAGATACCAAAGATTATATTTTGTTTGTAGTTTGAAATTTGGTACAATAAATTTAGGGGGATTTTGAAATGGGATGGATAGAAGAAAAAAATAATAATATATTAAATGAAGATACAATTGTAAAGCCTTGGAAAACAGAGCAACTTATTAAATTATTTGAATATTTAATAGAAAATGGAGTAGAGGAATTTACTAAATTCTCTAAAGAAGCAATGAATTTAAGTATTTCTGAGAGAAATTATTTTCGAATGCTTGAAGTACGTGCATGGCATGCAACTGTACCAATAAAAGAAAAGTGGAAAGAAATTTTAGAACGATATCCTAATATTAAAAAGTTTTTGGAAGACAATGATATGCTAGATAAAAGAATGTTATGTTCAGAATTATGGTGGTATAATTTATTTGATTGGGATTTAAGCAAAAATCCAAATTTAGCAAAAACTTTTCTAACAAATATGAAGAAAATTGAACCATTGCATGCAAATGTTTGTTGGATTCCTTATAAAAATAGCCCATTCACACATGATGGTAATGGACCATTCCCTTGGTTATCACATGCAACATATGACATCACAGACGAAAATGAAAAATTAATTTTTTTAGAAAAATATTATTGTTGTGTAAATTTAGAATATCATTTACTTCATAGCCATTTTACAGAAAAAAATGGTCGAAAATATCGCCATGATATTTACTCATTTGAATATGAAAATGCAGATGAAAAAGCCAAACAAGGATATGATATTAATCAGGGTGCAGGTCATGGTTGGGTATTACGAGTAACTAATAATGGAAAAAATATAAAGAAAATGATGCATTTACAAGGATTTAGAATGGCAAATGTTTTTGATGGTCAGTGTCATAATTTGCCAAGTTTAGAAGAAGTGGAAAGATTGGATTTAACAGACGAAATGAAAAATTGTAAAACAGATAAAAAATTAACTAAAAGATATTTAAAATATTTAGAATATTTAAAAAGCGAAGACTAAAAAATAGTTAAAATAAAATCAGTGGTATGCACTTATTATATCCCTAATGAAATAAGCCACTGGAATCATCAGAATAGCTAGACATATATAAAGAAAGTTGTGATTATATGAATAAAATTATTTTATTAGTAGGAGATAGTGGCTCAGGTAAAGATTTTGTTTTATCAGTTGCAAATAAATACGAATCTATTGAAGTAGTAAAAAGATTTATTTCGCGTGAGCCTAGAGATGGAGAAGAAAATTCTATTTCATCTATCTTTTCAACACCAATTGAAGAAATAAAAAAGATGGATTACTATTACGAAGGTGCTGAACAAGGTAGATGGTATGGAATTCGTAAAGAAGATTTAGATAAGGTTTTAGCTAAAGGAAAAAATCCTATGGTTGTTTGCCCAAATTATGAAAACATGCTAAAGATGTTAGAAGATTATTCTGAAAACGTTGTACCTTATTTTATATATCGTGGTTATGCTGATGAAGAATTAGAAAAGTGGCGTGAATCTTTATTAGCTAGAGGAAGTAGTTTAACAGAAATAGATGCAAGAGAGAAAAAAAGAGATAAGTATTTTAAGGAATTATATGTGAAGCATGAAGAGTATAGTTCTAATGTTATTTTAAACCTTTATGATGTTACAACTGAGGAAGATATAGAATTACAACTTGAAGGTTTATGTGAAAAAAATGATATTGATATAGACTTTATTCAAAAGTCTAGAAATAGATAAAAAAACAATGTATAATCAATTTTACATTGCTTTTTTTTGGTAACTTTGAGTTTTAACTTTTGTTTTATTTTTATAACTTGCAAGGATTTGCTTGCCAATTATAATTAATTTATCCTCAATAGATTTTATTAATTGAGAATCTTCTCTTCCAAAATTAGTCTCAATATAATATAAATCGTCCTCTAAAGTTGGATGAAAATTATTAATTACAAGATATATTCCAGAAGCATCATAAAAGTATTTACCAATTTTAGTTATAACATGACTAGATGAGTTATATTTAGTAGCATACTTTCCAAATAATTCGCATAAAATTGTAGCATATGAATTACACTCATTAGAAGTATAATATGAGATAGCATCATGTATAGCAATCTCGTTATATGGAACTCCAGTGATACCAGCTTTTTCTAATTTTTCACTTTTTATATCAAAGTAAACATCCTTAAAATGTGAGTTTAATGTTTTAATTATTTCAACAACATTATTTGGATTGTTTATTAATTTTTGTATCCATTCATCAGGCATAATGTTCATTTCTCCTTTGCGATATAAATTATATTATATAATTATATCATTTATAAATCAATATTAAATTATTAAAATAATTAATAATTTAATTATAATTTCAAAAATAAAGTTTACTTGCATATAATTTTATGGTATTATGATTTTGTTTTGGAGGCTTCATAATGAAATTAAGCGTAAAAAAAATTATAGAAATATGTAATGGAGATTTATATTGTGGATCCGATACAGTTATTTGTTCTAACTATGTTAAGGATACACGAATTTTAAATACTGGCGATACATATATAGGTTTTAAAGGTGATAACTTTAATGGAAGTCATTTCTATATAGATGCTTTTAATAAAGGCGCTAATTGTGTTATTATTGAAAAAAAGTATTTTAAAGTAGAAAATAATTTCAACTATGATAAACCTATTATTCTAGTAGAAGATAGTTTAAAAGCTATACGAGATATCGCTATATATATTAGAAATAATTCTAAAGCCTTCTTTGTTGGGGTAACAGGTAGTGTTGGTAAAACGAGCACTCGTGATATGATTTATAGTGTTTTAAAAGAAGAATTTCATACCTTAAAAACGGATAGTAATGCTAATAACCAAATTGGTTTACCATTAACTTTAATGCGTTTAAATGATGAACAAGCAGCTGTTATAGAGATGGGAATGAACCACTTAGGCGAAATTGAATATTTATCTAATATAACCAAACCACATATTGGTGTTATAACTAATGTTGGAACAGCGCATATTGGTGAGCTTGGAAGTAGAGAAAATATTTTAAAAGCTAAGTTAGAAATTAAAAGTGGTATGCCAAGTGATGGAAAATTAGTTATTAATAACGATAATGATTTATTGCATGACTATTATTTAAAAAATAATCAAAATATTATTACAATAGGAATTGATAATAATAGTGATTTTATGGCTACTGATATTGAAATCTATCCCAATTACTCAACTTTTAATATTAAATATCTTGAAAAAAAATATCCAGTATATTGCCCAATACCTGGGAAAGCTTTTATATATAATAGTTTAGTAGCTTTTGCAGTTGCTTCTCTACTTAATATTCCTAGCGAAAAAATTATATTGGGAATTAAAAATTTTGAATTAACTAAAAATAGAATGGAAATAATTGATTTAAAAAATCAAATCAAACTTATTAATGGTGTATATAATGCCAGTGTTGATTCCATGAAATCAAATCTTGAAGTACTTAAAAATCAAGAAGGAATGCGAAAAATAGCTGTATTAGGTAGTATGTTAGAATTAGGAGAATTTGCTAGTAAATTACATGAAGAAGTAGGTGTCGCTGTTGTTAATAATAATATCGATATTTTAATAACAGTAGGATCTTTAGCTAATAGTATATCTGCTAAAGCTATTAGTTTAGGAATGCCGAAACAAAATGTTTACGCATTTAATAATAATGACGAAGCAATAGAATTGTTAAAAAATATAATTAAATCTAATGATACAATTCTATTTAAAGCATCCAATGGACTTAAATTTAAAGAAATCATTGCTGCAATTATTAATTATATTGATAATATGTAAAATTATTTTAGGAAAATATTATAAATAGTATTGACAAAATACTAGATTATTATTATAATGATTAATAGTTTAAAAAAAGGAAAGAAGAAGTATCCACTTCTCACCCGATTACGAATAGTTTTGGGTTAAAGGCTAATTAAAATAAAAATATTTTTGATATATTTATTTAAACTAGTTTTAGTGGGTACTTATTGTGTGCCCACTTTTTTAAATTATATATTAGTAAGATTGAGAAAATCTTAACTATTTAGAATTATTTAAAATAATAGTTCTAAAAAACATAATATGGAGAAACAAAATTGAAAATTTATATTTTTTGAATTTTGTTCTGGAGGTGTCAAATATCGCAAATAAAGAAAAAGATTTGTTTATTAATGAACAAATTAGAGCAAAAGAAGTAATGGTTATTGGTCCAAATGGCGAAAAGTTAGGAATTAAATCTATTAAAGATGCTCTAACTTTAGCAAGTTATGCTGGTTTTGATCTTGTACTTATTAGTCCAAATTCTACACCACAAGTTTGTAAAATAATGGATTATAATAAGTTTAAGTATGAAAATAAGAAAAAACAAAAAGAGAATCAAAAACGTCAAAGAGAAACAAACTTAGAAATGAAAGAATATCGATTATCAGTAACAATTGATGTTCATGACTTTAATACACGAATTGTTAATTCAACTAAGTATTTAGAAAAAGGTCATAAAATCAAAGTTAGTATTCGCTTTAAAGGACGTGAAATGGCTCATCCAGAGCTTGGAAAAAATGTTTTACTTCGTTTTGCAGAAACTTTAAATAGCGTAGCAAGTGTTGAGCAAGCTCCTTCATTAGAAGGAAGAGTAATGTATATGATACTTGCACCAAAGAAAGAGAAATAGGAGGAAATGTATGGCAAAGGTTACACAAAGGACACATAAAGGAACTGCTAAGGTTTGCAAAGCTAGACCAGGTGGTACTATTAAAATAGGTCATCCAGGAACAAGACACAATACTGGAAAAAAGAATGCTGCTTCTAATAGAAGTGGTAGAACAGCTTCTATGTTAAGTAAAGCTGATTATAATAGATTAAAAGATGTAATTAAATAAGTTAAGGAGGAATAAAAATGCCAAGAGTTAAAGGTGGAACAATCCATCGTGCCCGTCGTGCTAAAGTTATGAAAGAAGCAAAAGGGTACTTTGGAAGTAAACATAGATTATATAAAAGTGCTAAAGAGCAAGTAATGCATTCAGGAAAATATGCATATAGAGATAGAAGACAAAAGAAAAGAGATTTTAGAAAATTATGGATTACAAGAATTAATGCTGCATGTCGTGAAAATAACATCAGTTATTCAAAATTCATAAATGGTCTTTCAAAAGCTGGAGTAACAGTTAATCGTAAAATGTTAAGTGAAATTGCTATTGATAGTCCAGCAACATTTACTAATTTAGTTGATATTGCCAATAGTGCATTAAATGGAAAAACTGTTGCTAAAAAAGAAACTGTTAAAAAAGAAACAACTAAAGAAGTAAAAAAAGAAACAAAAGCTGAAGTAAGTACTGATTTATCTAATTTAACCGTTGCTGAATTAAAAGAAATGGCTAAAGAAAAAGGTATTGAAGGTATTTCAACTATGAAAAAAGCAGATTTAATTTCTGCATTAAAATAAGAGTAATTGTAAAAAATTACTCTTTTTCTAATTTATCTTTAAAATTTTGATAAAAAATATCGTCGGGCTTTTTTTCAAATACTCTAGCAATCCTAAAAGCCATCTCGTAAGAAATCCTTCTTTGATTATGTTCTAATTGCCAATAATAAGTTTTACTTATATTTAGTTCTTGTGCCATATAATTAAAACTATATTTATTTCTAATTCTAATCTTTTTTAATTCTTCCAAGTTATCACCATCCTAAATTAATTATACGTTAACTTTTAATTAATTTCAAGATAAAAATTAACTATTGATTAATTTTATTTTAATTTACTCTATTAGTTGTTATAATTATGTTAACAAATGGATAATGGAGGAATATTATGGTAGTAGGTAATAGAATAAGAGAAGAAAGACTAAAAAGAAAAATGTCTCAACAACAATTGGGAGATTTATTAGGAGTTACTAAAGTGTCTGTATGTGGTTATGAAAGTGGAACTCGTACACCAACAATGGAAACATTCTTAAAATTAATTGATATTTTAAATTTATCACCTGATTATATTTTAGGTAGAGATGTTAGCGTTGTTTGTGAAGAGGAAGAACCATATGTTGAAAAAGTATCTAAATATGATTTAGTAATAATTAAAGAAATAAAAAAACATCCTAAATTATATAACAAGTTATGTTCTGATTTAAATAGAACTGTTGAATTAATGGAACGTCGAATTAGTTAATAAATATAATGCTTATTTAATATAATTAATTGACTAGAGGTTTATTCTGTGTTATATTTAATAGGAAGGTGAAAAATGCCTGTTAATAATTGATAGTTGAACCAATAATTGATAATGACAGTGCAAAATGATTTCACCATTATTAAAAAAAGACTAATAAAAAGATAAGACCAGCATAATAAAAATATAATGGTAAATCTTTTTCTAAAGTAATGGCAGTGAAAAAATAATAAGTAGTTATTTAATAGAAAAAATTAGAGAGCTAATGGTTGGTGAAAATTAGCTGATATTAATTAATGAATTACATATTTTTGAGCCAATCGTATACTTGCGTTAAAAGTTTAAAGTGCATAAATCTTTATGAAATAAGGTGGTACCGCGGGTTAACTCGTCCTTATAGTCATAGGGATTTTTTTGATTTTAGGAGGAATATAATGGAAATAAATAAATATATTGATCATACCAATTTAAAAGCTTATGCTACAAAAAAAGATATTGAAAAGTTATGTAATGAGGCTATTCAAAATAAATTTGCTTCAGTATGTGTAAATCCTTATTATGTTAGTTTAGTAAGCGAGTTATTAAGTCGTTCTAATGTAGCTGTTTGTACAGTAATAGGTTTTCCACTTGGACAGAATACAACAGCTGTTAAAGAATTTGAAGCTATAAATGCAGTTCAAGAAGGTGCTGATGAAATCGATATGGTTGTTAATGTAGCAGCTATTAAGGATGGAAATTATAGTTATGTTAAAGAGGAAATAGAAACAATTAGAGATTCAATTGAAGGAAAGACTTTAAAGGTTATTATTGAAACTTGTTATTTAACAAAAGAAGAGATTGTAAAAATGACTGAAATATGTAATGAAACATTTGTTAACTTTATTAAAACATCGACAGGTTTTGGTGATTATGGAGCTAGATTAGAAGATGTTGAACTTATAAATAAACATAAAATGGATTTTCTAGAAATTAAAGCTAGTGGAGGAATAAAAACATTTGATGATGCTTGTAAATTTATTGAAGCAGGAGCTACTAGAATAGGAACAAGCAATGGCGTTGCTATTATAGAAGAAGCCACTTTAGAAAATCATTGTAACTGTGATGATTGCGATAATCATGAATAAGATATGAGGAGGTAATATAATGAAATTATATGATGAATTAGTATGGAGAGGTCTTATTAAAGATATCTCTAGTGAAGAATTAAAAGAAAAATTAAATAATGGTGGAATGACTTTTTATATTGGAACTGATCCTACAGCTGATAGTATGCATCTTGGCCATTTATCATCATTCTTAATTTCTAAACGACTAAAAAATGCTGGGCATAACCCTATTTTACTAATTGGTGGTGCAACAGGGTTAATTGGTGATCCTCGTCCTACTACAGAGCGAGCTATGATAACAAAAGAAGAAGTTTTGAAAAATTTTGAAGGTTTAAAAAGTCAAGCAGAAAAATTCTTTGGCTTTGAAGTTGTAAATAATTATGATTGGGCGAAAGATATAAATTTTATTGATTTTTTACGTGATTATGGTAAATACTTTAATGTTAATTATATGTTGGATAAGGATATTATTAGAAGAAGACTTGATAGTGGTATAACATATACAGAATTTTCTTATATGATTATGCAAGCTATGGATTTTTTACATTTATATGAAGAAAAAAATTGTACTCTACAAGTTGCTGGTTCTGACCAATGGGGAAATATTACAGCAGGTATTGATTTAATTCGTAAAAAAACAGGTAAAGAAGTTTATGGATTTACGATGCCATTAGTTACGACTAAAGATGGTAAAAAATTTGGTAAAAGTGAAGGCAATGCTTTATGGCTTGATAAAAATAAAACTTCTAGTTATGAAATGTATCAATATTTAATTAATGTTGAAGATGAAATGGTTATTAATTATTTAAAAATATTTACTTTTTTGTCTATTGAAGAAATTGAATCATTAGAAGAAACTAATAAAAAGGAACCACATTTAAGAGTTGCTCATAAAGCATTAGCTCGTGAAATTATAACATTCTTACATGGTGAAGAAGAATATAATAAAGCTGTTAAAATAAGTGAAGCATTATTTAGTGGTAATATAAATAATTTATCATTAGAAGAATTAAAAATAGGATTTAAAGATGTACCACATTTTGAAATAAATGAAGATATTAATATTTTAGATTTACTTGTCAATAATTCTATTTGTTCAAGTAAAAGAGAAGCAAGAGAATTTTTAAATAGTGGCGCTATTAGTATTAATGAACAAAAAATAACAGATGAAAATTTTATAGTAACAAAAGATATTGCAATAGAAAATGAAATCATTGTGGTAAGACGTGGAAAGAAAAAAAACTATATAGGTATGTTTATTTAAACTATATAGTTTTTTTATAAGTAAATTTACTTGGTTTTTACTTTCATATTATTATCTAAACCAGAATTATCTGAACTAAATATAAAATTATGGTTAAATGCACGTTGAATCTTATTGATAAAATCATAATCTAAATCAATCTTATTCGTGCCATCATTTGTTATGTTACATATAAATTTATTTAAAAAAATTAAGTTTTTTTCATTTATTTGCTTTACTACTGCTTTATTAAGTTTTTATCATTTATTTGCTTTATTATTGCTTTTCTAAATTTTAGTTCATTTTGAATAGAATTATATACTTCGTTCAAAGCAATTATGCAAATGCCTAGAAAGCTATATAAAAAATAATTACGATTGTCAATATTATGACTTATATTTTTCATTATTGATATTTCACAATAAACAGCCACTATTTTAGACATAATGTCGATAATATGAAAAGAAAATTTCTCTTTTTTTAAAAAATTTAATAAATAATCACATAATTTATCCAATTCATCATTATCTAATAATAAACACAAATTATAAATAGAATTATTGTTGAATACCTGTTCTTCAAATTTTTCTTGCATATTTTTTTCTCCTTGATTTAAACGAACATATTATATGATAATAATTAAAGTGTGTCAATAGTGCTTTTATCTTTCTTCTAATTAATAATGGAGAGATTATTGAATAAAAAAATATTGAAGAGATTTTTCAATATTTTTAATACCTAGTAGTTCTATCGTAGAAACTACTTCCTAGAGCTGGAAAATTAACTAAAACCCTAGGGTCAACTCTGTTAGCATAATATGCACTGCCATAAGAAGGATAATCAATACCAACACGCCCATAGAACATCGTAAAGTGTAAATGTTCACCAGTAGAACATGAATCCCAATACTCAACATAAGGGTTTCCACCAACTGTTCCAATTATCGTATTTTTATCAACACGATCACCAACATTTACATAAATATCACGCATATGCATATAAAGACTAGTATAGAATTGACCATTTACTCTATGATGGATAAAGACATAATTACCACCACAAGAGGCATATCTTGTTATTGATGCAACTGTTCCACCAGCTGTAGCATAAATTGGCGTTCCACCAGCTGTAGCCTGATCCACTCCAGCATGGAAGTCACTAGTCCAGCCACCATTAAGCCAATATGTTCGATAACCATAGTTACTACTAATATAACCATAAGTTAAAGGTCGCCAAAAAGCTGTATCAGGTGGTAGCGCATTTCCGCCACAAGTTTTAATATCTTCATCATCTTTACAACCTAAATCTTCTTCATACATTTTAATAATTTCTTTTTGTGATGCAATAGCGTCTTCGATATCAAGTGCTTCTGATTCAAGTTCATTAATTTTATTACCTAGTTTTTCAACTTCTACTTCAAGTTCTTTTTGTTTATTTGTTAAATTGACTTTTTCTGTACTTAATTCTTTTTGAGTTTCTTCTTTACTACTAATTAAACCATTATACTCATCAATTAATCGATCATTATAATTAGCTAATTGTTCTGTAACAGCTGCTCTATAAATAAAATCAGTAAAATCTTTAGCTCCAAATGTATACTCTAAATAAGCTGATTCACCATTAGAAATTTGTAGAAAATTTACAACTTTTTTGATTTCATCATCTTTTTCAGCAATTTGAACATTTAATTCTTCAATCTCGTTAGTAAGAGTAATAATTTGAGCATTAATATTATTAATTGTATCATTTATATCTATAATATTTTGTTTAGTAGTTGCAATTTGCTCTTGAGTTAAATATTTTTCACTTTGATTGTTTTTTAATTGTTGTTCTGTTTCTGCTAATTCTGCTTTTAAATCTCCAAGTGTTTTACCAGAAACCTCAAAATTAGGAACAAAGAAGTAGGGCATTAGTATAACAATAATGCACATTATACCAAAAAATCTTTTCAAAACTAATCCCTCCCTAGTATTAATTATATTTTAACATATTTTTTATATTTTTAAAAGAAAAAAATCAGATTACTCTGATTTTATCTATTGTAGAATTCAACGATTAATGATTCGTTAATATCAGCATTTAATTCACTACGTTCAGGATATCTTACATAAGTACCAGCCATTTTATTTTCATCATAAGTTATAAATTCAACACGATTGTTAATACTTTCTAATGAAGACTTGATAACAACCATTTCTTTAGCGTTATCTTTAATAGCGATAACATCACCTGGTTTACATCTGTAAGAAGGAATATTAACTTTTTTACCATTAACAGTAATATGTCCATGATTAACTAATTGTCTAGCACCTCTTCTCGTTGTTGAAAAACCAATACGATAAACTAAATTATCTAAACGACTTTCTAGTAATTTTAAGAAGTCTTCACCATGAACACCTTTAAGCTTACCAGCTTCTTCAAATGTTTTTCTAAATTGTTTTTCTGTTAATCCATACATGAATTTAACTTTTTGTTTTTCTTGTAATTGAGTTCCGTAATTAGATAATTTTTTACCTCTACCTGTACCATGTTGACCAGGAATAGTAGGTTTCTTAGCTAATTCTTTACCAGTTTCTAGAACAGAAAATCCAAATCTTCTTGATTTTCTATACATAGGTCCAGTATATCTTGCCATAAATTTTTTTCTCCTTTCAATATATATGCTTAGACATCAAACTTTTTATTTTGCCAAATTATAGGGTGTTTATTTTAATATTTTCGCTTTGCAGCCTAAGGTACCAATAATCCCAATCGGTAATAAACACATTACAATTTTCAAAATAGTGCTGCTAGATGAATACGCAATCAATATTATATTATGTTTTTCCTTATTAGTCAAGCACAAAACTACAATATTATTCTCTAGAAACTACAAAAATCGTCAAAAAATGTAAAAAAAATGCAAAATTTTTCAAAAAGTATGGTATTATATATAATAGAGGTGGTAGTATGGATGGTATAGCTTTAACAATCATTACATTAGTTGTCGTAGCTATAGTCCTTATTGTCGTTGTCCTTAATTTAATGCAGAGTTCAAAGAATAAAAAGATGAAGAAGTTGATAAATAATCTAGAGGTTCAAAAAAATGTTTTGGATAGTACTCCAATTATACCAGAACTTGCTAAAGTTGAATCTTATTTAAAAAGTGAAAAAATGGAAGTTATGTATAATGATTGGAAAGAACGTCTTGAAAATATTAAAAATACACAAATTCCTAAAATTACTGATATGATTATTGAGGCTGAATATTCTCTCTCACAAATGGATTATAAAGCCACACTTTATAAAATAGCTAAATTAGAAATGGAAATTTATAAAGTGCGAACTAATTCGGAATTTCTTCTTAATGAAATAAAGGATATAACTAATAGTGAGGAAAAAAATCGTGCTATAATTACTAAATTAAAAGCTAAATATCGTGAAATATATCAAAAATTCACTAATGAAAAAGAAAGTTATGGCGATTACGAAAAAACTGTTTTTAAACAATTTGAAACAATTGCCAAAAGTTTTGAAAAATTTGAACTTATTATGGAAAATAATGATTATACTGAGGTTAGTGAATTGGTTAGTACTATTAGCGATATGTTGAAACATATGGAAGTTATCGTAACCGAAATGCCTTCAATTATCTTACTAGCTACAAGTATTTTACCTAAAAAAATTGTCGAAATTGGTGAGACATATAAACAGTTATCTAGTAAAGGTTTTCCACTTGATTATTTAAATGTTGAATACAATATAGATGAAGCTTATAAAAAAATTGATGATATTTTATCTAGAGCTGAAAAACTTGATTTGGAAGATAGCCTTTTAGAATTAAAAGTTCTTCATGATTATTTTGAAAATTTATTTAATGATTTTGAAAAAGAAAAAGTTACAAAAAATGTTTATGATGAAGCTAACGATAAATTACAAAATAAATTATCTAAAATAAATGAATTGCTTACAGAGATATTCTCATCAATTGATGATGTTAAAAATCTATATAATTTGTCAGATGAAAATATTGAAGAATTAAACAATATCAAAAAAGATTTTGATGCGTTAAATGAAGACTATAATGTTTTAATGCAACATACAAATAATAATACATTTGCTTATTCAAAATTAACAAAAGAAATTGAAAATTTAATTTTAAGATTAGCTAATTTAGAATCACGATTAGATGGTGTTTTAGATCAAATTGGAAGTATGCGTGAAGATGAAGTTAGAGCTCGTCAACAACTAGAAGAAATTCGTCTAATTTTAAAAGATTCAAAAAATTATCTTCGTCAATACAATTTACCAACAATACCTAAATCTTATTTTGTTGAATTAAGTGAAGCTCAATCAGCAATTAAAGAAATTGTTAAAGAATTAGCAAAAAAACCAATTACAATTGATGTTTTAAATACGCGTGTAGATACAGCTCGTGATTTAGTTTTAAAAATCTATGGACGTACTAAAGAAATGATTAAAGCTGCTAAATTTGCTGAAATGGCAATTGTATATGGAAATAGATATCGTAGTAATACAGATGACTTAGATAAAAGATTAACTTATTCTGAAGTGTTATTTAATAAAGGTGATTATAAAAAATCCTTAGAATTAACAATTGAAACTTTAAATAAAGTTGAACCAGATATATATAATAAATTATCTAATTTATATGAAATGGAAAGATAAAAAAGTAACTAAATATTACTTTTTTTACTTGAGGTGATTAAATGGAGTATATAGATATACTAGATAAAAATGGTAATAAAACAGGCATTGTTAAAACAAAACAAGAAGTTTATGAAACAGGAGATTATCATAGATCAGTACATATTTGGATTATAAATGATGAAAAGCAAATATTAGTTCAGAAAAGACATCCAAAAAAAGAAACATATGCTAATCTTTGGGCTATTTCAGTTGCAGGTCATGTAAGAAGTGGTGAAACAAGTTTAGATTCATTAAAAAGAGAATTAAAAGAAGAATTAGGACAAGTAGTAACTGATGATAAAATAGAATACTTATTTACATTAAGAAGAAAACAACCATATAAAGACCATATGTTACATGTAATTGATGATGTCTACTTAGTAAATTTAAATCTTGATGTTGAAAATACGAAATTACAATTTTCAGAACTTACAGATATTAAATATGTTTATTATGAATATTTAGACCAAATTTTTAAAAATGGTGACCCAGAATATGTTCCATCTACTTTAGAACACGAAAAATTGTTCAATTATTTACATCAAAAATTTGACAATAAATAATTTTAGTGTTATAATATAGGCAAGTTTTAAGGGGGAATTGTTGTGAATAATAATGAAAATAATAAAAATAATAATAATTTAGATATGAATCAACCAATGAACGAAATTGTAAAAGAGTATTATGTTAAAAAAATAGAAAAATATGAAGAGTTGAATGAAAGAGAAAACAAAAAGCTGTTTTTAAACGTATTAAATTGTGCATTATTAGGGATAATAATACTTATGATGAATGTATATGATATAAAATATGATATAAATCAAATAGTATATACATTGGTAAGTGCAAGTGGAATTTCTGTTAGTGTCGTTGGAATACGAGATATTGCTGCTAGTATTGCTAAAAAAGCAGGACTTGAGAGTAGAATTAATGAAATAGATGAAAAATTTGAACTTTGGGAACTACAAAATAAACAAAATAATAATGAAAATAGTATGAATTATGAAGAAGAAAAAGGGAGAAGCTTATAATGAATATCGATATTAAAGATGTAGTTACATTAAGTGATAATATTAGGTATGTTGTTGCTAGTAAAACAAATTATGAAAATAATATTTATTATTATTTAACAGAAATAGAAAATTTAAGTAATATTAAATTTCTAGTTGAAAATAAGGAAAGAAATTCTTTAGTAGAGGTAGAGAATAAAGAACTTATACAAAAATTATTACCACTTTTTGTTAATGAATCAAAAGAAAAATTAAATTTGAATTTTTAAAGACTTTATAGTCTTTTTATTTTTTAGAACTATATATTTTTTATTATCAAAATAAAGCTTTTGAATTTATTATATCAACTTTACAGCATAAAATTTTTTTACTTATCTATCTACATCAAAAATTTGACAATAAATAATTTTGGTGTATAATATGAACCAATTTAAGGGGGATAATTATTATGAATAATGATGAAAATAATAATTTAAGTGTTAAACTAGCAAAGGAACCATCAAATGATGAAATAAGGCAATATCTTAAAAATTTACATGTTAAACACTTAAAGATGGAAAAAGAATATTATGTAAAAAAAAAGAAAAATATGAAGAATTAAGTAAAAATGAACAAAGAAATTTGAAGAAACATTTAACAATTATGTCTATTAATATTTTTGTAGTATTTCTTTGCTTTATAGTTGATGATATTGATGATGTTCGTATGCTTATAACTATATTAATTATAAGTCTGGTTGCTACTGTTGGTAGCATGTCAGAAATATTGTTAGCAATGTCTACCATCGTTAAAAAGGTAGAACTTGAGAGCAGAATTAATGAAATTAAGGAAAAGTTGAAAATTTATGATGAGGCTATATTAATTAAGAAGAAAAATGATAGAAAATTATAATGAATATTGATATTAAAATTGATAATTATAATATTACCAAAATCAAAATTCAATCTCTTTTAATCAATTGATAATTAAATTTCCTTTTGTTACAATATGCACTAAACAAATTTTATTTGAAAGAAATTCAGATTTTTAAAAAGGGGTTGCAAATATATGAAATATAATAAAATAAATGATATATTTATAGATACAGAACTACCAGAACCATTAACACCAGAAGAATTCCATATATGTTTTAAAAAAATGAAATCTGGGGATATGAAAGCAAGAGATAAGATTATTAAACATAATATGAAACTTGTTATAAAGAAGGTAAAGCAAGAATTTTCAGGTATGTATTATGATTTAGATGAATTAACATCTGTTGGACTATTTTGGTTAATAAAAAGTGTTGATACATTTGATATAAATAAAGGAACTCAGTTTTCAACTTACTCAGCTAAATGTGTTAGAAATGGAATTTTAAATTTTATTAGGGATAATAAAAAATACATTATTAATGATGTAAGTTTAAATCAAAATGTTGTAAGGAATAAAAAATGTTGGCGATTAAAACTTAATGATATACTACCTGAACCTAATTCTGATTTAATAGCAGAATATGAGACTAAAGAATTATATGGTGCTATACGAAAGATAATTAAAGATTTACCAGAAATTGATAAAGAAAGTATAATATTATATTTTGGATTCAAAGATAATTATCAATTAACACAATATCAAATTGCTGATAGGTTAAATATTAATCAATCTACTGTTTCAAGAGCCTTATTAAGAGGTCTTAGAAAAATAAAATTTAGATTAATGGCTGAAAAAATGATTGAAATTGGTCAAAATGATATAGTTAAAAGCAAAACATTAAAGTAAATTTATGGGAAGGACATTAGATTTATGAAAAGTATAAGAGAATTATTTATGGAAAGAATAACTGATTATAAATCTGTAGATATAGATAATATAATCAGTATAAAAGATTTAGAAAAATTAGGAGAAGGTATATATATAATAAATAAGATACCTTCTGTTAATTTAATAAAAGAATTTCCAAATATATATAATTGTTCAGGTGAAGTCTCTCTAATTTGTATAGAAAATGTATGGATGATAACTATTTCTTCCAAAAAAGTGACTTATGTTCCAAAAGAACTAGATAATTATATAAGAAAAGGTAGTGTAAAATTTTTTGCGCATTCACATCCAACAGAACGAAATGGTGAACAATTCCCATCATTCAATGATTTACAATTATGTGATTCCATTGATAGAAAAATTTATATTATTAGTTATTTAGGTATTATGGAAGTTGATATTTCATCTGTTGATAATTTTGATTATTTAGAGGAAAGATTTGAAAATTATTTTATGGATAACCATATTAGTTCAAAAGAGTATCATTCTAATCCTGAAAAGTTTGTAAGAGGTTTTTTATTTTCTTTAGGATGTAACATAAAAATTATTCCATATGAAATGGAAAATGAAATTAATGACCTACTTAAAAGTAAAATGAGTTTAGAAGATGATTTTTGGAATATCAGTAAAGAATGGACACCTTATCCAGGCAGAAAAAAATAAATTTATTTACTAAGTAAGAGAAAAAACAAATTAATGAGAATTATATTTATAAGTAACCACTATAGAATAAGTTTAAGAAACATGAATTTTGAATTAGAAAGATTAAAGAGTTTTGATTTTTAATCTTTTTCTTTTGTAATAATATTGGTATAATTATAAAGATGAGGTGTATTATGAACAAATTAATCTTAATAAAATATGGAGAATTAACAACTAAAAAAGCTAATCGAAAAGTTTTTATTAATATGTTAGAAAAAAACATTAAAAATATATTAAAAGATGAAAATATAGAAATAAAAAAAGATCGCGTTCGTATGTATATTAAAACTAATGAGAATTTAGAAAAAATTGTTTTAAAATTAAAACGTGTATTTGGTATTCATGGTATAGTTATTTGCTATCAAGTCGATAATAATATTGATAGTATAAAAGAGACTATTTTGGAAATTTTAAAAAATAAAGATTTTAAAACTTTTAAGATAAATGCGAAAAGAGCTGATAAAAGCTTTCCAATTCATACAATGGAATTAAATAATATCTTTGGAGGCTTTGTTTTACAAAATATTAATTGTCGTGTTGATGTTCATAATCCTGATATAACAGTTAATATCGAAGTTAGACCAGAAGGAACAGCTATTTATGTTGACGAAATAAAAGGTTCTGGTGGTTATCCTGTTGGAATTCAAGGAAAAGGACTTTTAATGTTAAGTGGTGGTATTGACTCACCAGTTGCTGGCTATTTAGCGCTTAAACGTGGTGTTGACATTGAATGTTTATATTTTGAGTCTCCTCCACATACTAGTATTGAAGCCAAAAATAAAGTTTTGAAATTAGCGTCTATTCTTAATGAATATTCTGGAAATGTTAAAGTACATGTTGTACCATTTACGAAAATTCAAGAAGAAATTTATAAAAATGTCAAAGATAGTTATATTATAACCATTATGCGAAGAATGATGTATCGTATTGCTAGTGAATATTGCAAACGAAATAATTTTAAAATTATTATTAATGGTGAAAGTATTGGGCAAGTAGCAAGTCAAACACTAGATAGTATGATTGTAATTAATAATGTTACAAATTTACCAGTAATTCGTCCAGTTGCTTGTTTAGATAAATTAGAAATAATAGATATTTCTAAAAACATTGGAACTTATGAAACAAGTATTTTACCTTACGAAGATTGCTGTACAATTTTTTTGCCAAAACATCCAGTAATCAATCCTAATTTAGATAAATGTTTATTATATGAAAATAATTTTGATTATGAAAAATTAATAGAAGAAACAATCAATAATATAGAAGTTATCACTAAATTTTCTAATGATTATAATGATATTCTTTAAACCAAAAATTACCAATAAAAAAAATGTATGAAAAAACCAAATGTACACATTCTATTAGTGTACAGGAGGTGAACAAAATGAATAACAAAATGAATAATTTAGTTGTACCTGGTGCTAAACAAGCTATCGATAAAATGAAATATGAAATCGCTAGTGAATTAGGTGTAACTATGGGACCAAATGCTACTTCTAAAGCTAATGGATCAGTTGGTGGAGAAATCACTAAAAGATTAGTTCAAATGGGTATGCAACAAATGGGTGGAAGTTACCAAGCAAAATAATTAAACTATTAGAAATGGACAGATATTAACTGTCTTTTTTTAATTTTATGTAAAGTTTTGACTAATTTGTCAATAATAAATATAGACTTATTGAATTTTAAAAAAAAGTGTTATAAAATTAAAAAAGGATAAGGTGATATGAATGGAGTTTTATTTATATAACAAGGACGATAGGAAATCTAGTACATTAGTTAATTTAGGTACAACTTTTAAACTTAATGATATTAATTATATCATTTATTATAACATGCAGGTTGAAAAAAGTTCGATTGATATTTATATTGGTAAAATTAGTTATGGAGATCAATGTTTAGTAATAAATAAAATTGATGATGATAAACAAAATGATTTTTTAACTGTTGTTAAAGGTATTTTAGCAAACAATAATCCAGAAACAGAGTTTGGTGACTATGATAATATAATTGATACGGCTACAATTGTACTTGAAAGTGTTCAAAAAATACAAGTCCCAACAACTTCTTTAGATACTTTAAAAAATTATCATAAAAATATAGCTGATACTTCTAAAGAAGAAATCAAATTAGAAAATACTACAGAAGCTAAACAAGAAGTTGTAAATAACAATGGTTCTACAGCATCTGTTACTCCAACAATTGTTGAAGATAAGGAAAATTTAAATCTAAATAGTGCTGTTGCAGTTCAAGATAACAAAGAAGTTGATACAAATAATACTGTTTCTAACAATTCAGAAACAGCTAATACAATGGTTTTTAATGATAAATTAGGAAATTTAGATAATGTCTTAAATGAGAAAGATAAACCAAAAGAAAAGAAACAAAAAAAAGCAATTAGTACACCACTATTAGTTTTGTTAATTATAGTTTTAATTGGTTCAGCTATTCTTTACTTTGTTGGTAATGGTATGGAATAACCATAAATTGGTATTATAAATTATAAATAAATTTAACCATCTTGGGTATTATAATATTAAACAAGGTGGTGAGTTTAATGAATACAAATAAGTTAGTAGTACCTGGTTCAAAACAAGCTATTGAAAATATGAAATATGAAATAGCTCGTGAATTAGGTGTAACTTTAGGTGCAGACACATCTTCTCGAATGAATGGTTCAGTAGGTGGAGAAATAACTAGACGTTTAGTTCAGTTAGGTATGCAACAATTAAATAAATAATTAAAAAGTGGATTAATAAAATCCATTTTTTTATATAAATTTTTCTAATTTTATTTATATTTAAGTATAATAAAAAATAATCATTTGATTATTTTAAATTAATCTTATTAATAATAGTTATGATAAAATCTATTGCGATAATAATAGTCATAATTATTCCTAAAAAATTAGGTATTTTTTTAATTATTTTATCCATTAATGGTTTAATAATATAGATTAAAATTATTGAAGATAATCCCCAAATTAAGGACATATCTAAACATACATATTTACCAATATGATATTTATGACTACTGTAATCCCACCAAGTAATAGAAAATAATTTTTCGATTAATAATCCACCTACTAATTCAATAAAACTTAAAAAGATAAAGTTGAAAAGAAAAATTAATAAAAGCTTAATAAATTTATTACCTTTAAAATTTTTAAATACATAGTGGGTTGTCAAAATAATTATAATTGCTCCAAAACCATATAAAGGAGTCCAAGGTCCATATAATATCCCACTTTCACCTGACCATTTAAAAATTGTGTAGAATGTCGTTTCTAGCAAAAAACCAAAAATTGAATATATCCAAAAACAATTAAAATAGTACATATAATCACCATAATTAGTATGAAAAGAAAAAATTTTTTTATTCAATAACTGAAAATATAATATTTAAATATTATTAATATTGTAGTAAAAACGAATATATTGAAAAAATTCACGAATTGTGAATGCTTTTTCATAAATTATATAAACTAATAATAACTTTAAAGAATTTTATCAATTAATCCATATTGTAAAGCTTCTTCAGCTGTTAAAAAGTGATCTCTTTCTGTATCTTTTTCTATTTCTTTAATATCTTTTCCTGTATTTTTAGCTAATAAATTATTTAATTTTTCTCGCATTTTTAAAATACGTTCAGCAGCAATTTTTATTTCTGTTGCTTGACCTTGAGCACCTCCAAGTGGTTGATGAATCATAACTTCACTATTAGGTAATCCAAAACGTTTACCTTTAGCGCCACTCGATAATAGAAAAGCTCCCATTGAAGCTGCAATACCAACAACGATGGTTGAAACATCACTTTTTACAAAATTCATAGTATCATAAATAGCCATTCCTGCGGTTACACTGCCACCTGGTGAATTGATATATATGCTTATATCATTATGATTCAAAGAGTCAAGATATAATAATTGACTAATAATTGTATTACAATTAACATCATCAATTTCGCCATTCAACATAATTATTCTATCTTTTAATAATCGAGAATAGATGTCATAAGCCCTTTCACCATTATTACTTTTTTCAATTACTGTAGGAATTAATCCCATTTAAATCACCTCTATACTTATGATAGTGTAAAGTGCTTATATTTATTCATAAAAAAATGTGACAAAATAATCAATTTTTGATAAAATAATTATAACTAGAATAGAGGGGTCTTTATGGCAAAAAATGTTAAGGTAAATTTTCGAGATATTGCTTCAATCGAAGTTCCAATTGATACTAGTTTTAAAGAGATTAGTGAGCAATTTCAAGAATATTTTGAATATCCAATCTTAGTTGCTAAAGTTGATAATGATATTGTTGATTTACAAGAAAAAATTACTAAAAAATGTGATATTGATTTTTTAGATCGTAGTTCTTTAGCTGGGAACCATATTTATAGAAAAAGCCTACAATTTATGTTAGTTTTAGCAGTAAAAAGATTATTTGGTCCTCAAGCTGAAGTTTTAATTGAACATTCAGTAAGTAAAGGTGTTTATTGTGAATTAGTTGATATCAAAATAACTAAATCGATTTTAAAAAATATTGAATCTGAAATGAAAAAAATAGTTGAAGAAGATTTGATTTTTACTAAAATTAGTGCTTCAAGAATTGATTCTATTAAATACTTTAAAAAGAAAAAGTGGTTAGATAAAGTTAAGGTTTTAAAATATATTAGTAACACTTATATTAATTTATATAGAATTGATAATGTTTATGACTATTATTATAGTGAAATGGCACCATCAACAAAATGTTTAGATAGTTTTAGCTTAAATTATATTGATGAAAATGGTTTTGTTATGTGCCACCCAGATATCTTTAATCCTGAATGTGTTTTACCATATAAACACCATAAAATATTGTTTAATAAATTTTTAGATTATACTAATTGGGGAAGAAAAATAAATGTATCTAATGCAGCAGATTTAAATGAGATTGTTTCATTAGGTAAATATAGTGAACTTATTAGATTATCAGAAGCTTATTATGATAGTCAAATTTCTAAAATAGCTGATAAGATTTATGAAAATTCCAAAAATATAAAAGTTGTTTTAATTGCTGGACCATCATCAAGTGGTAAGACAACAACTTCAAAAAAATTAGAAGTTTATTTGCGAAGCAAAGGATTAATTCCACACCAAATTTCAATAGATGACTATTTTGTCAATCGCGAAAATACACCAAGAGATGAAGCTGGTGAACTTGATTTTGAGTCAATAGACGCAATAGATGTTAATTTATTTAATAAACAATTATTGAAAATATTAGATGGTGAAAAAGTTTTATTACCACAATATAATTTTATTTTAGGTAAAAGAGAATATAAAGATAAATGGCTAAAATTAAAAGAAAATGATATTATTATTATTGAAGGATTACATGCTCTTAATGATGTTTTAACAATGTCGATTGATAGTCAAAATAAATTTAAAATCTATATTAGCCCATTAACTCAGCTTAATATTGATAATCATAATTATATACGTACTACTGATACTAGAAAATTACGTCGTATTATTCGTGATAATAAATATCGTGGTCATAGCGCTAGTCAAACATTAGAAATGTGGTCTAAAATAAAAAGAGGGGAAGAGAAATATATTTTCCCTTATCAAGATAGCGTTGATGAAATTATTAATTCAGCTTTAGTATATGAAATTGGTGTCTTAAAAACTTATGCAGAGCCATTATTATTTTCGGTTTCCGAAGATGATCCAATGTATCCTGAAGCTTTAAGATTAATTAATTTTTTAAGAAATTTTTTACCTATACCTAGTGATGATGTACCAAATGATTCTATTTTAAGAGAATTTATTGGTGGCAGCGTTTTTAATGATTAGAATTTAAATTTAGAAAAGAGGAAAAAGATGATAAAAGTTGCAATAAATGGATTTGGAAGAATTGGTAGATTAGTATTTAGAATTATGGAAGAAAATCCTGCTTTTGAAGTAGTAGCTATTAATGATCTAACTGATGCTGAACAATTAGCTTATCTACTTAAATATGATACATCACATCGAAATTATCGTGTTGACGAAATTAGCTATGATGGTGATTTTATAGTAGTTGGAAATAGAAAAATTAGAGTTTATGCTGAGACAGATCCAGCTAATTTACCATGGAATGAATTAGAAGTTGATGAAGTTTTTGAATGTACAGGTCATTTTACTGACAAAGAAAAAGCTTTAGCTCATATTAAAGCTGGAGCAAAAAAAGTTATTATTAGTGCACCTGCTAAAGGAGATTTAAAGACAATTGTTTATAATGTTAATCATGATACATTAGATGGTAGTGAGGAAGTTATTAGTGCTGCATCTTGTACAACGAATTGCTTAGCTCCTGTTTGTAAAGTTTTAAATGATAATTTTGGTATTGTCAAGGGATATATGACAACAGTTCATGCTTATACTAATGATCAAGCAACACTTGATATTGCTCATAAAAAAGGAGCTAAAGCGCGTCGAGGTAGAGCAGCAGCTGCAAATATTATTCCATCATCAACTGGCGCAGCTAGTGCCATTGGACTTGTTATTCCTGAATTAAAGGGAAAACTAGATGGAAGTGCATTACGCGTTCCAACAACAACTGGTTCTGTTGTTGATTTAACACTTGAATTATCTAAAAATGTAACTGTCGAAGAAATAAATCAAACTTTTATAGATAATCAAAATGAAACATTAGGATATACAACTGATCCAATTGTTTCTAGCGATATAATTGGTTCACACTTAGGTGGTTTAGTAGATGGTTTACTAACTAGTATTTTAGAGGTTGATGGTCGTCAATTAGTTAAAGTTATAGCTTGGTATGATAATGAAATGAGTTATAGTGCCCAAATGGTAAGAACAGCTTTATATTTAGGAAAATTAATGGGTAAATCATAAATTTTGTTAAATAGAATATCTATATAAAAATTTTAGTTTCTTAAATAATAAAAAATTAAATTTTTAAAAAAAATTGCGAGAAATCGTAATTTTTTTTATAACTAAAAAAGGATTTTGATTAACACTTGTTGTATGTTATAAATGGAGGTGGAAAATGACTACAACAAGAATAAGTAATGAATTAATGTTAGGAACATATGACTGTATTTTTAAAGCTATTATGCTAGACCCTGAAAATAGAGATTATTTAAAAGAGATAATTCATTGTGTAACTGGTCTATCATTAAGCGAATTAGAAAATATTCAAGTAGAAAATATTGACCATATAATAAATCATAAAAAGGATAAAAGAATGCAGAGTGATATAATTGTAAGTGTTGGTAATAGAATTTTAAATATTGAAATGAATAAAGATTATTATCCAGGTATATTTAATAAAAATAGTGCCTATTTACAAAAAATAGGAGCAAGTTTATATGTAACAAATAAAAACTATTTAGATACAAAACAAATAATCCAAATTAACTTTGACAATTTTAGTTATTTTAAAGGAAATCAAGAAATCTATAAATTTCTTTATAAAGAAGAAAAAAGTAATATAATCTTACCAGAAAACACAATAAAATATCATGTAGACCTAGCATATATACATAATAAGTGTTATAATAAACCTGTAGAGAACTTAAGCAAATTTGAAAGATGTTGTTTATTATTAATGGCAGAAACAAAAGAGTTTGCGCTTAAAATAGCAGGGAATGATAAAATAATGAAAAAAGTATATGAAAAATTAGAGAGTTTAAATAGTGATGAACAAATAATAGGTTTATATGATGCTGAAAAAGAGGCAGAGAGAGTTAAAAAAACACAACTTTTAGGAGCTGAACGTACTGGTATTGAAAAAGGACGTAATGAAAAAGCCATTGAAATTGCTAAAAACATGTTGGTCAAAAATATGGATATCAATTTGATATCAGAATTAACTAATTTGACTTTTGAGGAAATAGAATCTTTAAGATAAAACTTAGAGATTTTTTTAATATATTATGTAAAAAATAATTTATTATTAAAGCATAATTATGCAATCAATAATGATATATATTCAGATTAAACATTGAAAATGTAGCGAATACTATATTTTTTTGTAAAGAAATGTCTAATAAAAGGAAATAAGCATTTATTTTCTTTTAAAATACCTAAATTTTGCTATAATAATAATAGAATAAGGTGATAATATGGATTATGCAAATTATAGTTCTTTTGAACAGAGATTGATAAAAAATGAAAATTTATCTTTTATTAAAATGTTGATTGAAAGAGATATAAAAAATTATAAATATAATATTAATAATGAGAATATTATAGATTATGTTAATAGAGCAGAAAACAAACGTTTACATGACGAAATAGGAAAATACGATATAACTGATTCTGACTTAAATCAAATTCAAGCCTCTATTCTTAAGAATAGTAAATATAATTTAGATATTGAATATTTACCAACTGAAGACTGGGAATTTGATACCATTCCATCTATAAAAAAAGAAATTGTCATTAAAATTCCAAATTATGAGATGTTATCAAATGCCCTTGCATTATTTATTCTATTATTTCCTTTTGCTGCATTATTTTTATCATACTTTTTAATTATGATTTTTAGATAGGAGGATAATATGAAACAAAATGGTTTTACTTTAATTGAACTAATAGGAGTAGTAGCTATAATCGCTCTTGTTATGGTTGTGGCTGTTCCACAAGTAATGTCAACATTGAATAACAGCAGTGTTAAAAGTACAGAAGCATTTGAGAATGATTTAGAATTAGCTGCTGAATCTTATGTAGAAAATAACTGGCAAACTTTTAAAGTCGAGTATCAGCAATATCAATCAGCTCATGGAAATTCTAATCAATATTGCATACCACTTCTTACATTAATGCAAAATGGTTATATAAAAAATACTGATGTTGATCCTTCTACAAATGAAGTAATAGATATCAATGGTAAATATATTTTGTTACAAAATATCAGTGAAAATCCAATTAGATACCATAAATTTTCTTTTAAATATATAGATATTACTAAAGATAAAAGCTCTATATGCACATTATGGGGGGCATAATATGAAAAAAACAATTAAAGACTATAATCTTTATGATAAAAAGGTAATTATTCGTTGTGATTTTAATGTTCCTATGGAAGATAATATTATTTTAGATGATAATCGAATTATTGCCAGTTTAGATACGATTGAATATGCAATAAATAATGGAGCTAAAGTAATTTTAATGTCACATTTAGGTAGAATTAAAGAAGCTTCAGATTTAACAAAAAATAGTTTAGAACCAGTAGCTAAACGTTTAGAAGAACTTTTAAAACGTAAGGTTGTTTTTGTTAGTGAGACACGTGGAAAAAAATTAGAAAAGGCTATAAAAAAATTACGTGTTGGCAATGTTTTATTAGTCCAAAATACGCGTTATGAAGATTTAGATGGGAAAAAAGAAAGTAGTAATGATAATGAATTAGCGCAATATTGGTCAACACTTGGAGATATCTATATTAATGATGCATTTGGGACTAGTCATCGTGCACATGCTTCTAATGTTGGAATTGCTTCTATTTTACCTAATGGAGTAGGTTTTTTAATTGAAAAAGAATTAAACGTTTTAGAGCGCGCTATTAATAATCCAAAACGTCCATTTACAGTTATTTTAGGTGGAGCTAAAGTTAATGACAAAATAGGTGTTATTGAAAACTTAGTTAAAATAGCTGATTATATTTTAGTTGGTGGTGGAATGGCTTATACATTTTTGGTAGCACGTGGCTTTAATGTAGGCAAATCATTAGTTGATAAAGAAAATATTGATTTTTGTAAAAAAATATTAGATAATTATTCTAGTAAGATAATTTTACCAGTGGATAATCTTGTTGCAAACGAAATTAGTAACAGTTCAATGGCAAGAGTTGTACCTTCAGATAATATTAGTGAAAATGATATAGCTTTAGATATTGGCCCTAAAACGGTTGATTTATTTAGTGAATATTTAATTAAAAGTAAAACAATTATTTGGAATGGACCAGTAGGTTTTTCAGAAATTAAGAATTTTTCTAAAGGAACAAAAGCCTTATGTGAAGTATTATCTAAATTAGATGCAACAACCATAATTGGTGGTGGTGATACAGCATCTAGTGTCATTAATCTAGGATTTAAAAATAAGTTTACTCATATTTCAACTGGTGGTGGAGCTACACTAGAATTATTAGAAGGTAAGGAATTACCAGGCATTAGTATAATATCTGATATTTAGAAAAGAGGGAAAATATGAAAAAACATCCAAGAATAAAGAATATAATAAGTATTTTTTTCCTTCTTTTAATAACATTAGCTGTTTTATACTTTTCTCTAAAAGATGATTTTTCTAATATCGTTTCCGAAGTTTTATCAACAAATGTATTTTTACTGATTGTAGCTTTTGCATTTGTAATGCTATATTGGCTTTTTAAGTCAGTTGTATTATATAACTTTACTAGAAAATTTAATAATAATTATAGTTTTAAATCGGCTTTTAGAACACAAGCAGTAATGCAATTTTTTAATGCTGTTACACCATTTTCAAGTGGAGGTCAACCATTTCAAATCTATTCTCTTAAAAAACATGGTTTAACAATTAGTAATGCTACTAATGTTACAATTGAGGAATTTGTCGTTTATCAAATTGCTTTAGTTTTTCTTGGTATTTTAGCTATTTTAGGTAATCACATTTTCAATATTTTTCCTTATGATGGTGTTCTAAGTAAATTAGTTTTGTTAGGATTTTCTATAAATACACTTGTTATTATTATATTATTTATTATCGCTTTTGGTAAAAAATCAAATAAGTTTTTAGTTAAGATTGCTATTAACATTTTAACATTTTTTAAAATTGTTAAAAATCGTGATAAAGTACTAGCTGACTGGAATACTTATATAAATAATTTTTATAGTGGAGCTAAAATATTAATTGCTAATAAAAAAGAGTTTTTTTTAAATATTCTATATAGTTTTTTAGGCCTAATTTGTCTTTATATCGTGCCACTTTGGATTTTATTTAGTATGGGAGATTTTAGTAGTTTTAATTTTTTCGAAGCTATAATTGCGTCTGCTTATGTTATGTTAATTGGCTCTTTTGTTCCATTACCTGGTGGGACAGGTGGAATTGAATATGGCTTTATAAAATTTTTTGGAGTTTTTATTATTAGTGATTCAAAACTTCGAGCCTTGATGTTATTATGGAGATTTATAACTTTCTATATGGGTATTATTGTAGGAAGTATTGCTTTAAATATCAAAGAAAGAAAGTGATTTTATGCGTATAGGAATTTTTACAGATAGTTATCCCCCTTATATAAATGGTGTATCAACTAGTATTCTAATGTTACAAAATGCTTTGGAAAAATTAGGACATGAAGTTTTTATAGTTACTGTAAATGCTGAAAAATTATCTTATAAATATGAAAATGAAAATAAAATTATTCGTATTCCAGGTATTCCTATTGGTATATATGATTATCGTTTAACAGGTATATATCCTCTTAGAGTGATTGATAAAATAAAAAAATGGAATTTAGATGTAATCCACTCACATACAGAATTTGGAGTTGGAACATTTGCGCGTATTATTGCTAAACAATTTGATATTCCACTAGTCCATACTTATCATACTATGTATGAAGACTATGTTCATTATATAACAAAAGGGTATTTTAATGGAACAAGTAAAAAAATAGTTGAATATTTGACTAAATTTTATTGTGATAAAACAGCTACAGAATTGATAGTGCCATCAGAAAAAACATACAAATTATTTAAAGAAAAATATAAATTTGACCGTAATGTCCACATAGTACCAACAGGTATTGAAATTGAAAGATTTGATAAAAATAGATATCCAGAGAAAGATTTAAAAGAATTAAGAAAAAGTTTAAATATTAATAAAAACGATTTTGTTATTTTATTTGTTGGGCGTTTAGGTGAAGAAAAAAGTGTTGATTTATTAATAGAAGCTCAAAGTGATTTTGTTAAAGCAAATAAAAATTGTAAATTATTATTAGTTGGTGATGGACCTGATACAGATAATTATAGAAAATTAACTAAAAAATTAAAATTGGAAGATAATGTTATTTTTGCTGGTAAAGTTCCTTTGGATAAAGTTTCATTATATTATCAATTAGCAACTATTTTTGCGACAGCATCAAGAACAGAAACACAAGGACTAACAGTAATGGAAGCCCATGCTGCTGCTTTACCAGTAATAGCTGCTGATGATCCAAGCTTTGCGTCAATGGTTATTGATGATTTAAATGGTTATTTCTTTAAAAATAAAAAACAATATCGTAAACAAGTTGAAACTTTAATGAATGATAAAGAAAAATTACAAAAATTATCTAAACAAGCTAGAATAAGTGCTGAAAAATATTCACCTAAATATTTTGCGCAACATGTATTAGATGTTTATAAATTAGCTTTACAAGGAAGAAATCCTAACAAAAGTTTTTTTGCAAGATTAAAAAATGTAGTAAAAAGGAGTTTTCATGATAAATAAATATATAGTTGCAAACATGAAAATGAATTTAACAGCTAAAGAAATAAGCAATTATTTAAAAATAATCAACGATAAAATGTTTATCTCAAATGTTATTATTTGTCCTACTAGTATTTATATTCCTTATTTTTTAAACAATAGTTACGATGTAGGTATTCAAAACATTTATTGTGAAAATGAAGGGTCATATACTGGAGAGATTTCGCCTTTACAAGTTAAAAGTATGGGTGTTAAATATGCGATTATTGGACATAGTGATAGACGTTTAATGGGTGAAGATGATCAGTTAATAAATAAAAAAATCAAAAAAGCTTTAGAAAATAAATTAAAAGTAATTTTTTGTATTGGTGAAACACTTGAAGAAAGGGAAATGCTTAAAACTGATAAAATTTTAAAACAGCAAATTATTCGTGGTTTACGTGGTTTAAATGAAAAGCAACTTTCAAATGTTTTAATAGCGTATGAACCTGTTTGGGCAGTAGGTACCAATGTCTTACCAACAAATAAGGAAATAAGCGATTGTGTAAACTTTATTAAAAGTATTTGTAAAGAAAATTTAAAAGGCATTCCTTTTATTTTATATGGTGGTAGTATTAATGAAGGAAATATTAAAACATTAAATAAAATTAAAAATGTTGATGGTTTCTTAATTGGAAGTTCTGCTAGTGATGTCGAAAAATTAATTAATATTATAGAGGTTATTGATAATATATAACTTCTTTTTTTTATAAATTTAAGCTATTTAGTATTATAAAAAAATGAATAATATAATTAAATATAAAGATAAATAATAAATTTGTTAAATTAATATTGAAAAAATTTAAATATATGTTATTATAAATAAGAAAATTTTGTAAGGGATGATTTTATGGAACTAGATGAATCACATAATAGTTTTTTTGATTTACAATTAGAATTAGAAAATAAAGAACTGTCTGATGAAGAAAAAACAGAAAAGCTTTATAATTTTTTTAATGATTATATTAATAGTAATTTATCTGTTAAGAATAATCCTAAAGGCAATTTAGATGAACTAAAAAAATTATCTTCATTTTATAATGGTGATTATAATACAAAATTATATGAATTGTTACTTCGCAATAATACTATATTATCGAACATAATATTATCAGTAATTACTTCCAATTTTAATAATATAAAAACAAATAAAATTATCGAAATTGTTAATAGTAAATTTATTTTAGCATTGATTGATTTTTATCAAGCTTCACATCCAAAAACAATGAAAACCATAGAGTTATTGTTTGAAGTTTGCGATGAGGATAAAAATAATACTAAAGTAGAATTAGGTAATGAAGAACTATCTGATGAAGAAAAAACAGAAAAGCTTTATAATTTTTTTAATGATTATATTAATAGTAATTTATCTGTTAAAAATGATTCTAAAAGCAATTTAGATGAATTAAAAAAATTATCTTCATTTTATAATGGTAATTCTAATACAAAATTATATGAATTGTTACTTCGTAATAATACTATATTATCTAGCCTAATAAGATCAGTAATTATTTCAAATTTTAATAATCTAAAAACAGAAAAGATTACTGATATTATTGATAGTAAATTTATTTTAGCGTTAATTGACTTTTATCAAGCTTTATATCCAAAAGAAATGGAAACAATAGATTTATTTTTAAAATTTTCTAATGGAGATAAAATGGCTAGAAGTAAACTTATTTCAAATAATATAAGAATTGTTTATAATATAGCGAATAAATACGCAACTAGTGGTGAAGATGTTGCTGATTTAGTTTCTGAGGGAATGACAGAATTAATGAGAGCCATTGATAGTTTTGAACTTTCTAAAAATATAGAATTTTCAACCTATGCTCTTAGAAATGTAGAGGGATGTATTAAGAATTTTATTGATGTTAAAAATCAAAAAACTCCATTTTCGTTTAATCGCTTAGTAAAAAAAACACCTAAACAATAAGATAATTTTTTTCTATATAATTATCTAAAAAAATGATAAAAAAGAAATTAGTAATTAAAATTAAACTATTTAATTATAAATGGTTTAATTTTATTTTTAACTAATTATTTTTTATTTAATGATATAGTTGAAAAAAATGTTGTTTAATGATAAAATTAAGATGTATTCATAAAAGTAGGTGAAACTATGGACGAAACAAAAATCTATGATTCAAAACTTTTTAAAGAAGCATTGATAGGATCTGTATTTAAAGAAGTTGTGGGCATTTTGTCAGAAAGAGGTTATAATCCTATTAATCAAATTGTCGGTTATTTAATGAGTGGCGATCCTGGCTATATTTCTAGCTATAAGGATGCTCGTAAAAAAATATTAAGTATAAATCGTTCAGATTTGTTAGCTTTTTTAGTTAATGAGTATTTAAATAAATGAGATATTTAGGACTTGATTTAGGAAGTAAAACATTAGGTATATCATTAAGTGATATAACAAAAACGATTGCATCAACATATAAAACACTTCATTTTAAAGAAGAAGATTACGATAGTGTTTTACCTGAATTAAAAAAAATAGTAGAAGAATATAATATTTCTAAAATCGTTTTAGGATTACCAAAGAATATGAGTAATACAATTGGAGATAGGGCTAATATTTGCCTTGATTTTCAAAAAAAATTAATGCAGTATTTAAATATTGAAGTTGAAATGCAGGATGAAAGATTATCAACAGTAGAAGCTACTAATTATATGATTTCAGCTGATATGTCGAGAAAAAAGCGTAAGCAAAAGATTGATAGTTTAGCAGCTAATATTATACTTCAAACATATTTAGATAAAGAGAAGGGAAGAAATAATAATGAATAATGAAGAAAGAATGATTTTTAAAGTAACAAATGATGAAGGAAAAGAAATTGAATGTGAAGCTTTATTTACTTTTGAATCAGATGAAACAAAGAAAAATTATATAGTTTATACTGATAATACTAAAGATGAAGCTGGTAATACAAAAGTTTATGCTTCAATTTATGATCCAAATAGTGAAAATACATCTTTACAACCAATAGAGACTGATAAGGAATGGAAAATAATCGAAACAATTTTATCAGAACTTCAAGCTCAAGTAAAACAACAGATGAATGGAAATAATGAAGAGGGAACTCAAGAATAGTAAAATATGAAAAAATATACATATTTGGCTGGTTTTCTTGTAGCCTTTTTTGTTGTTGTCATTATTGTTGGTTGTACGATTTATAAAATTAATATTGGCCCAGTAAGTAAGAGTAGTGAATTAAAAGAAATTGAAATTGCTGCTGGCGAAACATATTTATCAATATCTAGTAAACTTAAAGAAAATAATTTAATAAGATCAGAATTTTTTTATAAATTATATGTTAAATTAATGAAGCCTAATAATTTAGAAAAAGGTAAATATTCTTTAAGTGAAAATATGGGTGTTGAAGGCATATTAGAAGTTTTAGAAAATGGTAGTGATACAAATACTGATGTTATTTCTATTACCTTTATTGAAGGAAAAAATATGCGCTATATAGCAAATTTAATTGAAAAAAATACTAATAATACAGAAGAAGATGTTTATAATTTACTTCAAGATACTAATTATTTAGATTCCTTAATTAATAAGTATTGGTTTTTAACAGATGAGATTAAGAATCAAAATATATATTATTCTTTAGAGGGTTATTTATTCCCTGATACTTACCAATTTAGGGATAAAGATGTAACTGTTGAAGAAATTTTTGAGAAATTGTTAGATGAATTAGATACTAAATTAACACCTTATAAGACAGAAATACAAAATAGCCCATATTCTGTCCATCAACTTTTAACTTTGGCTTCTATCGTTGAATTAGAGGGTGTTAATAAAGCTGATCGTTTTGATGTTGCAGGTGTATTTTATAATAGACTTAATGATGGTTGGAGTTTAGGTAGTGATGTAACAACTTATTATGCAGCTAGAGTTGATATGAGTGAAAGAGATTTATATAAAACAGAAATTGATGAATGTAATTATTATAATACTCGTCATATTTGTATGGCTGGTAAATTGCCAATTAGTCCAATTTGTAATCCAAGTATAGAGTCAATAGAATCTGTAATAAAACCTCATACCCATAATTATTATTTTTTCGTGGCTGATAAAAATAAGAAAACATATTTTACAACAACAAATGCTGAACATTTAAATACAATTGCTACTCTTAAGAGTCAAGGTTTATGGTACGAGTACGAGAGTTAGAAGAATACGCTAAAGAAAATAATATCCCAATTATGATGCCTGATGGTATTGAGTTTTTGTGTAATTATATAAAAGAAAATAATATTAAAAATATTTTAGAAATAGGAAGCGCTATTGGTTATTCTGCTATTAGAATGGCTTTATTAAATAAAAATATTAAAGTAACAACAATTGAAAGAGATATAGAAAGATATAATATCGCAATTAAAAATATTAAAGATTTTGATTTAGAAGAGCAAATTACAATAATATTAGATGATGCTTTTAATGTTGAAATAAATGAAAAATTTGATTTAATATTTATTGATGCGGCTAAAAGTCAATATATTAAATTTTTTGAAAAATTTAAAATTAATTTAAATAATAATGGAATAATTGTAAGTGATAATCTAGATTTTCATGGCTTAGTTAAAAGTGATGAAAAAATAGAAAGTAGAAATGTTCGTGGTATTGTTAGAAAACTTAAAAATTATATTGAATTTTTAGAAAATAACCCAGAATTTGAAACTAAATTTTATTCTATTGGAGATGGAATAGGAATTTCTAAATTAAAATAAAAATAATTATTATAATAAAAAAGTATAGCTATAGAATTTAATTTCTATAGTTTTTTTATGTACATAAATTTTAACATTAAAATTCTTCAAAACAAATTTTAAACGATTATAATAAATATAAAGATAATGTCAATAATAAAAAAGATAAGTAGATATTATTGAAAGCAAAGAATTATAATGTTATAATTGATTATATAAAGTAGCAAAAGGAGTAGTAAAAATGCAAAAGAAAAATGGTTTTACATTAATAGAATTATTAGCTGTAATAGTTATACTAGCAATAATAGCTTTAATAGCTGTACCACAAATATTAAATATATTAAATAAGGCAAGACTCAATGCAGCAAAAGATTCAACATATGGAATAGTAAAAGCAGCAGAAACTTATGCAACAAACTTTATGTTAGAAAATAATGGTTCATTACCGCATGATGATATAGAGTTTGCTTGTGATAAAAATGGTTGCAATTTAATAACAGAACTAGCAGGTTATAATTTAACAGGTTTAAGTAGTTTAAGTTTTAAAGGGACAAAACCAACAAGTGGTAAAGTAATAATAAGTAATGGCGGGAAAGAAATAACAGCAGATTTAACTATAAATAGTTTTAAATGTATTTATCCAAGTAGCGATGGAACAGCTGAATGTGAAGGTACTAGTGGTGATACACCAGTAACACCACCAACAAAACCGGAATTAATAAAACCAACAGCAACACCAAGTCCCGATGGATGGAGTCAAAGTAAAACAGCAACAGTTAATTTTATAGGAGAAGGAACATATTTAGTAATGCCAACAGTAAACGTAACAACAAATATAGAAGCTGTAACTTGTAGAGATGTAGAAGATGCAAGTTTTACTTGTGATGGGGAAACAATAAATACAAATGGAACATTAATAGCTAATACATGGTATAAAGTAGAAAGTAATCCAACATTAACAATAGAAGAAAATGGAAGTATCTATTATAAAGTATCAGATGGAACAAACTATAAAGATGGTGGTTCAACCACTATAACAGAAATAGATAGGACAGCACCAACAGTGGCAAGTGTAACACAAAAATCAGCAACAACAAATAGTATAACAGTAACAGCAAGTGGAACAGATAACGAATCAAGTATTGTAAGATATCAATTTAGTATAGATAATGAAACATGGGTGCCAAGTATTCCACAAACAAGTAATGAATATACATTTAATGATTTACAAATGGGGGTAGCGTATAGTATAAAAGTAAGGGTAATTAATGAAACTTACATAAATAATGGTCAGAATGAATTAAATACAATAGAAAGCTCTACACAAACAATAACAACTCTAGTCCCTGATGCTCATTTGAGGTGGACTGGTGGAGGTTCTTCGACAATATATATACCAACAGTAAATCAGAATAGTATGGGAATGAATAACAATACTGCTAATGGTTATCGTCTTGATTTACCATATAGTGGCTATTCTTTTGACTGGAGTGCAGGCTCTAGTGCTCCTATAAGTTTTTGTACTAATAGTAATAATTGTTCTACGATTCAAACTGTTAATTATAGTAGTGGAAGCTATAAAGTTTCACAACCAGGTTATATTTCATTTCAAGCTGGTGTACAATTATCGATTACAAATTTAAAGCTTCATGATGCTCCAGTAAATATCGTATTTGATGAGCCAGTTATATCTAAGGTAAATTTAAAATTATATTCTGGTGATAAATGTTTTAATAATAATGCTACTTGTCAGGAAATCCCTGTACAAAACAGTGTTGTTGCAAATAATAATATATATATAATTGATGATTCTAATTCAGCACCATATAATACTCGACAAGTTAGTATCAATGGTGGTGAATGGGAAAGTATGACCGCATCATATAGATATTATTATTTGATTGAAACCGTAGGAACTTATAATGTTAAAGTTAGAAGAAAATGGGATAATTATTATTCTGAAATAGAAGAATTTAATGTTACTATACAATAATTGCTATGAAAGGAATTAAGTATGAAAAAATTAGTAATAACATCAATCCTATTAGTAACATTACTAACAGGATGTGGATGTAATAAAAAAGAAAATGAAAATAATAAAACAAATACAAATGAACCAAGTTTAGAAAATCCAGTCAATATAACAAATGAAGATATGGTAAAAGACCAAACAATAGAAACATTAGAATTTACGAATACCTCAATAACATATGATGGAAATATGTCAAAAATAGTAAGTCAAGTAACAAATAATA
>CAYOYB010000002.1:0-167160 GCA_964408085.1 uncultured Muribaculaceae bacterium | reverse complement strand
AATCCTAAAAAGACGTCTAAAAAAACAAAGTCTGATCTTTCTGTTAATAATCAATTAGTTAAAATAACCAAGAAAAAGGAGGAGAAAGTTAAGGAAGAGTTTAAAGTGGATATAAAAGGAGAGATAAATAATCCTGGAATTTATACCCTACCTAAGGATTCAAGAGTAATAGATGTTATAGAAAAAGCAGGAGGACTAACAGAAAATGCTAATACTACAGTCATTAATTTAAGTAAAAAAATAACTGATGAAATGGTTATTATTATTTATAGTAATAGTGAAGTAGAGGACTTTAAAAATACCAAAGAGCAAGAAGAATTACTTATAGATAAATGCATAAAAAAAGATGAAAACTCTCTTGAAAACTCTGCTTGTATAACAAAAGATGATCTCTTTGAAACATCAAATATACCAGGGCTAATATCTATTAATACCGCATCCATTGAACAGTTAATGACACTCCCTGGAATAGGAGAGGCTAAAGCGAGGGAAATAATAGAATATAGAAACACAAATGGTCCTTTTAATACTATAGAAGATATTAAAAATATATCAGGAATAGGAGATAGTATATTTGATAAAATTAAGAACTATATTACTACATAATTATCCATATTATATAATCCTATTAATATCTATTCTAACATCTCTCATATATTTAGCTCTACCAAAAAACAGTATCTATAAAACTTCAAGTAAAGAAGCAATAGGTATAGTTACTAACTATAATGTATTAGGAAATAAACTCTCAATCACTTTAAAAGGAAAGGAAAAACTATTAATAAATTATTATTTTGGTAATAAAAAAGAAAAAAACAAGATTACCAATAATATTCATTTAGGAGATTTAATAAAAGTAACAGGAACATTTAAATCCCCAAAATCACAAACTTCCAAGTACTTATTTGATTATAAAAACTATTTATATCATAAAAAAATATATTTTATAGTAGAGTCAAACTCTATAAAAACTATAAAATATAATAAAAATCTCTTTTACAAAGTAAAACAATTTATTTTTAATAGACTAAATAATGATGCATATCTAAACACTTTCATCTTAGGAGATAAATCATATCTTAAAACAGAAGAAATAAATAGCTATCAAGAAAATGGACTAAGTCATTTATTTGCCATTAGTGGTATGCATATAAGTCTGTTTTCAGCGATTATATTAAAACTATTAAAATTTTTAAGAATAAAAGAAAAACCTAGATTTTATATAACATCTGCTATCTTGCTAATATATATGTCATTAACTAATCAAACTCCTTCTATTATAAGAGGAGTATTATTCTTTATTTTATTTTCTATAAATCAAGTTTATTATTTTAATATTAAACCAACTAACTTATTTATTTTAGCTTTATCTCTAACTATTTTACTAAATCCAAACTATTTACATGATATAGGTTTCTTCTACTCTTTTTCTATAAGTCTTTCTTTAATAATACTAAATGAATATCTTACAAAAAATAAAAACTATTTTATTAGTTTATTAAAAACATCAATCATATCATTTATTATCAGTATGCCTATAAGCCTATATAACTTTCATCAAATAAATCTATTAAGTATAATATATAATCTTTTCTTTGTACCATTTGTTAGTATCATAGTTTTTCCCTTATCCCTCTTAACAGTTATTATAAAAAATCTTAGTCCAATATATACTATATTTACTACAATTTTAAAAACAACTTCTATATTTTTATCTAAAATAACAATATTAAAATTTACCTTTCCTCATTTGCATATCTTTATTTACATTTTATATTATGTATTAATAATTGCTCTTATTAAAATGAAAAAGAAAAAATATTTAATTATGCTCTTTTTACTAATAATATTTCATTATTTCTATCCAAATATAATCAGAAAAAACTATATAAAAATGATCGATGTAGGGCAAGGAGATTCTATTTTAATTCATTCTAACAATGAAACAGTTCTAATAGATACAGGAGGTATAATGAAATATCAACAAGAAAAATTTGAAAAATCTCCAAAAGAGTCCTCTATTGTAAAAACAACTACAATTCCATTACTTAAAAGTCTTGGTATAAGAAAAATAAACCATTTAATTTTAACGCATGGAGACTATGATCATATGGGTGAAGCAATTAACTTAGTAGAAAACTTTAAAGTAGAAAAAGTGATACTTAATTGTGGATCATACAATAATTTAGAAAATGAATTAATTAAAGTTTTGGATAACAGAAAGATAGAACATTATAGTTGTATTAATGAATTAAATATAGATAATAATAAATTATATTTTTTAAATACAAAAGAATATGATAATGAAAATGATAATTCGAGTGTCATTTATACCAAATTAAATAATTATAAATTTTTATTTATGGGCGATGCATCCAGTGTTACTGAAAAAGAAATATTAAATAAATATAATATATCTAATATAGATGTACTTAAAGTAGGACATCATGGTAGTAATACAAGTAGTAGTCAAAATTTTATAGATAAAATGGATCCTGAATATAGTTTAATTTCAGTAGGGAAGAATAATAGGTATGGTCATCCAAATAAAGAAGTATTAGAAACTTTATCTAACTCTAAAATATATAGAACAGATATAAATGGTTCAATAGAAATAAAATTAAATAAGAATGGATATAAAATTAGAACTTGTAGTCAGTAAGAAGGAGTAGATATGAATTATTATGATGAGATAAAAGAAAAATTAATAGATAACGAAGTATATTCGAAAGTAAAAGATTATTCAAAAGAAAGATACAAAGTAATTACATATTATGAAATAGGAAAATTATTGAATGAAGCTGGTGGAGAATATGGGGATAATATTATTGATGAGTATTCTAAAAGATTAATGGTCGAAGTAGGTAAGAAATATAATAGAAGAACTCTTTTTAGGATGAAACAGTTTTATAAAGTATTTAGTAATGAAAAAGTGTCGCCAATGGCGACACAATTAACATGGAGTCATTATATTGAGTTGTTACCTATAAAAGATGAAAACAAAATGCTATATTATTTAAATATTTCTCTCAATCAAAATTTAAGTAGAAATGATTTGAGAAGTAAAATAAAAAATAAGGAATACGAAAGATTACCCAAAGAAACTAAAAATAAATTGATTAATAAAGAAAAACCAAAATTAGAAGATTTAGTCAAAAATCCAATAATAATTAAAAATAATAGTTATTGCGATATTATATCTGAAAATATATTAAAACAATTAATTCTTGAAGATATAGAAAATTTTATGAAAGAACTTGGAAATTCATTTTCATTTATTGGTAGCGTATACAAAATTAAACTAGGTAATACTTATAATTATATTGATTTACTATTATTTAATTATGAATATAATTGTTTTGTTGTTATAGAATTAAAAGTGACAGAGTTAAAGAAAGAGTATATTGGGCAAATCCAAGTCTATATGAACTATATAGATAATAATTTAAGAAAAATAAATCAAGATAAAACCATTGGTATAATTATTTGTAAGAAAAACAACAAGTATGTAATAGAATATTGTTCTGATGATAGAATAATAGCGCGAGAATATGAGCTTGTCTGAATTATATTTCTAATTATAGATTGTATTTTTTAATAATATTAATTTAAATTTAATAAAAAAATATAGTTTAATTGTATTCACCAAATTAAATAATAAGAATATACTATTCTTGGAATATCCAGCAATAGATAGTTAGGAATATATTATATAAATGTATAATTTGTATAAATTGGATATATTAAAAATAGGACATTATAGTTCTAGGAATAGTACGAGTTACATATTATTAAATGTGTTAAGTTTGAATATTTAATGATAAATATGCTCATCATCATGAAGTAACCATTTTAAAACAGGTATAGATGGTAGTATAAAATAGTATTAAAGAAAACATTGTAATCTATGCTTGTTAATTGGCACGCTAATGCTTTTAGCGTTTTATATAGATTAAGAACCAAATAAATAATGGTTCTTTTAAATATGCTTATTAAAAAATTTAATTATTTTGAAAAAAAAGTTGACTTTTTAGTTTTAGAATGATATTATTTAAAAGCGGCTTTAAAAAGAAAGGATAATAATTTTATGAATTTACAACAACCTAAGATAGAAAATGGTATGAATGAAAAACTAACATCTGAAGATATATTAGGAATTTATTACAGTATAAATACCAATAATAATTTAGATAAAGAAGTTATAAATAAATTAAATTATTATTTAGTTAATGCTAGATTTAGAATCTTAAAGAAAGCTCTAAAAAAATTATCATATAATTCAGATGGTATAGCATTTTTAGGAAGTCAAGCTGTATATCGCCATTTTGTTGGAGTAATATATAATATCGCGTTAGCTACTAATGATTCCCATGCAGTTGACAAAATCGCAAAAAAATTAGGTGATTTAGTCTCATTAATATCTGTTAAAGAAATAGACTCATTAAATAGATATCAAATATTTTTTTCAATTTGTCAAGGCTATGTAACATTGTATGAAAAATTAGAAAAAGGCTATATTAAGGAACAATATTTTACAAAATTTAATTTGGAGTTAACAAGATATTATTATAATGCTATTAATTCATTAGGTATTATAGATGAATCTTCAAATGATAATATAAGAACATTAGTAAAAGTTAGTTATGGATATAATGAAATAAAACAAGCAGAGTGTGTATAGATATATATACATTCTTTTTAAATATTTTATATTAAATATTTATTAACACCATATTTTTCATTTTTAGTATCAAAAAATAAATCTGTCTCTGGTGGATAATAAGTTAAAATCCCCATAACTATGTAAGTAATAATTATAAAAATAAGTGCTAATATATCTAAATGCAATTCCTTATAAGTAATAAGTTTATAATGAATTATTTGAACAATAATAATTGTAAGAAGCATAATAATAATTGTTATAAGCATTTTTTCTCCCATTTTATAAAAAATAGGTAAAAACATAATTAAGTATATAGGAATGCTTAGAATAGCTGAAATAAAACTTGCAAATAAAAAATTATTCACTTTCACTTTTTTAACTTTTAAAATAATAAATTCAATAAGTTCATATAATAATATAGTAGTATATAACATTTTCATATGTTCCCAAATGCTTTCGTTGACAGGGAAAAAAATTGAAAATAAAGTATTTGGAAACCAGTCATATAAAAAATGTGTTAAAAAGGCTAGTAAGAAACAACCAATAATGCTAATTATTTTTAATTTTTTTAAATTCATATAATTCACCTGTTATTAGTATAGGCAAAATACTTAAATTATATGCGTTTAGATGGTTTGCTTAAATTAAATTTTTATAGTATAATAAAAAAGTCAAAACTTTACTAGAAAGGAATTTATTTATGATTGAAAGACTAGATTCGATAGAACAACGTTATAATCAGATATCTACAGAACTTTTAGATCCTGCTAATATTGTAGATATTAAAAAAATGACAGAATTAAGTAAAGAACAAGCTTCAATTAAGGAAGCATATGAAGCTTATCAAGAATATAAAAACATTTTAGGAGATATTGAAGCGGCTAAAGAAATGTTAAAAGATGAAGAAATGAGTGAATTTGCTAAAGAAGAATTAACTACTTTAGAAACTAGAAAACAAGATCTAGAAAATAATTTTGAAATTTTATTATTACCAAAAGATCCTAATGATTTAAAAAATGTTATTGTTGAAATTAGGGGCGCAGCAGGTGGTGATGAAGGTAACATTTTTGCTGGTGACTTATTCGAAATGTATAAAAAATATGCTGAAAACGAAAATTGGAAAATTGATATTATTGAAGAAGAACGTTCTGAAGCTGGTGGCTATGCACTTATAAGTTTTATGATAAAAGGTGATAATGTCTATTCAAAACTTAAATATGAAAGTGGCGCTCACAGAGTTCAAAGAGTACCATCAACAGAAACTCAAGGAAGAGTTCATACTTCAACAGCAACTGTTTTAGTTATGCCAGAAGCTGAAGAAGTTGATTTTACTCTTGATATGAGTGAAGTTCGTGTTGATATTACTAGAAGTAGTGGTTGTGGTGGTCAAGGTGTTAATACTACTGATTCAGCAGTTCGTCTAACACATATTCCAACTGGACTTGTTGTTTATTCACAAACTGAAAGATCACAAATAAAAAATAAAGAAAAAGCTATCAAAATCTTACAAACAAGACTTTATGATTTAAAAAATCAAGAAAGAGAACAAGAACTAGGTGTTGAAAGACGAAGTAAAATTGGAACTGGAGATCGTAGTGAAAAAATTAGAACTTACAATTATCCACAAAATCGTGTTACAGACCACCGTATAGGTTTTACTTTAAAACAACTTGATAGAGTTATGTCAGGTGATTTAGAAGAAATAATTGAGGCCTTAATTCATGAAGATCAAATTCGTAAATTAAAAGGCGATATTTAATAATATGAAAGATTATGATTATTTAAAAAAATATTTAGAGCCTGAAAAATTAGAAATAGGATTAAAAAGATTAGAAAAAGGTGAGCCAGTTCAATATATCGTTGGTAATGTTGATTTTTTTGATTTAAATTTAAATGTTAATGAAAATGTTTTAATACCTCGATTTGAAACAGAAGAATTGGTGGATAGATTAATCAAATATATAAATGAATATTTTAATTATCCTATTAAAATATTAGATATTGGTACTGGTAGTGGCTGTATCGCTTTAACTCTAAAAAAAAAGTTAAAAAATTGTACAGTTGATGCCTCTGATATATCAATTAAGGCTTTAGAAGTAGCTAGAGAAAACGCTAAGAAAAATGATTTAGAAGTAAATTTTATTGAAAGTGACATATTTAATAATATAAATAGTAAATATGATTGTTTAGTAAGTAATCCTCCATATATTGCTTATGATGAAGAAATAATGGATATTGTTAAAAATTATGAACCTAAAAATGCTTTATATGCTGATAACAATGGTTTATATTTTTATGAAAAAATATTAGAGGATGCTAAATATTATTTAAATGAGAAAAATATAATTGCTTTTGAAATAGGCGAGAGTCAGGGAGAACAAATTAAAAATATCGCTTTAAAGTATTTTCCAAATAGTAAAGTAATAATTGAAAAAGATTTACAATTAAGAGATCGTTTTGTTTTCATATTTAATAGTAATTAATTATTTTTCATTGACTATTAAAAAAAATATGGTATACTTTATTTAGACTACTTTTTATTGAAATGCGATGATGAGGTTGGAAACTCGGAGCAATATATTTTAAAGATGATTCTTCTAGAATAAGTAAGGTGGAACCGCTCATATTTTGAGTCCTTATGTTTTCTAGGAGTTTTTTTAAACTTAGAAAGGAAGATTTTTATGGAAAAAATAACAATGGAAAAATTGGTTAATGTTTGTAAACAATATGGTTTTGTGTTTCAAGGTAGTGAAATTTATGATGGTTTAGCTAACACTTGGGATTATGGTCCTTTAGGAGTTGAATTAAAAAATAATGTAAAAAAATGTTGGTGGAAACGTTTTGTTCAAGAAAGTAAAAATAGTTTTGGTGTAGATGCTGCTATTTTAATGAATCCACGTGTTTGGGAAGCTAGTGGTCATGTTGGAAGTTTTACTGATCCACTTTTAGATTGTAAAAGTTGTAAAACAAGGCATCGTGCTGATAAATTAATTGAAAGTTTTACTGATGAAATTAATCCAGATACCTTAACAGATACTGAAATGTTAGCGTATATTAATGAACATAAAATACCATGTCCTAAATGTGGTAAGGTAGATTATACAGATATTCGCGAATTTAATTTGATGTTTGAAACTAATCGTGGAGTAGTTAAAGATGCAACTAATTTAGTTTATTTGCGTCCTGAAACAGCCCAAGGTGAATTTGTCAATTTTTTAAATGTTCAAAGAACAATGCGAGCTAAAGTACCATTTGGAATTGGACAAATTGGAAAAGCATTTAGAAATGAAATAACACCAGGTAATTTTACATTTAGAACAATTGAATTTGAGCAAATGGAACACCAACTATTTTGTAAAGAAGGAACTGATAGTGATTTTTATCAATTTTATAAAAACTATGCTCATAAATTCTTAATTGATTTAGGTATATCTGAAAGTAATATTCGTTTTAAAGATCATGAGAAATTAGCGCATTATGCTAAAGAAGCATGTGATATTGAATATAATTTTCCATTTTCTTGGGGAGAATTATGGGGAACGCATAATCGAACTAATTATGATTTATCAAGACATCAAGAATATTCTAATAAATCGATGGAATATTTAGATCCAGAAACAAATGAAAAATATATACCTTATGTAGTTGAATCATCAGTTGGTTGCGATCGTTTGACTTTAGCGCTTTTAAGTGAAGCTTATATGGAAGAAACATTAGCTGATGGAACAACTAGAGAGGTTATGAGATTTATTCCCGCTTTAGCTCCATATAAAGTAGCTGTTTTACCACTTATTAAAAAACATCATGGAGAGAAAGCTTTAGAAATATATCAAATGTTAAGTAAATATTTTATGACTACTTATGATGAATCAGGAAATATTGGTAAGCGCTATCGTAGACAAGATGTTAGTGGAACTCCATATTGTTTAACTGTTGATGATGATACATTAAATAACAATACTGTAACATTAAGAAATAGGGATACAATGGAACAAATAATTTTAAATATTAATGAAATTATCGATTATATAAGTGATAAAATAAAATTCTAAATATAAAAATTTAGAATTTTTTTCTTTTAAAAAAGGAAATAGAAAAGTTATGTTGTATGTTATAAATGGAGGTGGGAAATGACTACAACAAGAACAAGTAGTGAATTAATGTTAGGTATATACGATTGTATTTTTAAAGCTATTATGCTAGACCCTGAAAATAGAGATTATTTAAAAGAAATAATTCATTATGTAACAGGTATCTCATTAAGTGAATTAGAAAATAAACAAGATAGAAAATATTGATTATATAATAAATCATAAAAAAGATAAAAGAATGCAGAGTGATATAATTGTAAGTGTCGGAAATAGAATTTTAAATATTGAAATGAATAAAGATTACTATCCAGGTGTATTTAATAAAAACAGTGCTTATTTACAAAAAATAGGAGCGAGTTTATATACAATAAATCAAAACTATTTAGATACAAAGCAGATAATTCAAATTAACTTTGATAATTTTAGCTATTTCAAAGGTAATCAAGAAACCTATAAATTTCTTTATAAAGAAGAAACAAGTAATATAATCTTACCAGAAAACACAATAAAATATCATGTAGACCTAGCATATATACATAATAAGTGTTATAATAAACCTGTAGAGAACTTAAGCAAATTTGAAAGATGTTGTTTATTATTAATGGCAGAAACAAAAGAATTTGCGCTTAAAATAGCAGGGAATGATAAAATAATGAAAAAAGTATATGAAAAATTAGAGAGTTTAAATAGTGATGAACAAATAATAGGTTTATATGACGCTGAAAAAGAGGCAGAGCGAGTTAAACAAACACAGTTGTTAGGAGCAGAACGTACTGGCATTGAAAAAGGAATAAAACAGAATAAACTTGAAATAGCTAAAAATATGTTAAATGAAAATATGGATTTAGATATAATTGTAAGAATTACAAAACTATCTAAAGAAGAAGTAGAATCTTTAAGGTAAAACTTATGGATTTTTTTTGCAATTTTTTTCTATGAAATATTTATGTTATCTATTAACAACAAAATAATTAATATGTTAAAATAAGGTTAATGAATTTAATAATTTTTATTTACAACTATGATACATTTTTTTGTTATTAATAACATGGAGGATTTTTATGATTGATATTTTGATAGTTGAAGATGAAGAATCTATTTCTAATTTAATTAAAATAAGTTTAGCTCAAGCCGGCTATAATTGTTATACTGCTTATGATGGTGAAATAGCCTTAGAAAAGATTAGAAAAAACAAATATGATTTAATTCTTCTAGATATAATGTTACCTAAAATAGATGGTTTTGAAATTATGAATTATATTAAAGAATTAAAGATTCCTGTTATTTTTATTACAGCTATTTCTAATATTGACAATAAAGTTAAGGGTTTAAAATTAGGGGCTGATGACTATATAACAAAACCATTTGATATCCAAGAGTTATTAGCTAGAGTTGAAGTCGTTTTAAGAAGAAATAATAAAACTAGTAATAAAATAGTTTACAGAAATATTGAGATAGATGTTACATCGCATATTGTAAAGAAAGATAATGAAATTGTTGAATTAACAAAAAAAGAATTCGATTTATTATTACTTTTTTTAAGAAATAAAAATGTTGCTTTATATAGAGAAGTTATTTATGAAAGAATTTGGGAGGATGAATTCTTTGGTGATACTAGAACAGTAGATTTACACATTCAACGTATTCGTAAAAAATTAAATTTAGATAAAGAAATAAAAACTGTTTATAAAATTGGCTATCGATTTGAGGCTTCTGAATGAAATTTAGTTTTAAGATTTTTATTATCTCATTTTTTCTTGTTATTAGTTTATTAGGTATTGGAGGATTTTTAATTATTAATTCAAATTTTAATAATGAATTATTAATAAAAAAAGATAGTACTATAAATAGTAACAAAATGTTAACAACAATTTATTATAGTATTTCGTCAAACAGTTTAGATGATTACTCATATGGATTTAGTATGACCGAATATATTTTAAAACAATTCCAAAATATTAGTAATAATGGTGAAATTTTTATTGGAGATAAAACTAATATTAAATATATTGATAACAGTACATTTATTAATAATTTAGATTATAATGAACAAGGTAATCAAATATTTTTTAAAGATAATAAATACTTTTTTCAAGTTATTACTAAATTAAATATCAATGATCAAGATACCTATTTAGAAAATTTAGTTGATATAACTGATATTTATGAACTTAGAAATCAAAATTATAAACTATACTGTATGTTTTTAATAATTGGTTCTTTAATTAGTTCAAGTATAATTGCTGTTTTTTCAATTTATATAACAAGTCCTTTAAAGAAATTGCAGCAAACAACTAATCAAATAGCGAAAGGAGATTTTAAGATTAGAAATAATAATTCCTTAAAAACGATGAAATCGCCTGAATTAGTTAATTTAGCAACTGATTTTAATAATATGACGGATAAAATTGAGGAATATATAAATCAGTTACAAGATTATAATCAAAGACAAGAAGATTTTATATCGAGATTTACTCATGAATTAAAAACACCTATGACATCTATTATTGGATATGCTGATATTTTAAGAACTTATGATATTGAACCTAAAAAAAGATATGAATTAGCTAATTATATTTTTAAAGAGGGGAAAAGATTAGAAGATTTATCATTTCATTTACTAAATTTAATTATTTTAAAACAGGATGAATTTCCTTTTAAAGAATATAATTCTAAACAATTATTTAGAGAATTAACGCAAACTTTAGCAATCCTACTAAAAAAGTATAATATTAAAATTGAATTTAATACTGAGGAAGTAAATATTTTTATTGAACCAGTTTTATTAAAATCACTTTTATATAATTTAATTGATAATGCTTGTAAAGCATCGAAGGAAAATCAAAAAATAATTGTTAGTGGTATTAAAGATGATAATCGATATATTATATCTGTTCAAGATTTTGGGAAAGGAATTGATGAAGAAAATTTAGCTAAAGTAACAGAACCATTTTATATGGTGGATAAGTCAAGAGCAAGAAAACAAGGTGGGGCTGGCTTAGGTTTAGCGTTATGTAAAGAAATTGCATCTCTACATAAAAGTGAACTGTTAATCAAAAGCAAATTAGGAGTTGGAACAACAATTTCCTTTTCAGTGGAGGTAGTATATGATAAATAAATTTAAATATATATTTGTATTTTTAATTTTTATATTAATTTCTTTTCTCATTATTAGCTTTCCTAAAACTTATTTTTACTTTCATGATCAAAATATGCTTAATCATGTTAGCACCAATCAGCTTAACTTGGAAAATATCTATGATAATTATAATTTGACTAATGACGAAAAATTAGAGATTTTGTCTTCAGTTGATTTAACTAGTTTTTTAATGATTGAAGAACCAACTCGTGAAAAATATGAACAAAATATAGCGACTATTAAAGAAGAAATAGAAAAAATAAATCCATACCTTAATACTATTTTTGAAGAATATTTTATTTTCAATTATGATTCCTTGACTGTTTTCAATATTGAAAGATATTATTTAAGCTCTAATGATTATAGAGGATTGACGTTAAAATCTATTTATTATTCTGATGATATTTTTGGTATCAATTTAATCATGGATGCTTATGATAATACAATTTTTGGCTTTTCAATTATTAATACAGGTATTAAACCTTATCAATTCGAGATTGATGATTCTTTAGCAAATATTGATGCTGATTTTAAGAAATATTTGAATATTGATAAAGATTTAGATCATATTATTCAAAGTAATTTTGATAATGAATGTTATTATGGTTGTGAGATTATAACATTTTCAATTGATTATAGCAATTATAATGTAGATAAGCAATATATGTATGACGAAAGCAGATTTTTAGATAAAATTTACAATTAAGATACAGTTTTTAGATTTTCTAGATACAAGCATCTCTTAATATTAATATTAGAGAATATTAATGGAAGAGATGAAAGAATGGATTTTTTAGAATTAAGTGCTCAACAATTTAAACATTTGCAAAATAAATTTTCTAATAGTAACTATTGTCAAACAGTTGAATGGGGTAATTTAAAAACTATAACTGGTTGGGAAAGTCACTATGTTGGTATTATGGAAAATGATTCTATCATTTGTTTAGCTTTATTAATTTCTAAAAAAATTTTAGGAAAAAAAAGAATTTTTTATGCACCACGAGGAATATTAACTAATTATGATAATTATCAAATATTAGAATTTTTTACTAAAAAGGTACAAAAATATATAAAAAAATATAATGGTATTGCTCTAAAAATAGATCCATTTATTACATATTGTAAAAGGAATAGAGATGGTAGATTATTATTAGATGAAAATAAAAGTAATCTTGTGAAATTTTTAAAAAGCCTCGGTTATAACCATCATGGTTTTACAGTTGGTTATACTAGTGAGATTCAATACCGTTGGTCCTTTTATTTAGATATTACTAAGCCGTTACCAGAAATTATGAAACAAATGGATAAAAGATGTCGGCGTTCTTTAAGAAAGGCAGAAAATTATCCTTTAGTAACTAAAGAGGTAAATAATGAAAATATTAAAGATTTTAAAAAAATAATGGAGCATACTTGTACACGTCACCGTTGTTTTGATCGGACTTTAGAATACTATCAAAAAATAAAAGATGTATTTAAAGATAAAGCTTCATTGTTAATTATTTATTTAGATAAGGAAAAATATTTGTCTAATTTTAAAGATGATAAATTGTATGATAAAATTAAAAGTGAAAAAGAAAATTTTATTCCTTTATCAGCTGGTGTATTTATTTATGACAAATATTATATGCATTATGTTTATGGAGGAACTTACCAAGAATATATGCCCCTTATGGCTCAATATAAGTTACAGTTTGATATGATTAATTATGCGAAAACAAAAAAATTACCTATTTATGATTTTGGTGGCATTAGTGGTAATTTTGTTTTAGGCTCAAAAGATTATGGAGTTTATGAGTTTAAAAGAGGTTTTAGTGGTAATGTTATAGAATATATTGGTGAATTTGATCTTATCATTAATAAAAAATTTTATATGTTATATCATTTAATGTATAATGTTTATCGTAATCTAAAAAAGATACTAGTTACATTAAAAAACAAGTGAAACAATTTAGTTCATTTGTTTTTTCTTATAAATAAAATTCGTCAATTTCAGTTTTAAATAAATCATCATTTCGATTAATTTCAAATATTTTTTGTAAATTATCAATAATTAAATCCTTACATTCATTTGATTTTATAATATCAGCTAAAGATAAAATACCTGTCATTTTGTTATCATGAGTTACAATTAATCTTCTTACTTTTTTTTCACCCATTAATTTAATCGCGTCTTCTATTTTTTTATCTTGCTCAATTGAAATAATATTTTTTATAATATATTTATCAATGATATCATTTTGGCTACAATTGTTACTTAAAGCATTAACAACAATATCACGATCTGTTATGACACCAATAATTTTCTTTTGATCACTAATTGGCATAAAACCAATATCATATTTTTTCATCATTGTAGCAATTTCTGCTATAGAATTAGTAATACTACCAATAATTAAACTTTTAGACATTACATCTTTTATATGCATATTATCACCAATAATATTATTTGACACTTTACAAAATATATTCCAAAAAAATAGTTTATTAGTTGCTATTTTTGATATAATAATAATGAATAGTAACATATAATTCTTATTTCCTAATATTTTTATATAATTATATTAGGAAGTGAAGAGAATGCGAAAAAAAATTCATTTAAAAAAACAAAGAAAATTTAAATTTGGAATAGGTAATACCATTATTATTATTTTTGTTTTAATAATAACTATGACTTTTTTTTCGATAAATTATCTTAATAGAAATGTTGTTCCTGTTTTGATGAGTTATGCCTCTAGTCAGGTTCGTAAATTTTCTAATCTAATTATTAATAGGGCTATTTCAAAACAAATTGCGGAAGATTTAAATGTTGAAGATATGTTTATTATTACTAGATCAGATTCAGGAGAAATTAGAACGATTGATTTTGATCCAATTGTTGTTAATAAAACTTTAAACAAGATTGTTAATACTATTCAATTAAATCTTAAATATCTAGAAGAGGGGAAATTGGATTTATTAGAGCTTCCTGATAATGTCTTAATTGATTATGATGAGGAAAAATTATCAAAAGGCGTTATCTATGAAATACCAAGTGGTGTCATTTTTAAAAATTCTTTACTTGCTAATATAGGTCCTAAAATTCCTGTTAAATTAAGTTTAGTTGGTGACATTGTAAGTAATGTCAATACAAAAGTTACAAATTATGGTATTAATAATGCTTTAATTGAGGTTAGTATTTATGTTCAGGTCGAATCACGTGTTATTCTTCCATTTATTACTGATACGATAACCGTCGAAACAGATATTCCAGTAGCAATGAAATTAGTTCAAGGTATTGTCCCTGATTATTTATTAGGAGGTTTAACAAATAGTTCAATTCCATTAACAATTCCAAATCAATAAGAAGTAAGAGTGGTGTTTTATGAAAAAAGTATTAGTGTTTATAGTAACAATTTTAATAGGAATAGGCTTATTTTTTCTTTTAAAGAAAAATGTTTTAAAAAAAGCTATTCCAGAAAAAATAGTTGAAACAGAAATGTATGTTGCAAGTAGTGAACTAAGTGTCGATTTGTATGATTTAGAGTATAATAAGACTGATACTATTATTAGAGGAACAAAGGTTAAAGTTTTTGAAAAAGATTTAACTAATGAGATAAATGAAGAAGATACTAATGTTTATTTAAAAGTTGTTTATAATGATAAAGAATACCTTATGTTAAAAGAAACCCTAGTTTTAGAATTAACTGATACAGTTTTAGAAACTGAACGCTTTGTACGTACACCTGTCTCAATTTATGAACAAAGTGATGGGGTAGATTTATTAGGTTTAATTAAAAAGGGTGAAAAAATTGAGATTATTGGTTTTGATAAACTATTAAGTGATGGTAATGTTTCTAAATATAAAATTAAATATAATGATATTGAAGGTTATGTTTATCAAAAATATTTAGTAAAAACAATTGAAGAAGCTAATCAAAATTATGATCAAGAAGGTACTTATCAAATTCATTTAGAAAGAACAGATATTTATGGTGGTGGAGCAGGAGGAAATTTAGATTATTTTCCTTATGAAAAACCTGTATTTGAAAATAACACTATTCCTAGCGAAGTAAGAAGTTTATATTTAAATGGTGGTGTTGTAGGCAATGTTGATGAATATATTAACTTAGCTAAACAAAGTAATATCAATGCTTTTGTTGTCGATATAAAAGATAGTGGATCTCCAGCCTACGCTTCTAAAGTAATGGAAGAATTATCACCAACTAATTATGCTAATGCGATTAACTCATTTGAATCTTATCAAGCAGCAATAAAAAAATTAAAGGATAACGGTTTTTATGTAATAGGGCGAATTACGGTTTTTAAAGACCAGTATTTTGCGCAAGATCATCCTGAATATGCGATTGTAAATAGTGGTAATGGTGCTTTATTTTCTCATAATGGTTCTTATTGGCCAAGTGCTTATCAAAGAAGTGTTTGGGAGTTTAATGTTAAACTTGCAAAAGAAGCTGTTACAGAAATGGGATTTAATGAAATACAATTTGACTACGTGCGTTTTCCTGATCGAACTTATAAATTAGAAGAAAATGGAACTATGAATATGCGAAATACTTATGGTGAAGAAAAAGCTCAAGCAATCCAAAGATTCTTAATGTATGCTTGTGATGAAATTCATTCAGTTGGTGCTTATGTATCAGCTGATGTCTTTGGTGAATCAGCTTACACTTATGTTGCAGCTTATGGACAATATTGGCCAAGCATTTCTAATGTTGTTGATGTTATTAGTGCGATGCCTTATCCAGACCACTTCAATGCTCATGATTTTGGAATTTCTGAAATAGTTTGGACAGTTCCTTATAAACTTATGTATACTTGGGGAACTTATGCTGCCAATCGTCAAAAGGAAATACCAACACCAGCTATTGCAAGAACTTGGTTACAAGCTTATGATACAATAAAAAGTCCATATATTATTTACGATTCATCTAAAATATCTGACCAAATACAAGGATTATATGATGCTGGATTAAAAGGTGGTTATATGACTTGGAATTCTGGTTCAAGTTTGGTAAAATATAGGTATATCGCATCAGCATTTCAAAAGGAGTATTAGATATGAAAAAATATATACTAGATAATAATGAATATGAGTTATTAGAAAATTATAAAGATGGTTTTGATTATGAAGAGACTAAAAATAAATACACTGATTATTTTAATGATTATGATTATATTATAGGTGATTGGGCTTACAGTAAATTACGCTTAAAAGGTTTTTATGATAAAGAAAATAAAAATTGTACTAAAATAAATGATTTTTCTAACTATAAAGAATATATAAATAAACATTGTGCTTATGAATGTCGTTATTTTGTTTTAAAAAAAATAAGCAATTTAATAAATAAATAATGTAATAATTCTGTAATTTTAAAAATTAATTATGGTCAAGATTTAACACAAAGTGAATCTTGATTTTTATTTTTATGATTTTTTTTGTTAGCAATTTACTTATTTACTCATAAATGATATAATGATAAAGATTGGAGGATAGTTATGGAAATAAATGAGTTAGTTAATATTTATAATAACTATTTAGAACGTATAAAAGATTTATGGAGGTCACTTTGAACCAGATAAAAAAAGTCAAAGAATTAAAGAATTAGAAAAAGATATGGAAGCAAGTGACTTTTGGAGTGATAGAATAAATAGCGAAAAAGTAATCACCGAACTTAATTATTTAAAAAAACAATTAAATGATACCGAAAAATTAAAGAAAAATATTGAAAATGATATAGATACATTAGAGCTATTAAAATTAGAACCAGATTCAGAACTTCTAGATATCTTAATTAATCAGCAAGAACATCTTGGTCAAGAATTAGATTGTTTAGAAATAGATTTATTATTAAATGGCAAGTATGATCATGGTGATACGATGATTGAAATTCATAGTGGTGCAGGTGGAACAGAAGCTTGTGATTGGGCTATGATGTTAAAAAGAATGTATCTAAGATGGTGTGATTTAAAAGGATATAAAACAGAACTAGTTGATGAACAACAGGGAGAAGAAGTTGGAATAAAAAGTTCTGTCATATTAGTTCATGGTTTAAACAGTTATGGTTATTTAAAGAGTGAAAAAGGTGTTCATCGTTTAATTAGAATTTCACCATTTGATTCAAATTCTAGAAGACATACTTCTTTTGCTTCAATCGATATAACGCCATTGTTTGAAAACGAAAATATTAATATTGAAATAAATGAAAATGATCTTCGAATTGATGTATATCGTTCTAGTGGTTGTGGTGGTCAAGGTGTAAATACAACTGATTCGGCTGTTCGAATAACCCATTTGCCAACTAAAATTGTTGTAACTGTCCAAAATGAGAGAAGCCAAATTCAAAATAAAGAGAAAGCTTTAGAAATTTTAAAAAGTAAATTATATCAACTAGAAATTGAAAAAAGAGAAAATGATTTGCGAGAATTTAAGGGAGACTTAAAGGATATCAATTTTGGTTCGCAAATTCGAAGCTATATTATGCATCCTTATTCGATGGTAAAAGATCATCGCACTAATGTAGAAACAAGTAATGTTTTAAAAGTTTTGGATGGTGATATAGATATGTTTATAACAGCTAATTTAAAGAGGAGAAGTTAAGATGTTTTTTAAAAAGAAGACTGAAGAGAATATATTAAAAAAAATATATGGGCGTGGGCGACTAAAACGTTATACTCAATTTATATTAGGTATGATTGTGACCGCTATCTCGTATAATTTATTTATGTTACCAAGTTCCGTCGTTTATGGTGTTGGTGGCTTAGGTGTTATGTTTAAACAATTATTTAATTGGAGTCCATCACTAGTTATTTTAATTGGTTCAATTTTATTGTTAATTTTAAGTTTCATATTATTAGGAACAGAAAAAACAAAAAACTCAATAATTGGCTCATTATTATATCCAGTTTTTGTTAGGTTAACAGAATGGATAACTTCATATGTTAACCTAAGTGATGCAGATCCACTTTTAATAGTTGTCTTTGGAGCTGTAATAGCTGGTTTTGGTTTAGGATTAATTTTTAAATCAGGTTTTACAACTGGTGGAACAGACATTTTAAATCAGATTGTTTCTAAATACTTTAAGATGTCTTTAGGAACATCAATGTTTTTTACAGATGGTTTAATTATTGCTAGTAGTGTTTTTGTTTTTGGTTGGACAAAGTTAATGTATTCAATTATTTCGCTTTACATTATTAGTATTATGACTGATAAAGTTATATTAGGTATTTCTCAGTCAAAAGCTTTTTATATTATTACAGAACATGAGACTGATGTTAAAAGATATATTACCAATACTTTGAAACACGGTATTACTGTTTTAGATGGTCGAGGAGGATATACAGGTAATAATCAAAAAGTTATTATGTGTATAATTCCTACTAAAGAATATTTTATGGTAAAAGAAGGTATCTATCAAATTGATAAAGACGCATTTTTTATCGTCACCGATGCATATGAAGTATCTGGCGGAATTTAAAAGAATAGAGGTGTTGTATGAATTTAATAAGAATGAAAGGTGTTAATAAGCAATATAAAAATGGTGTAACCGCTATTTATGATTTGGATTTAACAATTGAAAAAGGTGATTTTGTTTTTATAATTGGCTCAACAGGATGTGGTAAATCAACCTTAATTAAAATGTTATACCGTGAGGAAAAACCAACTAGTGGTAAAATTATTGTTGGTGGGTTAGATGTTGCTAAATTACGCAATGGAAAAGTATATAAACTTAGAAGAAAATTAGGAGTTGTTTTCCAAGATTTTAAATTACTTTCAAAATTAACTGTTTATGAGAATGTTGCTTTTGCTTTGGAAGTTTTTGGTCTTCCAAAAAGTGAAGTTCACGAAAAAGTTTTAAAAGTTTTGGATTTAGTTGGTTTAAAAAATAAAGCAAAACATTATCCAACTGAATTATCAGGTGGAGAACAACAAAGAGTAGCAATTGCTAGAGCTATTGTTAATGGGCCAAAATTATTAATTTGTGACGAACCAACAGGAAATCTTGATGAGGCAACTAGTATGGAAATAATGAAAGTTCTTGAAGAAATTAATAAATTAGGAACGACTATAATTATGGTTACTCATGATACTAATATTGTATCAGTTATGAAAAAGAGAGTAATCTTGTTAGATGCTGGTAGAATTTTAAAAGATTATGAGAAAGGAACTTATACACATGAAAACATTTAGAATTTTAGGTAGAAACATACGTGACTCATTTAAGAGTGTATTTAGAAACTTTTCTCTTTCTTTAGCGTCTATCTCTTGTATTGCCATTACTTTAATTGTTGTAGCTGTAGCGATTATTTTAACTTATAATGTTAATAATTTTGCTAGTTTAATAGAAAAAGATGTAACCATTGTTGCTTTTTTGGATGTAGATATTACTAAAGAAGAAACCGATAAAGTAGAAGAAGAAATCAAAAAGCTTGATAATATTGATAACTACATCTATCGTTCTAAAACCGATATAACGGAAGAAATGATGGAATCATCAGATGTTTTTGGTTCAATTATGTCTGAATGGACGGAAGAAGAAAATCCTCTTCAAGCTACTTTTCAAGTTAAAGTAGTTGATATTGAAACAATTGGCGATGTAGCTAGTAAAATAAAAGATATAGAACATGTCGATGTTGTTAAATATGGTGAAGGTATGGTTGAACAACTAGTATCAGTTTTCGATTCTGTTAAAAATGTTAGTTTGATAGTTGTGGTAGCCTTAATTTTAGTTACAGCTTTCTTGATATCTAATACGATAAAAATTACAATTTTTTCTCGTCGTAGAGAAATTGAAATTATGCGTCTAGTTGGAGCTTCTAATATTAATATAAAAATACCATTTATTTTAGAAGGATTGTTTTTAGGTATAATTGGTTCAATTTTACCAGTTTTAATAACAATTTATGGATATGCAGCTCTCTATAATAAGTTTGGTGGAAAACTATTTACACAAATTATTCAATTAATTAAACCAGAACCATTCATTTATTTTGTAGCAGTATCTTTAGTAATAATTGGCATGATTGTTGGTATGTTTGGTAGCTGGCGTGCTGTTAAAAAACATTTAAAAATATAAAGGAGTATTTATGAGTAAGAGATTTTTAGGATTTATTGGTGCTTTGATAGGTGGATTTTTATTTGCAATACCATGGATATTAGTTTATGTTTATGGTAATATGCTATTTGCTGTTCTAGCAGCATTCATCGCTTTTGGAGCATTATTGGGATATAAGAAATTAGGTGGACCTGTTGATAAAAAAACACCAATTATTATAATAGTTGTTAGTTTAATTGTAATTGTTGTAACAACATTAATTATTATTCCACTTTGTTTATTATATAAAGAAGGTTTTATAGTTAATTTACATAATTTAAAAACAATTTATAATATGCCTAAATTTCAAGAAGGAATTGCCCAAGATTTAGTTGTATCTGTTATCTTTACAATTTTAGGAATTAGTGGCGTAATATCGAACCTAAAACAAGAAGTTGATCCAAATTATGTTCCTCAACAAAATATTAATTTTGCTAATAATCAAGCTAATATCGAAAATGTAAAAAAAGCCTTTATGAAATATCACGCAATGGATAAATTTAATACTACAAGTAAAGAAAATATTTTAGTAGAAATTAATAATGACATTAGATTATTTAGACAATTAAAAATGCAGCAAATTATAAAAAAATATCGTGGTAATTATTATTTCAGTGAAAAGGCTGAAAAAAGTTTATTATATCGTTTTGCAATTTTATATCTTAAAATTATGGGTATTATAGTTATTATAGCTATAGCTATCTTATTTATTGTTTTTATGAATGTATAATTAAAAAGATAAAAATAGAATTCTCCATTTTTATCTTTTTTCTCTTTTTATTAATTTTGCATGCAAAACAACTCTTAAATCATTATTATAACAAGAAGACAATGTAATAATTTTATCATTTTCATTTAATTCTGCATTAAAATTATAAATGCTTCTAGCTTTTAATTTACTTAAAAATTCTTTATATGCTGTATCATCTGCAAAATTGGTTTGAATATAATATGTTTCTTCTGGAATAGTATAAACACTAAATACTTGCCATAATGTATTTTCTGTTGGTGTGGATAATTTAACAATATGATTGTCAGGATTATTATACCACCAACCTTCAACTATATATCTAAGTGTCCCAAAAATAGTATTATTGTTCATTCCATGACCATATATAATTGTATTTTTGTCAAATTGAGTAGGATTATTTCGATAATCCATAAAAACCCAACCAGCTTGATTATCTGAGTGATCATAGGCATGATATAAATAATAATCATTGTCAGTTGCTTGAACAACAGGATAATTTATATTCGTGCCATTTAACGATATCCAGGCTACTGTATCACTATTTTTGCTAATTAACGAACTAAAATCAACACTAATCATTGGAAGACTTATATAATACCAATAATCACTAGCTGGTGTGTTATTTTCTTGTTCGTTTGGTTCACTAACTTCTTCTGGTGGATTAACTATTTCTGTGTGATCATTGATATCTGTTACCTCAACAATTGAAGCTAACTTTCTAATATCTATCTCTTGATTTTCAATTGTTCGATAATTTATTTGTTTAATAGTGATTTTATATAGTGAAAAACTTAAAATAATTGTAAATAATATATATGAAACCCAAAATTTTTTTGTTTGTTTTATCATAGTATCACCATCTATATTATAACCTAGTTATTATATATTATCAATTAACAAAAATTTAAAAAATAAGACAAATGTAAAATTGTGTCCAATAAAAAGGTATGAAGCTTATTCTTATTGACCATATTAAAAATAGTTGCTATAATTTGCTTAAAGATAGGAGAGATAGAAATGAAAAAAATAGGTAAAATATTATTTGTGTTCTTATTTACAGTAGTTGGTATATTTGGTATGGGAACAGCTAGTGCTGAAGATTATCAAATCAGATTTGATAACGATTATTATGAATATTATATGACTGGTGGCAATAACAAATTAGATATGAGTATTGTTAGTGGCGAACCTGATATTTTCAAACAAGCAATTAATCACTTTTATAAGAGTGGGTTAACTTCAAAAATAGTTGATGTTGTTCCATTTGAATTCAAATTAAAAGATGGACAAACTTGGGATTCAGCAACTGACTCTGCAACTATGTATATAAATATTCCTAAAAATTTCAATATTGGATATGATAATGGACAATCAATATATTTGATTAGAATTAAAGTTATAGATGGAGAAATTCAAACATACGCTCATAAAATAGAATCTAGTAGCGCTAATTATTCTAGATTATATGAAATAAAAGATCGTAGTTCAATTGAATCTATAATTAGTTCTAGTAGTGTAACAAGTTTTGGTAAAAGTTTAGCAACTGATTATTTTACTAATCAATTTGCAACATTACAAACTAGTGAATTTAATGCAAATGGAAGTACTTATTATATGTTAATTACTTGTAAGGGAGAACTTCCTAAAGAACCAACAAAGCCAACAGAACCAACAAAGCCAACTCAACCAACAGAACCAACTCAACCAACAGAACCAACTCAACCAACAGAACCAACTCAACCAACAGAACCAACTCCAACTGAGCCAACAACTGTTGAAAATCCAAAAACAGCTGACGTTAGTTCACAATTATATATTGTAATTGGCGCAATTTGCTTAATTGGAATAGCTGGTTTAGGTGTAAAATTCGCAAAAGCTAACAAATAATATTTAATTTATTAAACAAAAGAATCTTTAATAAATCTTAAAGATTCTTTTTTTCTTTATTATAATATCATTTTTTTAATTTTAAGATTTTTTCATCATAAATATTTTTATATGACATAAACTGTATTGGTGATAAAGTATGGATTTTAAAGAGGGAGATTTAGTTACTAGAAACTCTTATAATAATGATATGGTTTTTAAAATTTTATCAATTGATGATGAAGTTTGTTATTTAAAAGGAATTAATGTTAGATTAATTGCGGATAGTCCTATTGATGATTTAATTACATATGATCAAGAATTTGAAGAAGATCAAGAATTTTTAGAAAGAATTAAACCAAATGTAGATTTAGATCGTAGTGAATTTTTTTATTTGCCAGGTAAAATACTCCATATTGATGGTGATAATGAATATTTAGAAAAGTGTCTTAAATATTATGAAGAAGATAATTTAATGGCAATTGGTGTTAGGGAAGATGAGGAAAATGTTCCATTTAAAATACGAGAATTATTAGAGCTCCATAATCCAAATATTTTAGTTATAACTGGGCATGATGCTTATTATAAAAAAAAAGGTGGGCGTGATGATTTATCAGCTTATAAAAATAGTCAAAATTTTGTTTCAGCAATTAAGGAAGCCAGAAAGTATGAGCATAGTCATGAGAAGCTAATTATTATAGCTGGTGCTTGTCAATCTGATTATGAGGAATTAATTAAAGCAGGTGCTAATTTTGCTTCAAGTCCTAAAAGAATTAACATTCATGCTTTAGATCCTGCTATTATAGCAACACGTGTCAGTCTATCAGATATTAGTAAAGATATTGATTTAATTAATATCTTAGACAATACAAAATATGGTAAAGATGGAATGGGTGGTATTAAAACAAAGGGAACTATGTATATTGGTTATCCTAGATGAGGAGGAATTTGTGACAGTTGAACAGATAAGAGGTAGACTAAATCAGTTCTTAGGTAAAGATGTAGTGATAAAATGTAGTCTTGGAAGAAATAAATATGAAAAATATAATGCAAAAATAAAAGAACTTTATAAAAATGTTTTTCTTGTAGAAATTCAAGAGTCAAAAATAAAAAATGAAGTCAAATCATTTTCATATTCAGATGTTATTACAAAAACAATAAAAATAGATTATTAATACTTATTTTTAACAATAACTATTGATTTTCTAATTTTTTTATTATAAAATAAAACTGTAATAGATAGACTGAAGGGAGAGATTTACTTGAAAATTACATCTGTAAATGTTCATAAAACAGAAAAAGAAAACTCAAGAATGAAAGGAATTGTCTCAGTAGTAATCGACGATTGTTTTGCTATTCGTGATATTAGAATTATCCAAGGTGATGATAAATTATTTATTGCTATGCCAAGTCGCAAAATTGCTGATGATAAACATCATGATATAGCTCATCCAATAAATCAAGAAACAAGAGAAATGTTTGAAAAAGCAATTCTTGATGCTTATAATGAAGCTGAATAAAAAAATCAAATTATTGATTTTTTTTTAATATTTTTTTTCCTCCATCATATATTGAATTAGGAGGGTTATATGGACAAGGTAGAAAGCTTTAATACATTAGGACATGTTGTAACTTTAAGTGAACGCAAAAATATTGTAATTACTGGTGTAAAAAAAATCGAAAGTTTTGATAACGAAGAATTTTTAATGGAAACTAATATGGGATATATTGTATTAAAAGGTGAAGAGTTAGAAATAATTAAGTTAGATACATATCAAGGTAATGTTTCAATTAAAGGTAAAGTTAATAGTTTAACATATATGGAAAGTTTATCTAAAAAAAGTAAAGAAGATGGAGTATTTAATAAATTATTCAAATGATGAATTTAAAAACCCAAATAACTTTAATTATTTTTTCTTTTTTTTATGGATTCTTTTTTTCCATATTTTTAAATATTAACTATAAATTCATTTATAGTTCTAATCGATTTATAAAATTTTTATCTTCATTCTTAGTTATAATTATTTCTGTATTAATTTATTTTGTCAGTATAAAAAAAATAAACAATGCTATTTTACACCCTTATTCAATCATAATGGTTATAGTTGGCTTTTTTGTTGACATTTGTCTGAATCGCATTATTGCCAAAAAATTAAAAAAATGATATACTGATATACAGTAGGGGTGGTGGTTATGTGGTAAAAAGAAAAGTCACAAAAGCATCCAAAAGAAGACTTCTTTTTTTTGGTAGTATTAGTATTTTAATAATATCATATTTTATTATTAATACATTCTCAATGCTACTAAATATTAAAAATTTAAGTTTAGAACAACAAACCTTACAAAATGATTTAAGTAAATTGCAAGAAGAGGAAACAAATTTAACAAAAGAATTATCCAAGTTAAAAAATGATGAATATAAAGCAAGATATGCCAGAGAATATTTTTTATATTCTAAAGAAGATGGGGAATATATTTTTGCTAGTATTTTAGATAAAGAAGAACCTATTGAAGAGGAAGCACAAAAGCCCAATAGTTTATATAATTATGTAATTGCCGCAATAATAATTGTGCTACTATTTATAGTATTGTTTATATTAAAAAGAATAAGAAAAATGAATAAAAAGAGTGAATAAAAGGAACTAATGTATAAGGGGTTGAATTTATGTATAAGATTGGAGAGCAATTTGAAATTGATTATACTTCATCAAAAGTTAATCCAAAATGTATAATGGTAGGACAAAAATATCGTATTTCTGTTATTACTGAAAGATTGCTTAGATTAGAGTATAGTGAGAATGGTATTTTTGAAGATCGCCCAACACAATTTGCTTGGCATAGAGATTTAGGAGTAACTGATTTTAAAGTTAAACAAGATGCTAAATATTTAGAAATAACAACACAATATTTTTGTTTAACATATTTAAAAGAAAAACCTTTTTCAGCTACTAAAATTAATCCAACGGCTAATTTAAAAGTGGAATTATTAGGTAGTGATCGCATTTGGTATTATGGACATCCAGAAGTTAGAAATTATGGTAGTCCTGGATTTGAATTATATGAAAAAGAAGGAAAAAAACACAAACATAAAGTAAGATATAAAAAAGGTTTATATTCGATTGATGGTTTTGTTAGCATTGATGATTCTAAAAGTTTAATAATGGAAGAAACTGGTAGTGTTATTGAGCGTAACGCTGATAAAAATGACATTGATATCTATTTATTTATGTATTATAAGAATTTTCAAGGATGTTTAGATGATTATTATCGATTAACAGGATATCCAGCTTTAATTCCTCGTTATGCTTTAGGAAATTGGTGGAGCCGAAATATTTCTTATAATGATGATAGTCTACATGAGCTAGTATCTAACTTTGAAAATAAAAATGTTCCACTTTCGGTTATTGTTTTAAATAATGAATGGCACTTAAATAAATATGATGATATTCCTAATATAGAAACAGGTTTTACCTTTAATAATACTTTAATAAAAAATCCAAAGGAGACAATTGCTTATCTTCACTCTAAAGGACTTAGATTGGGATTAAATGTTGATCCAAGTGCAGGAATTTATCCTTATGAAGTTTATTATAATAAAATATGTGAATATCTACAAGTTACTCCAGGAACAATTATTCCTTTTAATGTTTTAGACCCTAAATTTTTAGATGTTTATTTAAAACTTCTTATTCATCCATTAGATAATTTAGATGTTGACTTTTTTTGGTTAGATTATAACAACCCTAAAAAAAATGAAGACCTATGGATTTTAAATCATTATCATTTTTATGATATGATGCGAAATTATAAAAGAAGACCAATGTTATTAACAACCAATTCTTTGATTGCTCCACATCGTTATCCCGTTTTATATTCGGGTAAAAGCACAGTTAGTTGGGATACATTAAAACTTATTCCTATCCATAATGCTAGTGCTGCTAATAATGGTGTAAGTTGGTGGAGCCATGATATAGGTGGCTTTTATAAAGGTATAGAAGATGATGAATTATATACAAGATATGTTCAATTAGGAACTTTTAGCCCAATTTTAAAATTTGGTAGTGAAAAAGGAAAATATTATCGTCGTGAACCATGGAAATGGGGTTATAAAACCTATAATATAGTTAAAGATTATTTAAAATTACGTCATCGTTTAATTCCATATTTATATACTGAGGCTTATAAATATCATAAACAGGGAGTACCTGTTATTCAGCCGATTTATTATAAAAATCCAGAAATGTATGATGATCCAATTTATCGAAATGAATATTATTTAGGTAGTGAATTATTTATTTGTCCAATTATAAATAAAAAAGAGCCGGTTATGCAGAGGGTAATTCATAAATTCTATATGCCAGAGGGTGTATGGTATGATTTTGTTACTGGTAAAAAGTTCCCTGGTGGTAAAAATTATGTTTCATTCTTTAAGGATGACGATTATCCAGTTTTTGCGAAAGCAGGTTCTATTATAACACTTGGAGATAATGATAATCAAAACGATACAACCCCACCTAAAAATATGGAGATTCAAATTTTCCCTGGTCGTAGTAACCGTTATGATTTATATGAAGATGATGGTGTTAGTGATCTTTATAAAACTGGTTATTATTTAAAATCGTCAATAGAATATAATTATTTACCAAATAACTATACAGTAATCATTAGAGCTCTTGAAGGAAAAAGTGGAATTGTTCCTGAAAAAAGAAATTACAAAGTAAGATTTAGAAATACAAAAGAAGCTAATGATGTTATTATTTACTTTAATAATGAGCCAGTTCAATATAAAAGGTATGTTGAAAATAATGATTTTGTAGTTGAAATAATGGATGTTCCAACTATTGGTCAATTAACTCTTAATTGTAAGGGTAAAAACATTGAAATTGACGCAGTTAGATTAATTAATGAAGAAATACAATCAATTCTATATGATTTACAAATTGAAACAGAAATGAAAGAAACAATTGACCAAATTATTTTCAGTGAATTACCACTTAAAAAGAAAAGAATTTCTCTTCGTAAATTAAAAAGAGTAGGATTAGAAAGAAAATTTATTCGTTTATTCCTAAAATTATTAGAATATATTAGTGAAGTATAAAATAAATAAAAATATCATTGAATTATGACAATATATATGTTATAATTCTTTTAGTTTGTGAAAAGTGATTAAGAAAGAGTAGTAATAATATAGAGATTTTTAGAGAAAAAGTGTTTGGTGAAAACTTTTAATTGAATATTATGAACTTACTTTCCCAGCTTCATATATGCTAAATATATGACGTTTATTTGCGTTAAAAATAATGAGTGCATAAAGATTATTATGAATTAAGGTGGTACCGCGGGTTAGCTCGTCCTTAAAGATTAATATCTTTTTTGTGTTTTAGGAGGCTTTATGGAATATATTATTACTTATATTATTACATTTTTAGTTGTTTATATAATTTATTTTTTACTTGTAGTAAAAAGAAAAAAGGCAGTTGAAAAATTAAAAAAGAGTTTAGAAGTAAGATACTTAGTTAACAGATATCATATCGATATTGATAATATTAATTTACATACTTTATCGAATAGAATAGCTTTATGTAATAGTTTTATTATTTCCACTACATTTATAATAATTTTATTTGTAAAATACTTTATTTTAAAAATGTTATTAGGTTTTGTCACTTTATTTCCACTAATATTAATTGGATATCATTTTTTGGCAAAATCTTTAGTTAAGAAAGAAGGTAAATAACTATGTATAATTTTAATGAAATAGAAAAAAAATGGCAAAAATATTGGTTAGATAACCAAAGTTTTAAAGTTGATGTTGATAAGAACAAAGATAAATTCTATATGCTAGTAGAATTTCCTTATCCATCAGGAGTAGGCTTACATGTAGGTCATGCTCGCGTTTATACAGCATCCGATGTGCAGGCTCGCTTTAGGAAAGCTATTGGATATAATGTCTTATTTCCAATGGGCTGGGATGCTTTTGGTGCCCCTGCTGAGCAATATGCTATCAAAAATCATATTCATCCTAAAGAAGCTGTATCAGAAAATATTAAAGTTTTCAAAGGACAAATGCAATCACTTGGCTTATCAATTGATTGGAATCGAGAATTTTCAACTACTGATCCTGAGTATTATAAATTGACACAATGGCAATTTTTACAATTCTATAAAGCTGGTTTAGCGTATAAAGCTGAAAAAGAAATTAATTGGTGCCCAACTTGTAAAACTGGTTTATCTAATGAGGATGCCCAAGGTGGTGTTTGCGAACGTTGTGGTTCACAGACAACTAAAAAATTGAAGAATCAATGGGTTCTAAAAATGAGTGAATATGCTGATAAACTAATAGATGGATTAGATGATACTGAATTTTTAGAAAAAGTTAAGACAGCTCAAATTAATTGGATTGGTAAAAGTGTAGGCGCTTCTGTTAATTTTAAATTAAAAGATACTGAAGATTATTTAGAGGTATTTACAACACGTGCTGATACATTGTATGGAGCAACATTTATGGTTATAAGCCCAGAACACTCTTACTTAGAAAAATATAGAGATAAAATTGAAAATATTGATGAATTAACTAAATATCAAGATGATGCTCGCCATAAGAGCGAAATTGAAAGAACTGATAATACTAAAGAAAAAACTGGAATTGAAATTAAAGGATTACGTGCAATTAACCCAATAAATAATAAAGAAATACCTATTTGGGTTAGTGATTATGTACTTGCTAATTATGGAACAGGTGCAATTATGGCTGTACCTGCCCATGATGAAAGAGACTATGCTTTTGCTAAAAAATTTGGTATCGATATTATAGAAGTTATTGCTGGTGGCGATATATCAAAAGAAGCATACATTGGTGATGGAATACATGTTAATTCTGACTTTTTAAATGGACTAAAAAAAGAAGAAGCTATTAATCAGATGATTAAGTATTTAGAAGATAAAAAAATTGGACATAGACAAATAAATTATCGCTTACAAGATTGGATTTTCTCTCGTCAAAGATTCTGGGGAGAACCAATTCCAATGATTAATTGTCCAAAATGTGGTTGGGTTCCAGTTCCTGAAAGCGATTTGCCAGTCTTGTTACCTAATGTTAGTTCTTATGAACCGACGGAAACTGGTGAAAGTCCACTTGCTAATATTGAAGAATTTGTTAATTGTGAGTGCCCAAAATGTGGAGGACATGCTAAAAGAGAAACTGATACAATGCCAAACTGGGCTGGTTCTAGTTGGTATTGGTTAAGATATATGGATCCTAAAAACCCTAATGAAATAGCTAACCAAGAAAATATGAAATATTGGGGTAAAGTAGATTTATATGATGGTGGAATGGAGCATGCTACTAGACATTTACTATATGCAAGATTTTGGAATATCTTTTTACATGAACAAGGAATAGTACCTAATAGTGAACCATTCTTAAAAAGAATTAGTCATGGTATGATTTTAGGTCCAAATGGTGATAAAATGAGCAAGAGTAAAGGCAATGTCGTTAATCCTAATGATATGGTTAAAGAATATGGAGCAGATGCTCTTCGTACTTATGAAATGTTTATTGGCGATTACTCTAAAGATGCAGCATGGAATGAAAATGGTCTAAAAGGTTGTAAGAAATTCTTAGATCGTGTTTGGAAGCTACAAGAGAAATTAAATACAAATGTAGGATATACTAAAGATTTAGAAACAATTATTAATAAAACGATAAAAAAAGTTACAGAAGATATTGAATCATTAAATTATAATACAGCTGTGTCAGCTTTAATGATTTTACTAAATGAAGTAGAAAAGCAAGAAACAATTACTCATGATGATTATCGTACAATAATTGAATTATTAAATCCATTTGCTCCTCATATTACAGAAGAAATAAATGAAGTTTGTGCATTAGGAGAACCTTTATGTAATAGTCCTTGGCCAAAATATAATCCATCTAAAATAGTGGACGCAACTTATGAAATGGTTGTTCAAGTAAATGGTAAGGTTAGAGGTAAAATGCAAGTGGATACTAATACTTCAAAAGAAGATATGGAAAAATTAGCGCTTGAAATTGACAACGTAAAGAAATTTATTGAAGGAAAAGAAATTATAAAAATTATTACAATTCAATCTAAAATTGTTAATATTGTCGTAAAGTAATTAAATTTTAATTACTTTTTTTCATATTTCATTAATACTTATAATATAATTAATTGAATTATGGAAAGTAGGGAATATATGGAAAAAATAGAGATTATAAAAAGTATTACAGAGCGTACTGGAGGAGACATTTATTTAGGGGTTGTAGGAGCTGTTAGAACTGGTAAATCAACTTTTATAAAAAAAGTTATTGAAAATTTAGTTGTTCCAAATATTGAAGATGAGTATGAAAAAAAACGTGCTTTAGATGAGATTCCTCAAAGTGCTCAAGGGAAAATGATCATGACAACAGAACCTAAATTTGTTCCTAGTAATGCTGCTAAAATTTTTATTGATGATTTTTCAGCTAATATAAGATTAGTTGATTGCGTAGGTTATGTTATACCAAATTGTAAAGGCTATGAAGATGAAAATGGTCCTAGAATGGTTAAAACGCCTTGGTATGATGAAGAAATTCCTTTTATTGAGGCAGCTGAAATTGGAACAGAAAAAGTTATTAAAGATCATTCTACTATTGGAATCGTTGTAACAACAGATGGCTCAATTGGTGAGCTTACGCGTAATGACTATATAGAAGCTGAACAACGTGTAGTAATGGAATTAAAAGAAATAGGTAAACCATTCATTGTTGTTATGAACTCCACACATCCAATGTTACCAGAAACAGAGCGTTTAGCTGAAAAACTTAATACTGAATATGGTGTCCCAGTATTACCAATAAGTATTGAAAATATGACTGAAAGAGATATTTACTCAATTTTAAGAGAAGCTCTTTATGAATTCCCAGTTATGGAAGTTAAAGTTAATATGCCAGAATGGATTGCTTGTTTAGCGCCAAATAATTGGCTAAAAAAAGTGTATATGGATAAAATACGTGAAAGTGTTGTTGAAATTGATAAATTACGTGATATTGATAATATAACATCATATTTTACTGATTGTGAATATATTAGTAAGGCATATTTATCTGAAGTTAATACCTCAACTGGTGAAGTAACAATAAATTTAGATGCACCTAATGAGTTATATAACCAAGTATTAAGAGATATTATTGGTGTTAATATTGAGAATAGAGCTGATTTATTAACTTTATTCCAAGACTACAATGAAGCTAAACAAGAATATGATCAAATTAAAGTTGCTTTAAAGATGGTTAAAACAACTGGGTATGGCGTTGCTTCTCCAAGTTTAGCTGATATGAAGTTAGATACACCAGAGATTATTAAACAAGGTAGTCGATATGGTATAAAATTAAAAGCAGTTGCTCCTTCTATACACATGATTAGAGTTGATGTTGAATCGACATTCGAACCTATTATTGGTTCAGAAATTCAAAGTAAAGAACTTATTGATTACTTAATGAAAGATAAAGATAGCGAAGCAGGTAATATTTGGAAAAGTGAAATCTTTGGACGTAGTTTAGATGTTATTGTTAAAGAAGGAATTCAAGCTAAATTATCAATGATGCCAGAAAATGCTCGTTATAAATTACAACAAACACTTTCAAAATTAGTAAATAAAGGTTCAGGAAATCTATTTGCTATAGTAATATAATGTATTAATAAAAATCTTTAAAGGATATTTGCTTTAAAGATTTTTTAAATTAAAAAAATCTAATCTGCGATTATCTTTTTATGAATTTACTTTAATATATCAATTTTTAATAACATTTTTAGCACAATTAACTAATATATATAGCAAAAAAACAATATTTTTGGTAGAATCTTATTTAAGGAGGAATTTTATGTCAAAAGATGAAATTATATATGATACAAAATTTCAACAGCAATGTGGAAAATATGGACTAAATTGGGAAAACTGTGAAATTTATGATGAAGTAATTTTATTAAATACCCAACTACAGGATTTATATCTTATTTTTGATAAAAATTATAATACCATTGCTATAGACAAATTCGAATCAGATTATTCAATAGAAAGTAAAAGTGATTTTGTTAAAAGAAAATATTATGGGTATTGCAATTTTACTGATATTTTACCATTTGGAGAAAATTTTGGTTATCCATTTGAAAATTTTACATTAAAACAAATTATAGATTTATCCAATAGAATTGAAATTATGGAAACCAATCATGGACACTCTTTAAGTACTAAAATAAATGGAGAATGGTATAATCGTCAATCAAAAGAACATGAAGATTATTTTAAATTATTATCCTATATTAAATTTTTAGGAGAAGAAATAAAAAAATATTTTTTAATTAATTATCATTTGCAAGTTTTAGGTTTTGAGCCCCCTAATATTTATGAATATATAAGAAAATTAATTAATAAAGTAAATAATACAATTAATCTTTGTATCGAATATGATATAAGACCTTGGCCTACATATATTATAAGTAGCATAGGTCAAGATAATAGAGAATTAAATATTGATGGAATATTGTTTGATGTAGTTGATTTATTGTTGAATGATAAAGGATTTAAAAGTAAAAGTGGCAGTATAGATGAAATAGAAGTATTTGATAAACCAAATTCAAAATCAAGTCTATCAGTATTAGCAATGCAATTATTAAAAATATTAGATTTATCTGATGAAGATTTGAAGAAAAAAGAAGAGAATATTAGGAAAGATTCAATTGAACAACAACTTTCAAAAGTGATGCCATGGATACAAGAGGATCTTGAAGACGATATACCAACAAACGATGGACCTTCATTAAGTAAAAAAACAAAATAAAAAAATACTACTGGAAAATGTAAAATAAAGTGTGTAAGTTAGTAAAGCTACACACTTTTATTGGTATATAAAACAATATAACATTTTAACTAAATAATTAGTTTTATTAACAAGTTTAAAAAATTAAAATTATATTTTTTTGAATATACTATCTTTAAAAATAATTTTATTAGTAGTATAATATATATAAATTATAGGAGGTTTATATGGCAAAAAATGTAAAAAAAGATACAATGAGTCTAATAACAGCAATTTTATTTTTAATTATTGGGGTTTTATTATTTTCTAATCCTGATGGTGTAATTAAATTTATTTCTTATGTAATAGGAGCCATATTTATTATTGCAGGTATAGTTAAATTATTTTCATATTATCGTATGAATAAAAAAATGAATATCAATAATAATGGTGATTTAATACTAGGAGTAATTGCTATTATTTTGGGGTTTGTTGTTATAATTTGTTTATCGGCTATTGCGTTCATTATTAATTTTGCTATTGGGGGATGGATTTTATATTCAGGTATTATTAAATTAATGTCAGCATTCAATTTAAAGGAGTTAAAGGTTGAATCTTGGATATATGTTTTGATTACCTCAATAGTTATGATTGTTTGTGGACTTTACGTTGTTATTAACTTTAATACAGCTTATAAAGTAATGGGATTAGTGTTAATTATTTATTCTGTTGTTGAAATTATTCAATATATAATTATACCCAAAAATATTAATCCAGATATTATAAAATAAAAATGATCGAAAGATCATTTTTTTGTGATAATTTCTATCAATTCTTTTGTACAAAAGCTTGGTATAGTATTTTTCATTGTCGCTATTGCAATATGTCTAGTTGGAATTTTTTGTTTAATTTTTAATTCAATTAGTTCATCATTATCTAATTCTTCTTTTATATATTCACGAGTTGCAAAGCCAATTCCAAATCCTATTTTCACTAATTCAACCATTAAATTATAACTAGCAACATCCATATCAGAATTTAAAACTACATTATTTTCTTTCATAAAATTATCTAAAAATGTTCTAGTATTTGAACTTTTTCTTTGTAAAATTAAAGGATATGTATTTAATTCTTCAATATTTAAAGTCTTATTTTTTAAATTTTCATATTGTTTACCTACAATAAAACAATCATGTATTTCTTTAATAGGTGTAATTTTTATATCACTTTTTTGTTCATAGGGAAGATTCAAAATGACAATATCAAGTGTCCCTTTTCTTAAATATTCAATTAAATCAGTTGTCAAACTATTATTAATTTCAATTTTTATATTAGGGTATAAGCGATGAAAATCTTTTAAATGTGGCATTAAAAAATTTTTAGCTAAAGTAGTACTTACACCAATTCTAATATTACCAGTATTTAATTGTTTTAAATTAGTAAATTTATTTTCAGCATTATTTATATATTCAATAGCGTTCTTTATATAGTAATATATTTCTTTACCTTCTTCAGTTAGAGTGACTCCTTTTTTAGTTCTAACAAACAATTGTCCTCCTAAGGAATCTTCTAATTTTTTAATACTTTTTGTGACAGCTGGTTGTGATATCAACAATTCTTGACTAGCTTTAGTTATATTTCCATTATTGGCAACAACATAAAAAATACGATATAATTCAAAATCAATATTCATAATAACCTCCAGTTATATTTAATATAACAAATATATATTTTAATTATACAAAAAATTATAATATAATACAAGTAGAGGAGGGATAAAATGTTAATAACGATAACTGGGAAGTCAGGTTCAGGAAAGAGTTTTATTTCTAATTATCTAACCACTCTAAATCAAAATATAATTCATTTGAATATTGATTTAGTTGGGCATGAAGCACTAGAACATGAAGAAATAAAAAGAAAAATTATGCAACAATTTAATCTTTCATTAAATAATAATAAAATTGATAGAAAAGTTCTTGGTGAGATAGTTTTTAATAATCAAGACAAAATGCAAGAACTATCTAATCTTACATGGCAATATATGGAACAAAAAATAGATGAATTTATCAATATTAATAAAAATAAAATTATTATATTAGATTGGATTTTAATACCAAAAACAAAGTATTTTGACAGTTCTAATATAAAGATATTAGTTAAGGCTGATTTAGAGGAACGAATTAAAAGAGCAATACATAGAGACAGTATTACTACCTCTAAATTTGAAGAAAGGGAAAGAGCTACATTAGAATTTGATGAAGATAAATTTGACTATGTCATTAATAATGAAGAAGAGGAAAAGACGAAAGTGATGGTGAAGAAAATATATGACAAAAGTATTATATCCGGGGAGTTTTGACCCTATAACTTATGGGCATATGAATGTTATTGAACAAGCCAGTAATATGTTTGATGAAATTATTATAGCTGTTATGCAAAACCCTTTGAAGAATCATGGATTCTTTACTTTAGAAGAAAGGAAGCAACTGATTGAAAGAATCTATGAAGAAGCACAAAATATTAAGGTGGTATTAGGTAGTGGGGCAGCTGTTGATGTAGCCTTAAAATACGATTGTAAAGCTCTAGTTCGTGGTTTAAGAGGAGTAACTGATTTTGATTCTGAGCTTCAATTAGCCTCCATAAATAAAAATATCAGCAATGGTCAAATAAATACTGTTTGCTTATTTGCTGATAATAATTATCAATATCTTTCATCTAGTGCTGTAAGGGAAATTATTTATTTGGATCAAGATGTTAGCAACTATATACATCCAATTGTGTATGAAAGTATGCAAAAGAAATTGAAAAGAGATTGATTATATGGAATTACAAATACTAGGTAGTGTATCACCATTTTGTACATTAGATAAAAATTGCCCTGGGTATTTAATTACTGATGGTAAAAATAAAATTTTATTAGATAGTGGACCAGGTATAACTAGATTAATGGACATGGAAGCAATGCTTGATAATTTAACTATTATTATTAGTCATTTACATAAAGATCACTATGGTAGTTTATTAGAACTTGGTTATGCCTCATATGTTTATCATAATTTAGGATATTTAAATGAGAAGATTGATATCTATATACCAAATAATGATAAAATTTATGTTGATGATTATTATAAAGACAATGAAGGTTGGGGTAATAAAAGACAAATTCAAGTTAATATACCTGACTATACTTATTTAACCAACTTTGGTGAAGAACAATATTTTAATATTAATGATTATAAAGAAACAGATAAATTTAAAATTGGCGATATTAATATTAGTTTTAAAAAGACAAAACATAATCTTACTAATTATGCTATAATGTTGGAGAATGATAACTATAAATTATGCTATTCAGGTGATACTGGTTATGATGAGGAATTATGCAAGTTTTTTGCTGATGCTGATTTATTAATCTGTGAATCAACATTCTTAAGAGGGCAACATCGAAATGGTAATAATCACTTATATGCTTATGAAGCAGCAAAATTAGCTAAACTTTCTAATGTAAAACAGCTTATGCTAACTCATTTTTGGCCAACTATCGATAAAGAACTTTATAGAAAAGAAGCAGCAGAAATTTTTGAAAATACAATTGTAGCAGAAGAGGGTAAGAAATTAATATTAAAGTGAGGTGCAGAAAATGAAAGATTTACATATTCATACTAGTTATTCAGATGGTGAATTAAGTGTATATGAATTAATTGATAAAATAAAAGAACTTGGAATTGATTTTTTCTCAATTACTGATCATGATACTGTTGATGGTTGTAAAGAATTGATTGAAAATAATCTACATAATAAAAATAATTTAAAATTTGTGACAGGAATTGAATTATCAGCAGGCATCGATAAAGGAAATTATCATATATTAGGCTATAATATTGATATTTATAATACCAATTTACAATTATATCTAAAAAAATTAAAAGAAATGAATAAATATAATGTTATGCTTATAATAGGATATCTAAAAGATAAATTTAAAATTAATTTTACAGATAAAGATATTGAAGACCTTTTTACAAAGCAGGGAACAGTTAATAATGTTGAAATATCTAAAATGTTAGTTAAATTAGGTTATTGTAGTAGTATAAATGAGGCTTTTAAATGTTATATTTCTCCCGCTAAAAAAGAAACACGCGCAAAAAAACATGAATTTTCGGCCTATCAATGTATAGATATAATTAAAAAGGCTGATGGCATTCCTGTATTAGCGCATAACTATCAATTAAAAAAAGAATATATGGAATTAAAGGAATATATTGCTGATTTACAAAAACATGGTCTAATGGGATTAGAATGTTATCATAGTGGATTTTCACATTCTAAAATGATTAATAGTATTAATTTAGCTAAAATGTATGGTTTATTAATCACAGGTGGTAGCGATTATCATGGACCTACTGTAAAACCAGATATTGAAATAGGTAAAGGAGAAAATAATAATTTGAATATTCAAGAACTCTCTATTGAAAAATATTTAACCAAAAAGCTAAAATATTAAAAAATTATTATAAAATATACTAAAAATAATAATAAATATAAAAAAAGTATTGATTTAACTTAAAAAAAATGGTATCCTTTAATTGTAGGCAAGATAGCTTATATAGGAGGTATATATTAATGACAAAAACAGATTTAGTAAATGCTATTGCAGAAAAATCAGGATTAACAAAAGCTGATGCAGCTCGTGCATTAGATGCAATGATGGAAAGTATAGCAGAAGGATTAAAGAAAGACGGTAAAGTTACAATTACAGGTTTCTGTACTTTCACTGCTAAGAAAAAACCTGCTACAACAGCTCGTAACCCAAGAACAGGAGCAGTTGTTCCAGTACCTGCAAAGATTGCTATTACAATTAAAGCTGGTTCAAAATTAAAAGAAGCTTTAAACTAAGAGGCGTTTAGCCTTTTTTGTTTTGTGAGGTGATATTTATTTTAAATAATATAGTTGGAATTTTAAAAAAAATAGAAGATGCTGGATTTAAAGCATATATTGTTGGTGGTTATGTTAGGGATTTTTATTTAAATAAAGAAAATCCTGATGTTGATATTTGTACAAGTGCTAAACCAAGTGATCTTACAAAAATATTTGGCGAAAATATTTCATTAGATCAATATGGTTCTTTAATTTTAAATGACAATGGGAATAAATTTGAAATTACTACTTTTAGACGTGAATCAAAATATTTAGATAATAGACATCCTACTAAAGTGAAATTTGTAAAAAGTCTTAAAACAGATTTAAAAAGACGAGATTTTACAATGAATGCAATCTGTCTTACTAGTGACCTTAATTACATAGATGTTTTTAATGGTAGAGAAGATATTAATAAACGTTTAATAAAAATGATTGGTAAACCAGAAAAACGTTTAAAAGAGGATGCTTTAAGAATTTTAAGAGCTATAAGATTTTCAACTACATTGGATTTTGAATTAGAAGAAAATTTGAAAAATGCAATTAAACAATATGGATATTTATTAAGCAATTTGTCATATTTTTATAAAAAAAGAGAATTAGAAAAAATTTTCTTAAGTCCCAATATAAAAAAAGGTATTTCATTAATTTTAGAGTTAGAGCTAGCTAATTCTTTAGAACTAAAAAATTTAGACAAAATGGTTTTAACTAGTTCATTGATTGGAATATGGACTCAGTTAGATGTAGCTGATACTTATCCTTTTTCAGCATCAGAAATCTATTTGATGAAAGCTGTAAAAAAATTAGAAGAAAAAGATTTAAATGACGTTCATATTTTATATAATAATCAATTAATTGTTTTAAAAATAGCCGCTGAGATTAGAAAAATTGATCCTAAAATTATTGAAGAAAAGTATAATAAATTACCAATTCACAGTCGAAATGATATTGCAATAAATTATAAAGAAATTGAAAATATGCTTCATGATAACAATAGCGCTAAAATTAATGACATTATAAGGGATATTGAACATTTAATTTTAAGTGAAAAAATAAATAATGAAAAAAATATTCTAATAGATTATATATCAAAAAAATATAATTAATTATTAAAATAATTCTAGAAAATATTTATATAATTTCTAAGAATTATTTTTTTTTGAACTAATATATTTAATTAGGTGGATGTATGCAACTAATAGCTCATAGAGGGAATGATAATCATAATTTTAAAGAAAATACTAAAGAGGCAATTATAAATTGTTTAAATAAAGATTATATTTCTGGTGTCGAATTTGATATTCGTTTAACCAAAGATAGAAAAATAATTATTAATCATAATATGTTAATATTCGATAAAAAGAAAAATTTATATTCAATTTCTACAAAGACCTTAAAAGAAATAAAAAAAATAAATCCTAATATTTCTACATTAGAAAGTGTTCTTTGTAATTTAAAAACTAATAAAATATTATTAATTGAAATAAAAGAAGAAAGTGATGATTTTGATAAATTTATTATTAGTCTATTTAATGTGTTAAAAAAATATAGTTATTTAAATTTATATCTTTGTAGTTTTAATTATAAATTGATAAAAAAAATAAAATCTAAATATAGTAATTATAAATGTGGACTAATTGTTGGCTATTTAATGAATACTAATAATATAAATGATGAATTAGATTTTTATTTATATAGTTATAATTATATAGATTTAATAAATCACGATAGAGAAATATTTATTTTTACGATTGATAAAAAAGACAAATTAATTAAAATTAAAAATAAAATAAGTAAAGATTATTATATTATAAGTGATAAAGCTTATTTACTTATTTAGATTCATTATAAGAAAGATTTTTTATAGCTTCAACTGTTATAATTGAATTTTTATCAATATTTTGAATTATAGATATAAGAGTACGTCTTTGCTTTTTTTTAGAAATGACAAAAAGAATTGAAACATCTTTATTTTGTTTTTTACCATTTATAGATGTTACTAAGTAATCTTTTGATAGTATATTATTAATTTTTTCACAATTATTTTTATCTGTAATAATTTTAATCAAATCATTACCTAAAGCAATTTTTTCTTCAATAAAACTACCTAGGTAAGAACCAATTAGAGATCCAAATGCAAAAAAAACAATTTTTAATGGATCATCTTTTATATTAACTACGACAATGCCAGTTGTAATAACCCAAACAAAAGATATTATAAATTGCAAGATTGCACCAAATATTTTTTTGCCTTTAGCTACAACAATAAGTCTTAATGTAGAAAGGGTGTTTTCAATAATTTTAGCTATAAAAATAGCTAAATATGTTAAAATTTTCATAAAAATCCTCCATTATTTATATTATGGCTAATTTTAGTTAATAAAAAACTAAAAAACTGCAAATAATAATAATGATTGTAGTTTACATTAATACGTGTAAACACTATATCAATATTATTGACACTTTTTAGTCCTAAGTTGTAAAATAAAATTAAGCTAGGAGGAAGACTATGAAAGAATTAAGTATGCAAATTGCTGAATTAGAAAAAAAGGTAAAAAGAATAACACGTTCTAAACAGAAAAAACACATAAGTGCTGAAGCTATGAAACATTTTTCTAAGGTTTTATCTGGAATTGATGAGTTAAATAGAGATGTTTTAAAATATGATGGAACAAACATCTTCTTATATGCTAAATTAAAAGAAAACGCAGTAATGAATAATTATGTTTAATATTAAAGAATAAAAAGGGAAATTTTGAGGTGAGTTTATGGATAAAAGTGTGATAATTGGTCCAATTATGTCTAGAATCGAATACTATACTAACGCGTCTGGTATATCTAGTGACGTAGAAAAAAAATACATTAAAAGGCAAGTAGATATTTTAAACAATGATCCAACTTTACCTCGATTATTATATGTTTATGAAAAACTTCAATCCTTTAATATAGCTATGGGTGAAAAAAGAACAACTGCCAAAATGTATATTGAAGGAGACCTAAAAAGTATAGAAGAGATTAAAAAAAGAATTCTTCCAGTAGAGAATATAGAAGATAAAAATAATGGTAGAAATTTTGTTCATACCATGAAACCTAATTCAACTACTTTAGTTCCAATGAATAATATAGATAATGATTTTAGTGAACAACCACAATTAGATGAAAGTGGTAAAGGTAATAACCATACTTTAACTAAAAAAAGTCATGATTCCAAAGCTTATCAACTTTATTCAAAAGCTGCATAAAAGCCATATAATTAATATGGTTTTTTAATGTTATAAAATGTACCAAAATAAAAAATTTAATGTTATAATATAAATAGGTGGTTGTAAATGACTTTTGATAACAATTTAAATATACCTGATAATTTATTTAATAAATTACTACCTATTATAGAAAAAGAATATAAAAAATATCATTGTTTTATAAATGAAAATGATTATGAGCAAAAACTATTATTGGTAATTGAAATTTGTAAAAGAAAATGTAGTGAAAATGATATAAAAGAATTTAAAAATTTATTTCGTGTGGAAATAAAAAAAACTATTAGCAGTTATATTAATGAGTTAATGCAAGATTCCAATACATTTTGTTTAATTTTATCTAATTATATTGACCAAAATATAAATTTGCTTGATAATTATGATGAAAATTTAAAACAAATTAACAAATTGTCAAAATTTTTTTATCAATTAAATTTGGATATTCCTTTTGAATTATATGTTAAATTATGCAAAATGAATTCATTACTCGTATCTATAATAGAAATAATTGTTAATAAAAATATTAATGATATAAAAGAAAATAAAATAGATAATATTTTTAAAGATAATTTTTTGATACAAATGATTGAAATATATTGTATGATAAATGATATAGAGATAACAGAAGATACCAAAGATACAATAGATGAAAATTTACCTAACATAAGCGATTATAAAGAATATGATAGTATTAAATTATATTTAAAAGAAATTTCAACACAACCATTACTTAAAAAAGAAGAGGAATATGAATTAGCTTGTAAAGTTAAAAATGGTGATAAAAAGGCTAAGAAGAAATTTATTTCTAGCAATTTAAAATTGGTTGTTAGTATTGCTAAAAATTATATAGGACGAGGGTTAGATTTTCAGGATCTTATTGGATTTGGTAATGCTGGATTAATTAATGCGACAGAAAAATATGATGTTGAAAAAGGCTATAAATTTTCAACTTATGCTACTTGGTGGATACGGCAAGCTATATCTAGAGCAATTGATGATACGTCACGAAATATTAGGGTACCAGTTCATATAGGTGAAAAAATAAGAAGTTATAAAAAAACAAAGGCAAATTTAGAAGATAGATTAAATAGGGAAGCGTCCATTAAAGAAATGGCTAATGAATTAAATATTGATTATGATATAGCTTTAGAACTAGATAGATTACAAGTCGATACTGTTAGTATTAATCAAATTATAGGTGAAGAAGAGGATACAGAGTTAGTAAATTTTATTCCAGATGAAGCTGATACACCAGATATTGTAGCTATTGATTCATCTTTATCAGATGCAATAAAAGTGGCTTTTAAAAAATCAAAGCTAACGAAAAGAGAAATCATTATTTTAACATTGAGGTTTGGTTTAGATGGTAATGATCAAGAAAGCTTAGAAGAAATAGCTAAAGGTTTTAATGTAACAAGAGAAAGAATAAGGCAACTTGAGGCTAAAGCGTTAAGAAAATTAAGAAGACCTTCTTTAGGTCTTAAAGATTTTTTGGATAATTCTAATGGTTCATCTACTAAAAGTGTTAGTTCAGCTGCAAATTTAAAAGAAAATCAAACTAGAACAAACAGAACAACTAAAAATCCTAAGAAAAAACCTAATGTCAATGAAGACGCAGTTAAAACTAATGATAGCCAACAATCATTAATAGAAGTAGAAAATATTCCTTTAATTGAAAAAGGCAATGATAATAATACAAGTAAGCAAATTGAATTAGTTATTTCCATTGATGAAATAAAGGAAAATAAAGATCATTTAGATAATGATAAACAAATATCAGAAAATCAAAATGCCGATTCTATAAATTTAGATATACCAGAATCTGTAGAACAGTTTTCTGTAGCAATTGATGCTAATGCTGAAAAATTACAAAAAGTAGAATTAGATAATAATGAAGAAAATCAGCAAATTACAGGAACTCAAAGCTTAGATGATATAAATTTAAATGCTCAAAATGATATAGAATCAGATATAAATAATAATAAAGAATCTATAAATGATGAATTAAATACTAGGAAGGAAGTTAAAAAGATGAAAAAAATAAGAGCCAAAAGTTTATGTGAATATCTTGGATGTTCAGAACAAGAGTTAGAACAATTAATTCCAAAGTTAAAAGATAGTCATCAAATTATTGCACGAAAAATATATCATGTGACACTTGATACAAATGAGAGAGCTGTATTTTACCAGTCTATAGCGCCAAAATTACAAAATTTTTTGGTAAAAATTCGAGAAAATCAGAGTGAAGAAATACCTAATCCAAATGAACAGATAGAGACAACTCAATTACCAAGTAATGATAGTCAAGTGAAAGTACAATTTAATACATCACAAGAGCCGCCTAAAGAAACACAAAAAGAAAATAACTTTATGACAAGTAAGCCATTAGAACAAAATTTAAACAATGCAAATGATATTCCTAATAAAGTTACTACTTATCATAAATTTTTTGAGCTGATGCAATTTATAAATTATAATCAGGGCTTTAATGGACTATCACCAATAGAATTATTTATGTTTTCATTGTTACAATTGCAACTTGTTAATGGTAAAGAATTTTCAACATCATCTATATCTGAATTTATAGGGATAGATGAACAAGAGGTAAGAGAAATAACTAAAAAAGTAGGTATTTTATTAAAAAACAGTCTAAATCAATTAATTGATCAAACAGTTGATGCTATGACAGAAATTGATAAAGTTTATCAGAAAGTTGATAATCAAAATAAATAAAAAATACTAAGAATTAACCTTAGTATTTTTTTTGATATCCATAATAACGGGTAATATAATTGGTTTACGACCAGTTTTTTCAAAAATGTAACTAGACAACTGTGTAATTACTTCATTTTTGATATCTGCATAATTAATTTGTTCTTTTAATTTTGAGTTGATTGCATTTTTACTTATTTCTTCTAATTTTTTCAAAAGTTCTTCATTTTCATTAACTAACACAAATCCACGTGTCGTAATATTTGGATTACCAAGCAGTTTGTTATTTATGGTGTCGATATTAGCAATTACAACAACAATACCATCACTTGACATAATTTTTCTATCACGAATAACAGCGCCACTTACATCACCAATTCTATTACCATCAACATAAATATCATTGGCTTGAATAGAACCAGCTAATTTAGCTACACCTTTATGAATAGAAACAATATCACCATTTCCTAAAACAAAGGTATTTTCTTTTGGAATATCACAGTCAATTGCTACATCAGCATGACTCTTTAACATTCGATATTCTCCATGAAATGGCATAAAGTACTTTGGTTTAATAAGTCTAATCATTAATTTTAATTCTTCTTTATTACCATGACCAGATGTATGTATATCATTTAAAGATGTATTTGTATAAACAGCGACTCCCCTTAAATATAATTTATTTATTGTTCTTGATATACTTAAGGCATTACCTGGGATAGCAGAAGAAGAGAAAACAACAATATCATCATCCTGTAATTTTATTTGTTTATGACTTCCATTAGCAATTCTTGTTAGAGCAGCTAGTGGTTCACCTTGACTTCCTGTACATAAAATACAGACTTTATTAGCAGGTAATTTTTTACTTTCTTCTGGTGTTATAAAAATTTCCTTATGTTTTATATAGCCACCTTCAATAGAGATTTCAATATTAGCTTCCATACTTCGACCAAATGTTACGATTTTTCGATCATTTCTTTTACACGTATCCACAATATGCTTTAGTCTATATATATTTGAAGCAAATGTTGCAATAATAATTCGACCATCGTGCCTTGTAAAAATTTCACTTAAAGCTTCGTCAACTTTAGATTCACTAACAGACATTCCATCATTTAAAGCATTAGTACTATCACTTAAAAGCATTGTAACACCACGTGAACCAATCTCAGCCATTTTATGAAGATTAGCAACTGGACCAATTGGTGTAAAATCAAACTTAAAATCTCCTGTAGCAACTATTATACCATTTGGTGTTGTTACACAAATTCCATGGGAATCAGGAATAGAGTGGGTAGTTTGAAAAAATTCTACCTGAATATTTTTAAACTTAACAAAAGTTTTTTCCGTATAAATAAATAAATTTTTATATTGGATATTTTTTTCTTCAAGTTTTCTTTTAATTAATCCTACAGCTTGGTTTGGAGCATATATAGCTGGAATATTTACCGTTTGTAATAGAAATGGTATGCCTCCAATATGATCTTCATGTCCATGTGTAATAAATAAAGCTTTTATTTTACTTTCATTTTTCTTTAGAAATGAGTAATCAGGAATTACATAATCGACTCCTAATAAATCTCCTTCTGGAAAAGTAATACCCGCATCAATAATTATAATTTCTTCATTATGCATTATACAATACATATTTTTACCGACTTCACCAAGTCCGCCAAGAGCGAAAACTTTAGTGTCATCGCTATTTATAAATTTCATTAAAAACTCCTTTCTTTCTCTCTGCAATCTAACTATATAATTATATCTTTTTTTTTTATTTTTGTCTAGTCTTTCATACAAATAAAAAAATCCAAAAAATGGATTTTAAATTAAAATATGCAACGTCTTGTAATTTGTTTATAATCTTTAAATAATTCATCATCATCAATGTTTCCATGCATATAATCTAGATATTTTTCATGTGATATACTATTATATTCACCAGCATATGGAATATAGCGATTATCTAGTTTTCCAGTGCTAGTTAATTGAACATATGGGTCATTATTTATATTAGGGGCAATTCCATAAAATAATTCATCGTATTGTTTCATATTATCATTATAATATTGTGTTTTAACAATTTCAATTATGTTATCTCCTCTTGTCCTAATTTGTTTTCTAACATTTAAAACATTTTGGAAAGCTCTAGCATTACTTGGTATAAAGCATTTTTTACCATCATTTATATAATAACTTTGGTAATCATTAGCTACATATTTAAATTGTTCTATCATATCTTTATTAAAAACAGATATAGTATGTTTTTTTTCTAAATTTGTTTGATATTTACCACCTTCAAATTTATATTCACAAACATTTGTAAATGTATGATTTTTTGTTTTTTTATAACTACCTGCCTGATTATTTCTTGCATCACTAGAAGTAAAATCATATTCAACAAGACCAAGACTATTATCAAATACTATTCTTAAATCATATGAACAATCTCCAATTTTAGTTGTAAATAACGCATGTTTTTTGAAAATTTGACAACTATGACAACTATATTTATCATTTTTTATAAAGTTTTCAATTAATTTTATAAGATTTTCTCTAAATTTATCTTCTCTAATTATTTCATTTAATTGATCAATTAGTGTATAACAATCAGTTATACTAAAACTATCTTTTTTTTCTTTTGCTAACATAAAATTTCCTTCTTTCTTAAAATTTATTGAATATTATATATTGTTTACTATTTTATGTCAATAAATATTCTAAATACTAGAAATTTCATTAGTAATAGTGTAAAATGAATAATAGGTGATATAATGAGAAATATGTTAAATGTTTTTAAAAGATTTTTTACTTATAAATGGGGGCCTAATTTTATTTCAACTATTTTTCGAAATGAAAAAATGGAAACGATTTCAGAACCAGGTTTTAATAAAATTGATCATGGTTGTTTAACTGCTTCTAATTCTTTTTTTGTTAAGCTATGCTGTTCAGTAGCAATTATTATTTCTACTAATATTAACTCTCTAGATTTAGGAGATTTAAATTCAATTATTAGTGTTTTAAAACAAAATTGGTTTATTCCTATTTTATATTTATTGATGGTAGTAGTACCTAATTTTATTATTTACACAACTAAAAAGAATCGTTATGTTAAAAGATATCCTAGACTCTATTATAATATGTTAATACTAGTTTTAATATCTTTAGCTGAAGTTATATTTTCTCTTATCTATTTTATTAATAATTTAGGTGGATCAAATATAGCTCTATGGGCATCAATTATCGGTTTAATTGCTAATGCAGCAACATTCTATGGCTATATTTCTATTCAAGTTGGTATTATTGATTTTTGTATTTTTACAAATAAAATTGCGCTTGATAAAAAGGTTAGTCAAGGAACTGATTTTGGAGATTATATCGATTATTTTTAATAGGGGGAATATATGGGGATTTTTGATAAATTAAAAAGTGTCTTTAAAACAAAAGATAATGCTGAAAAGCAAACAATTGATGTATATGATAAGGGTTTAGAAAAAACAAGAGCTGATTTTGTTTTTAAATTAAATAGTTTAAATAAAAAATATAAAAAAGTTAGTAATGAATATTTTGAAGAATTAGAAGAAATTTTAATTATGGCTGATATAGGTGTTAATACTGTCATGAATTTTATTGATAAATTAAAACGTCGTGTTAAATCAGAAAATATTTTAGATGTTGATGATTTAAAAGAAATAATTGTTGATGAAATGTTTATTATTTATGTTAATAATCAAGTTATTGTTAATAAAATAAACTATGCTGAATCAGGTCCAACTATCATTTTATTTGTTGGTGTTAATGGGGTAGGAAAAACAACTACAATTGGTAAATTAGCTAAAAAGTTAAAAAATGAAGGTAAAAGCGTTTTAATGATAGCAGGAGATACCTTTAGAGCAGGTGCAGTTGAACAGATTGAGGAATGGGCTAATAGAGTTGGTTGTGAAGTTATATCAAATGAGAATGCCGATCCAGCCAGTGTTATTTTCGATGGGGTTACAAAGGCCAAAAACGAAAATATCGATGTTGTTTTAGTTGATACAGCTGGTCGACTTCAAAACAAAGTAAATTTAATGAATGAGTTAAGCAAAATTAATAAAGTCATTGGAAATATTATACCTAATGCCCCCCATGAAACCTTATTAGTAATTGACGCAACAACTGGTCAAAATGGTATTAGTCAAGCTAAAAGTTTTAAGGAAATAACTAATATAACTGGAATTGTTTTAACAAAGTTAGATGGTACAGCAAAAGGTGGGATTGTTTTAGCTATTAAAGAAGAAACTAATTTGCCAGTTAAATATGTTGGTTTAGGTGAAAGTGAAAATGATTTACAAGTATTCGATATTGAAAAATATATTTATGGTATATTTAAAGATATGGTAGGTGAAGAAGATGAAAAGTAATTTAGAACCATTAAAAAATAGTAAAAAAAATAATCCTAAAATAGAATTAAAAAAAGTTCAAGAAATAGCTTTATTAGGTCAAGCGTTGACAATTATAGCCATTATTATTTCATTTATTATGTCGCGTTTTATTCCTGAATTAACTATTTTGATGAATATTTATTTGGTTCTTCTATCAATGATTATGGCTTATACTAGTTATACTATTTATAAAAAGAAAAGTATTAGTATTTTATACATTGTATTTGGTCTTATCATTTTATCAAGTGTTTTAATTGAGTGGTTTAATTAATGGAAGAACAATTATATTTAACTAATTTATATGATTATTATAAAGAGTTGTTAACAGAAAAACAACAACTTTATTTTGAGGAATATTATTTTAATAATTTATCACTTTCAGAAATTAGCGAAATTTACAAGGTTAGTAGAAACGCTATTCATAAACAACTTAAAGAAATTACAAATAAATTATTAGAATATGAAGATAAGCTTAAACTTTATAATAAAGCTATTGAAATAAAAAAAATATTGACAAATGTTGATATAGAAATTAAAACAAAAATAGAAAATTTAATATGAAAAGGGTGTTAAAATGTTTGGAAAAATTATATATATAAGTGATAATGTTGCGCATATTGAAATTCCTGATGGAACGCCAGTTGCTGAGAATTTAATGAATATGCATGTTGTATTTGAAGATGATAAGAAAAAAATATTAGGTGAAATAGAAGATATTAGCGAAAAAATTATTAAGATAGGTTTCTTAGGTGAAATCGTAAATGGTAGGTTTGTTGGTGGTGTTATTAGAAAACCTACTTTATCATCAAAGATTAGAGTTATAACTAAAGAAGAATTAGCTCTTATTATTGGTGATGATGCTCCTGGTAGTATGGTTTTAGGAATGTCACCATTATACGATGATTGTCAAATTAGGGTTGATATAAACGATTTATTTAGTAATCATATGGCTATTTTTGGTAATACTGGTAGTGGTAAATCATGTGGTGTAGCTAGACTTTTACAAAATGTTTTTACTAATAATAAATTATTACCATATAAATCTAACTTTTTTATTTTTGATGCTTATGGAGAATATCATAATGCTTTTAAAGACATTGATAAAATTAATCCTAACTTACATTTTAAATATTATACAACTAATAAAACAGAAGCAGGAGAACAAAAACTTAAAATTCCTTTATGGCTTTTAAATGTTGATGACCTAGCTTTGTTATTAGCAGCTACAAGCCATTCTCAACTTACTATCATTGAAAAGATGTTAAAACTTGTTAAGATTTTTTCGCAATCTGATGAACAATCGATTAAATATCGTAATCACTTAATTGCTAAAGCAATAATGAATATTTTATATACAAATCAAACTTCTCCAAGTAAAAGAAATGATATTTTTTCAATTTTAGCAACTTGTTCAACAGCTCAATTTAATTTAGAAGCGCCAGTTCAAGGTATTGGTTATGTTCGAAAATTTCGTGAATGTTTTACTATGAATAAAGATGGACAATTCACTGAAAGTATTTTAGTTACAGAATATATCAGTAGTTTTATTGATGAAGAATTAGAAAAATATGAACCAACTAATGCAACTTTCTATACTTTAGAAGATATGGAACGCGCTATGAATTTTACTTTGATTTCTGAAGGTCTTTTAAAAAATGAAAAAATGTATGATGAAGCAATTATGCTTAAAGTTAGATTACATGCTTTAGTTATTGGTGAAAATGCTGAATACTTTAAAATGGATAAGTATATGACTGTAGAACAATATATTTCTAGTTTGGTAGCTTGTCCAGATGGTAGAAAAGCTCAAATTATTAACTTTAACTTGGAAGATGTTGATGATGCTTTTGCTAAAAGTGTTACCAAAATTTATACTAGAATGTTATTTGATTTTACTAAACGTTTAAATGTTAGAGCATCAATTCCTTTTCATATTTTCTTAGAGGAAGCACATCGTTATGTTCAAAATGATAATGATAAATTCTTACTTGGTTATAATATTTTTGATCGTGTTGCTAAAGAAGGTAGAAAATATGGCCTTATCTTTAATCTAATTTCTCAAAGACCAGTTGAAATTTCTGAAACTGTTATTTCGCAATGTTCAAATTTTATCATATTTAAAATGAACCATCCTAGAGACTTGGAGTATATTAAAAAAATGTTACCTAATATAAGTGCTGAAGTTGTTGAAAAACAAAAAAGTTTACAACCAGGTACTTGTGTAGCATTTGGTAAAGCTTTTAAAATTCCTATGATTATAAAGATGGAAATGCCAAATCCAGAACCACAAAGCTCTAACTGTGATGTTGTAGCTAGATGGGGAAATTAAATTTAAAAGTGCTATCACAAAATTGTGATAGTTTTTTAATATTTTTGTTTGAATTTATTAATTTTGTGATAATATATTGAAAGAGGTGGTGACAACTTATGAAAAGAAATATCGATGATGAAATTTTAGAATATAAAAAGATAATTAATTTTAATAATCATATGCTTGAGGACCTTAGTAAAAGAATTCCAGATACAGATATAGATAAAGAAAATGTTTTAAATTCTATAAAATTTGACATAATGGAGTTAGAACGAAAGCTTAAAATATTAGAAGAGAAAAAAATCGGCACCTATGTTCCTAAAAAACCAGAATGTGGAGATATGCGATATATAAAACTTGGGCATAAAGATGCTTTAGACATATTGCGAGTTTCTTATTATGATTGTTTTGGTAAAGATCCAAGTATCTCTTTTGTAGGCGGCAATGATTTTGTTATGTTTAATGATGATACATTACCATTATATGTTGATACCTATTTAATAAGAGGAGAAATACCGTTTAAAATAATGTTTAGATCCCATTCGAATGAAGCATATAAAGATTATAGACCAAATGAAAAATATTCGGTTGGTGTAAGATTTGAAATATCAAAATTTTCAGAAAATAATTTTGAAAAATATTTAAGATTAATGCTAGCTTTAATAAAAAGATATACAAATAATGATGTTAATTTTATATGTGGTAGTGATAAAGACTATACTTTAGCATATATAAATGAAAAAGATTTTGGATATTACGAATTTTTTGAACTATTATGTGATAATATATGGCGTAATATTATATATATTGGCGATACTATGCAACAAAATGTAAGTGAGGAAATGATACAAAAAGTATATAATGACTTTGTAATGTTTCACATTAGTAGAATGGCTTGGAATTTAGGAGTTCCAGAAGAAGAATTTATTAAAACAAATAATGATGTAAAAAATTATGTATTAAAGATTAGTGAAAATTTATAAATTAGCATATATAAATTTTTATATATTTACTTTATTAAAACTTTTAAATATAGCGTTTGCTATATTTTTTTATACAAAAAAAGGAAATCAAAAACTTTTCTAATATATTTATATATAGAAACAGAAAGGAGCAAAGATTAAATTGTATATTGACAACAAAAATAATACTATATATAATTTAATTAGTAGTTAACAGATATGAAATTTTATACATTAGAAAACGATTACTTATTTAAAAAGATATTTAGTAATAAGTTATATTTAAAACAATTATTATTAGATTTATTTGGTGTTAAAGCGAAAAGTATTAATTATTTAAATACTACATTAGTTAAAGCTAATAAAAATGTAAAAGTAGGAATAGTAGATTTATTACTTAGTGTTGATAATGAAATAGCAATACTAGAATTACAAAACATAAATAGACATAATTTTCATGATAGATTATTATTTTATTCATCTAATATATTAACTAATCATGGATTAAAGGAAGGAGAGGATTATAATAAATTAAGAAGTGTTAAAGTCTATGCGATAATAAATTATGAGCTATTTAATGATAAAATTAAAGATATAGTTAGATTAAAAAGAACTAATAAAATATTTACAAAGAAGTTGGAGTATCAAATTTTTGATTTAACAAAAGTTGATAAAAATAATAAAGAAGCCAAGTATTATGAATTGGTCAATTTATTCAATATTGAAAATATTGGATTATTGGATGCAATAATAAAAAGTAAAATATATAAAAAAATGTTAGAAGAAATTAAGCAATATAATCTAGATAGTAAGGAGTATGAGAAAATGGAAGATATTGAAAAGTTAATGATGAATGAAACAGAACATTATGATACTGCCTATGAGGTTGGAAAACTAGAGGGAAAAAAAGAAGGAAAAAGAGAGGGAAAGAGAGAAGGAATTATTGAAGGAATTATACAAAATAAAAGAGAAATAGCAAAATCAATGCTAACTGAAAATATAGATATTAATATTGTTTCAAAGATAACAGGTTTAACTAATGAAGAAATAAGCACTTTATAAAATATAGAAAAACCATTAATAAATTAACACATATATTATATATGGGTGGTAATATGGATTATAAAGAACTTTTAAATAATATATACACACAATTTAAAAGTAATAATAAATATATTGTGAATAAAGAAATTAGGTTTTTTAAAGAAAATAATACTAATATAGTAAATTTTGAAGTTAATGATAAAAATGGTATTATTCCTGGAACTATTATAGAGCAGGGGCATTCAGTTTTAATTTATTTTTATATAGAAAATGAATTAGGTGATTATATATTTATAAGTCAGGCTAATATTTATATGGGGCATATGGCGATTATTATTAATGCTCTTGTAAACAAAAATGAAATCGACCAATTAGAAATGATTAGAAGAAACTTTAATGAGAGAAAAGATTTATATAAATTTGATTTTAATGATGAAATTATTGATGAAAAATTAGATAGTGAATTTAGTAATTTAGTTTCAAACATAATAGACCAACATTATAAAAAAAATAAACAAAAAAGACATAAAATATAGTCTTTTTTTTGATTTTATTATATAATTTAAAAAGGTGATAGAAATGTTTGAAAATTTAGGAGATAGATTACAAAACGCTATAAAAAAAATTAAAGGTTATGGTAAAATAACTGAAGATAATATAAGTGAAGTTACTAGAGAAATTCGTTTGGCTTTATTAGAGGCAGATGTTAATTATAAAGTAGTAAAAGAATTTATAAATAATGTAAAAGAAAAAGCTTTAGGTGAAGAGGTTCAAAAAAGTTTAAAACCTGGCGAATTATTTGTTAAGATTGTTAAAGATGAGTTAGTAGATTTATTAGGTGGAGAAAAGGCACCACTTAATACAACTGGTTCTCCTGCTACATTAATGTTAGTTGGTTTACAAGGTAGTGGAAAAACAACAACAATTGCTAAATTAGCTAATTTTTTGAGAAAAAAACATAATAAAAAACCACTATTAGTGGCATGCGATGTATATAGACCAGCTGCTATTGAACAGTTAAAACAACTTGGTCGTGAATTAAACATCGAAGTTTATTCAGAAGGAAAAAATAATCCTGTTGATATTGCAGCTCATGCTTTAGAATATGCTAAGACAAATGGTTTTAATTATGTGCTAATTGATACAGCTGGACGCTTACATATTGATGAAAATCTAATGCAAGAATTGGACGATATTAGTAATAATATTCAGCCTCAGGAAACAATACTAGTAATTGATAGTATGACAGGACAAGATGCTATTAATGTCATTGAAGGATTTAATAATCGCTTAAAACTTACAGGTGCTATTTTAACAAAATTAGATGGTGATACTAGAGGTGGAGCAGCTTTATCAGTTCGTCATTTAACAAATGTACCAATTAAATTTATTGGTGTTAGTGAGAAGATGGATGGGTTAGAAGAATTTCATCCTGATAGAATGGCTACACGTATCCTTGGTATGGGCGATTTAATGACTATGATTGAAAAAGCTGAAGCTGTTATCGATCAAGATGAAGTAATGAATGCTGCCAAAAAAATGCAAAATGGTAAATTTGATTTAGATGATTTTTTAAACCAATTAAAACAGATTAAAAGGATGGGACCATTAGAAAATCTATTAAAATTAATACCTGGAGCAAGTAAAATGGGATTAAATAACGTTCACATTAATCCTAAAGATATGGCTCATTTAGAAGCAATTATTTTATCCATGACATTACAAGAAAGAAAACATCCAGATATAATTAAAGCAAGTCGTAAAATAAGAATTGCTAAAGGTTCAGGTAGAACGGTAGAAGAGGTTAATCGTTTATTAAAACAATTCGATCAAATGAAAATTATGATGAAACAAATGAAAAATGGAAATTTTAAAATGCCATTTTAAGATAAATTAATTTTATTAAGGCAAATACCATATTCAAAAAAACTTTATCCTCATATCATAGAGTAGATAAGGGGGAATATGTTCATGTTATTTAATAAAAATTGTTGTGGACCTATGCCACAATTTGACAGATGTTGCGATGGTGGTATGATGGCTGCTCAACCAATGCCACAAATGGGTCGTGGTTGCTGTGATATGAATCAAACAAGAGAACAATGCATAGTTGAACCAACTATTAATAAATGCATTGAAAAAGAATTCTATCATGAAGTACCACATGTATGTCCAATACATACTCATGTAATAAATCGTCACATCTACAATCATAGCTATACTCCACAATATACATGTTCAGAAGAAAACCAAGTTTGTAACATCGATAATGGTCCATGTTGTAAATTTGTTTAATCAAAAAAGAAGAATAGTCAATCTATTCTTTTTTTGCTAAAATATAATGGATTAATAAAATAAAAATATTTTAAAATATATAGTATTTATTAAAATAAATGAAGTATAATATTAGTAAAAAATAATTGACAAATGTATAAACAATGTATATACTATAAGTGAATGGAGGTAATATTATGGAAGTAAGAATTCAAAAATGGGGAAATTCTGATGGAATTAGAATTCCTAGTAGTATTTTAAAAGCTTTAAATATTAAAACAAATGATAAAGTTGATCTAATACAAGAAAAAGATAAAATTATAATAGCAAAACCTAAAAAAAGACATTTAACTTTAGAAGAAAGAGTTGAAATGTTTAAAAGTTTACCTAATGATGAAAAAGGAAATGCAGAATCATATGACTGGGGTGAAGATTTAGGAAAGGAAAAATTTGATTAATGTATATACCACAACAAGGTGATATTTGTTATATGGATTTTGCACCTACAAAAGGTCATGAACAAACAGGATTACGTCCTGCTATTGTTATTAGTAGAAATAATTATAATAAATATACTGGATTAGTAGTATTATGTCCCATTACTACAAATACTAAGAAATTTTTTACACATTATGAATTAATAAATACCGAAAAAGTAAAGGGTTCTGTATTATGCGAACATATTAGAAGTGTTGATTTTAAGGCACGTAAATTATCATTTGTTGAAAAAATAAAAGAGGAAGAATTAGAAGAAATTATAGATATTATTAATGGAATAATAGAAATATAGTTTATAAAAAAATGACAATCATGTGTATATTCAATACATACTCATGTAATAAATCGTCACATCTACAATCATAGCTATACTCCACAATATACATGTTCAGAAGAAAACCAAGTTTGTAACATCGATAATGGTCTATATTGTAAATTTGTTTAATCAAAAAAGAAGAATAGTTTATCTATTCTTTTTTTCGCTTCTGCCACATAACCAATCAAGTGAAATATTAAATTTTGTAGAAATTTGATAGGCAAATACTGTTAGCAATAAAGTTTTTCCATGTTCATAAGCACTAATTGTTGAGTGTGATGTATTTAATAATTTTGCTAAATCATTTTGACTTATTCTATTTTCTCTTCTAAAATCTAATAATCTTTTACCTATAATGTTTTTATTTAATGTAGTGTAATATGAATTTGCTGTTTTTTTCTCCGAAAGCCCTATTATATAATCCATACTTATATTATAATAGATACAAAGTTCATTTAGATGGTGGAGAGGAATAAAAGCTTCGCCTGTTTCCCAACGATTATAAGTAGATTTACTAACATTTAATATTTTAGCAATATCTCTTTGTGTTAATTCGCTGTTTTCTCTTAATTCTCTTATTTTTTCAAAAATCATATACTACTTCACCTATATATAATTTTCTCATTAAAAAGAATATTCGTAAATTTTGTCCCACACATGCGACAATTGTGCTATAATGAATAAAGAAGGAAGGGATTTTTGTGAATTATTTTATAAAAAAGTACTATAAAATCTTATCACAATTGGATAATTATAAAAATGATATTATTAATTTAAATAAAAAAGATAATTCTAATAACATTTATGATAAATATGTTAATGAGATTGATAACTTATTATTACAAAAATATGTTAAGTTTGAAGAATTATTAAGTGAGATAAAAGGAGATTAATCAAATTTATTTTTAAAAGCTAAAGGTATATCTGTTTCAAAAGTTAATATTTTATTAGTAATAGGATTTTGAACTATTAATTTATTGGCATGTAATCCAAAAATATTTGAATTTTTATCATCAGCCCCATATTTTTTATCACCAATAATACTATGACCAATACTTTTCATAGCAACACGAATTTGATTTTTGCGTCCTGTTTTTATTTCAATATCAAGTAATGAATACTGTTTATTACTTTTTAATACTTTATAGATTGTAATAGCTTTTTTACCTGTTTTGTTATTAGTTGGATAAACATAAAAATTTTCGTTTTCTTTTAAATATTGAATAATTGTATCTTCTTTTTTTGTAACTTCACCATGAACAACAGCTATATATCCACGATATTTAACTAAAGAATCCCAATTGTTTTGATATAAATTTTTTATTTTTTCATCTTTAGCAAACATAACAATTCCAGAAGTTTCTCGATCTAATCTATGAATAACAAAAACTTTAGCGTTTTTATTTGTTTTTTTTAAATAGGCACTTACAATATGATATAGTGTTTTTTCTTTTTCTTTATTTGTACTAATAGTTAATAAATTTGCTGGCTTATTAACAACAATAATATTTTTATCTTCATAAATAATATCTATATTGTCACTTAATTTGGAATTAAAATTAGTGATAGTTATAATATCATTAATTTTTAATTTAAAATTATATTGTGTAATTTGTTTTTTATTAACTAAAACATTACCATTAGCTAATTTCTTTTTAGCATCCTTATGGGTATATTTTAAATTATTCATTAAATAGTCCATTAAAATATCTTCTTTATTAACACTATAATTTTGCACTTTAATCACATCCAAATTAATCATACACTATAATCTTAAATTTTAAAATGTTTTTTATAAATTTTATAATAGAAAAACTTATAAAAACTAGGTAAATATTTTTTACCTAGTCTTTTTTTAGATATTCTTCAAGAGTTAATTTTTTTGTATGTACTTCTTTAGCAGTATCTCCAATGTACCTATAATGCCATGGTTCATATTTAAAACCAGTTATATGTTCTTTACCTTTAGGATATCTTAAAATAAAGCCATATTTGTAAGCATTATCTATCATCCATGTAAACTCTTTTGTGGTTTCAAACTCATTATAGTCACCAATTGAACCTCTAACATCAACTGCAAGACCTGTTTGATGTTCTGAATGACCTGGCCTAGCTGAACAGTTATCAGCATAAATCTTCCCATATTCTTTTACATAATTATTATATAATTTTTCTTGATAATAATAATCACGATATGTCGATTCAGCTTTTATATCATAACCTAATTTTTTTGCTTTTTCGCATAATTTTTCAAAAGCTTCTTTAGCATCATTTCTTAATAATTTTTTACCAATCGCATAATTTAAATTAATTACTTCCAAATTATTAGGAATAAATCCTTCATACAATTTATTGTTTTTATTAACTAACACTAACAAATTATCAGGATTTTCAATTAAAGAGATATTTTCATAAAATTTATTATTCAATTTAATCACCATTAAATTTTATGAATTTAGTTTTTATTTTATAATTGAATGTAAATAGCTGATAATCTAATGTAAAGATTATAGTATTTTCTATATAAATTTGATATTATAAAAATGGTGGTAATAATGGATGAATTTGATTTATTATGTAACTTTGATAATTTTTATTTAAGCGTAAAAGATATAATTATCAATGAAATCTTAAAATATCATGATATTGAAGAACAAGAGAGAATTAAAGAAAGATTTAATCAAGCACTAGTGCTATTTTATGATGAAGATAAAGAAAAAACTGCATATTTGAGTAATTTAATTTCAATAAAACACGATGAACTAATAAAAAAATTGTTTGATAAATTTGGAATTGAATATAATGATACGAATTTTGAGGATAAACAAAAAGCTTTAACTATATATGCTATTGACTTTGCACCAACATTTGATGAAATTTTTGATAAACAAAAAAAGATGATGATCATGAATATAAGCAAATTTTAGAAAAGTGGTGTGCTGAGTTAGATTTAAAGATAGATAATGATGCTGAAAATTTGTACAATTATTTTAAAACAATGAATGATTATCGACTTCTATTAGCAAATGAGTTTTATAATTATAAAAAATATATTTATCAAGATATGACAAATTTTATCAAAATCAAATAAATTTGGCTAAAAGAGAAAATGAGATAAGTATTAAATTATATAAAGAGTTTATTAAATTTTTATTAGACAATGGATTAGTTAATAATAGTGATAAAGAAAAACTAAAGGACAATGGCATACAAAGATATGGGGATTTATTAAGCTTAGAATTATTTGAAAATAATGTATATAGTGATTGTAGCTTTAAAGTAGGTGGAATTGATTTCATTAAAGCAAAAAAATATGATAAAGATTTAGAGAAAACAAAAGCTTATCTAAATAGTTGTGATATAGTTGATGAAAGTCTAGATAAAAAGATAGATACTGTTTTAGAATTTCGTGAATTATTGCGTAATAAATATTTACTATTTACACTTGGCGAATTGCCAGAAATAAAAAAGATATTCAAAAAAATAGCAAAATATTATATGAAAATGAATACATTAGGCTTTAAAGATGAATTGGACGATGAGGCTCAAATTGGATTCTTAAAATATTTAATTTTAGATGATTACAGTAAATTATATAAAAACTCAAGCGCTAATAATAAAGTATATAACGCTATGAGTAACCAAGTTATTGTTAAAATTTTAAAATATTCACCATTAGATTTAGTTGGTAGAGGTAGTAACTATATTGAAGTATTAATTCATGAGATGATTCATATTAGTGATAATATCTTTGAAGGTTTGGATTTATTAAACGAAATACTAGTAGAAAAATTAGCTTGGAAAATATATAATTCGATAATAAAAAGAATATTAGTTAAATATCCATATTTAAAACTTGATAATTTAAAAAATATTCCTGCTTATGATAGTTTATTTCCTTTAGTCGATGATTTTATTGAAGAAAATTTTGATACCTTTTTAAAAGGAAAAGAAAGTGGAAATAAGGAATACTTTTATGAAAAATTTGGTCAAGATAATTTTGATGAATTTATGAAATATATAAATGAAAAATTTGATTTAAGGCAGCAATATAACTTATCTAGTGAACAGTTATTAAAAAAAAGAGGCAATATTGATGAAATAAAGGATAATATGCGAAATTATCTAGCTAATAATAATAATAAACATAAATAAAAGTGTATTCGTATTATTTAATATTAAGCACATTTCAAATATTGATAAAAATTGTTTATTTATTAACCAATGGATTATAAAATTGCATTATAAAGTAATTATAGTTTGAATATTTCAAGCTTGAAAGGATGTTAATATTATGGAAAGATATAATCTTGATAACTTAATAGATTATACTGGTCAACTTAATAATCACGAAGATTATGTACAAATAATTAAAAGAATGGAAAATAAATGTGACTATATAGAAATTGTAATACTAGATGAAAGAAGTAGTAATGCGATGGTTGACTCCTTAAAGGATGATATTATTTCTAAGAAATTTGTTTCAAAATGGTGGCAAACAGAAACTACAGTTAAAAATAAATTATTTAAAATAAAAGCTTCAAAGAAGTTATTTGATTATTTATATAATTTAAATACTTTTTGTATATATTCAATTTCTGATGATAATAAGGAATATTTTGAATTAACAGATTTTGGTTATGATGATATAGCATTTTTTGATAATAATGATTCAATTCTTTTATGTACAACTACTCATGAAGGTTATATTTCAATAAGGGAAGATTTAATTGATTAAAAATTTTATAAATTATTATATATTTTAATCAACATTTTAAATATTAGTAATAAATGATTGTGATTTATATAAAATGAGCTTATAATATAAGATATAAGAATTAAGAAAATTTATTTAATAGATGCAATATAAAATGATTAAAAAGAATTTTATCAATAATTATTTAAGGTATAATTAATAGAGGTTAGATACTAATGAAGATTTTAGAGGTTATTTTAGAAACATTTAAAGATTTTATACGTATGTTAATTTTATTTCCAATTGCTTTACTCATAATAGATTTATTTCTTATGCTAATCTTTGCAATATCTATGGCTATAGAATGTTTTTAATGAGTGGAAGACATTAACTTTAATTATCTATAATAATGTCTAATAATTATGTATTTTATAATTTTGTAGGAGGATTTAATATGTTAGGAATAGAGTTTAAAATTCCAAATGTTTGGGGAACAGTATTAAATAAGATTTTAGATGATATTAAATTAGATGATTTAATTTTTAAAATTAATTTCGAAGAAGTCTTTGCAGAAAATAATGAATTTCTATTTAATAAGGATATTTATACTGGATTAGAATTTAGTGAATTAATAAAAACTGAAAATTATTATCCTATATTTTTAAATTTAAAATTATATGATAAAGATACTAATTATGAAGAAAATATAGAAAATTATGATGATTTTTTAAATAGCAATTGTAAGTTGATATTAACAATTGTAGATTGCGAATTTGTTGAGGTTTATTCCAAAAATACTGATTATTTAAATATAATAAAAGAAAATGCTATTAAAAATAATTTTTTAGATATTATTGAAATAAATAATAAAGAAGATATTAAATTTTTTTAGAATGAAAGAGTGGGCTATCAAATGGATGTTAAGGAAGAAATAGTAGGGAGCACATATGATAATTTAATGAATTATATATTTAAAAAATGTGATTCAATGTCATTAACAAAATATCATGATCAGCATGAAGATGACAGAATACATGATTTAAATGTTATATTAAACGAAACAGGTTATTCTGTTAATTATATTATTGATAATTATTCAATTCAATTTTTAGATGAAATATATTACAAATTTAAAAACAATGTAGAGATATTTGATGAACAAGCAGAATGGTTTACTAGAAAATATGATAAAAAATATAAAAGAAGAGTTACTGACGCTACAATAAACTGGGTTCATTATAACAATAATGCAGAAAAGTGGATAACAAAGAATAAAATAAATATTGTTAATTGTAAAAAAAACGATAATGCTCTTTGTAATGAAGGTGTTTATCATAGCGATACATATACGTTTAAATTAAATGATGAAATAAAATCAGAGATATTATCCAAAAAATCACTATATGATTGGGGCTATCCTGATTCTTTAGAAGATATTTGCTTTTTTAAAGATGGTTATTGTTTTTTAGAAACAATATCACACGAAAGTTTATGTTTTATTTATTGTGATAATGAGGAAGAATATGAGTATTTAAAATCAATTGGAGTTAAGTTTTTTGAAAAGGAATTTAAACCTACTAAAATGGATAAATGGAAATATGGTGATGGGAATAAACAGTAACTTTTTAAAATTTTTAAATAATTATATTTTATTAGTATAGTCATTACATAGAAGTTCATAAGTTTTAGTAATTAATGGAGGTAAATTATGAAAAAAAATATTATAAGTATTTTATTATTACTATTTATATTTATACCATTTAATGTAAAGGCTTTTTCAATAAAAGAAGTAAATATTAGTGGCCCTGAAGAAGTAAAAGTAGGCGAAGAGATTGTATTAAATTTCAATATAAATTTTTTGAATAATCAAAATAATAATACTAATGGTTTAGGTATTTTATTAATTGATTATGAATTAATATATGATGATAGTGATCTTATTATAACAGATATAACATCAAGTGATTGGGATTCAGAAGTCTATCAAGATGAAGGAAAATATCATATTATAAATCAAATTTCAGATAATATCTATTCACCAAGTAAGTGTTCAGATGGAATATTGCATTGTTCTAATTATGAGGTAACTGTTAAATTTTTTGCTAAAAATACAGAAAGTAGTGTTACTAATATTGGAATTAAGAATGTTGAAGCAGCATTATTAATAATTCCAAATCCTGGTGAAGAATATAATACTGAAAATCCAAGTCTTGTAACTGGAGATGTATATGATGTCAAAACAATTAAAATAAATAAAGGTGAAAATAAAGTTATTAATGAGCCACAAAATATTATTAGTGACAATAAACCAATTACTAAACAACCAGAAATAGTTACTCCTAATAATCCTGATAACCAAGTCGAAAAATCTAGTAATAAATATCTAAGTTCTTTAACAATAGAAAATTATGAGATTGATTTTGATAAGAAAAAATACAATTATAATATAACTATTGAAGATGATGTTAATACACTAGATTTAAAATTAGAATTGGAAGATATTAAAGCCAGTTATACTGTAATAGGAGCAGATGATTTAGAAAAAAATAATTATAAGGTACAGATTGAAATAACAGCCGAAAATGGCGAGAAAGCAACTTATACAATTAATGCTAAAAAACAAAATGCTGAAGAATTAACAACAGATAAAGAAGAACCTTTTCATATAGATAAAAAATACATTATAATTGGTTGTATTATTCTTGGTGTCATATTAATTTTAATAATTGTAATAGCAATTGTTAATAAGATAAATGATAGAAAAATAGATAAAACTTTAGATGAATTAGATAAAATGTAATAGATAAGAAATGGAATTAATATTATTTATTTAACTTTTGACTTTGGATTTTTGTTATGTTATATTAATTTCTAGGTGGTTTTGGTGAAAAAGTTAGTAATCATAAAAGAAGGTTGCATAAAAAATTTTATATTATATGAAAAATTTTTAGATTTACTTAATGAAAATAACTTAGAAATGGTATGTAAGATAGAAGAAGCTGATTATGCGATAATAATAACATGCGCTTGTAATCAAGAAAAGATTGATAAGGGAATAAGTGATTTAAATTTGTTTTTAAAAGTCCAAAATAAATTTTTCCCAAATTTAAAAATCATTGTTGTTGGTTGTTTAACTAAGATTATTAAAGATATGGATTGGCCTAATAATATAAAGGTTATAAGAAATCAAGATTGGATTAAGCCCATAATTAATTATGTAAATGAAGAAACTTTAAAAAATTCAGTTAATGATTTATTAGATAATAGAACTTATACACTGTATAATGGCACTGGTTCGATATTTAATCCCATTCATGGGTGCTTAAATAATTGTACTTTTTGTAAAAAAAATTATATGGATTTTAATGTTAATTCTATTCCATATGAAAATGTGATCGCACATTTAAGAAAATTAATAAATAATGGTTCTAAAAGTATATTATTATCAGGTGATAATTTAGTATTATATGGAATGGACTTGTATAAAAAGACAATGCTTAATTCATTAATTAGTGAATTAGAAAATGAGGCAGAGTTAAACAGTCTTCAAATAGCTACTTTAGTACCTGGCAATGTTAATAGTGAATTAATAAGTACTATAGAAAATAGTAGAAAGATAGATAGAGTGTGTTTACACTTAGAAACTGGTAGTGATAGACTATTAAAACTTATGAAGAGACCATATACATTAGAAATCTTTGATTCATGTGTAGAGCCACTCATAAAAAAAGGCAAGCTTGTTCACTCTATATTAATGACAGGTTTCCCAACAGAAACATATAATGATATGGATGAAACTATAAGATATTTGGTAGATCATAAAATATATGTACAAAATGTTTTTTCATATATAGATTCAGAGTATTTGCCATCACACAAGTTACCACAGTATAGTAAAGAGGAAAAGAAGGAACATTATGAGTACATGATGCATTATATAGAGGAAAATAATAATAAAATTTTAAATTCATTTATAGATAAAGAAAATAAGTTTATTTATTATGGTAAAAATGGTGATGATTATTTATTCTACAGTAATTTATATTATGAAGCAGTAGGTTTAGATTCAATGTACGAAAATCTAAAAATTGGTGATGTTGTATCTAGAAAAATTAAAAAAATTATTAAAAGAGATAATACTAATAAATATTTAATATAATAAATATAACTAATTAATAATTTAGAAATTTAATAAAGCAGTATATTTAAAATGAATGTACTACTTTTTTGATAATTAGCATTTGGGTAAAATAATGCATTAAACTAGCAAATCTAGACATATATTGATATATTTTTCATAATCTTTATTAGAGGTGGATTATGAAAAAAATAATAAGTATTATATTATGTTTATGTATGTTTTTACCAATAAAAATAAATGCTGAGGAAATACAGTTAGCTCCTAATGCAGGTAGCGCAATTTTAATTGAATTTGAAACTGGTGAAATTATATTTGAAAAAAATGCTCATGAAAAGTTGCACCCAGCTTCTATGACAAAAATTATGTCAATGTTAATTATTATGGAACATATTGATAAAGGCTTAATTAGTTGGGATGATATTGTAACTGTAAGTGCTAATGCTTCAGGTATGGGTGGTTCACAAATATTACTTGAAACAAATGAAAAAATGGCTGTAAGAGATTTATTTAAGGGCATTGCTGTTGCCAGTGGTAATGATGCAGTTGTTGCTATGGCCGAATATATTGCTGGTAATGAAGAAGCATTCGTTAAAATGATGAATGATAAAGTTAAAGAATTAGGATTAACTGATACTAACTTTAAAAATGTTCATGGACTAGATGACGCAAATCATTATTCAAGTGCTTATGATATGGCTATGATGGCTCGAGAATTAATAAAACACAAAACTGTTTTAGAATATACATCAATTTATGAAGACTATTTAAGAAAAGGTACTGATAAAGAATTCTGGTTGGTTAATACCAATAAATTAGTTAGATTTTATGATGGTGCTGATGGCTTAAAAACTGGTTATACTAGTGAAGCTGGTTATTGTTTAACAGCAACAGCTACTAAAAATAATATGAGGCTTATTGCTGTTGCAATGAATGAACCAGATAGTAAAACGCGAAATGCTGAAGTTACATCAATGCTAGACTATGGATTTGCTCAATATTCAACAGAGAAAGTTTTATCAACTGATAGTATTCTAGATAAAGTTTTAGTTGATAAAGGTAAAAAGGAATATGTTGAAATTGTTCCAACTGAAAATATTACATTTTTAAATAAAAAAACAGAAAATGCTAAAAATGCAACTTATGAAATTAAATTAAATGAATTAAAAGCACCACTTAAAAAAGGTGATGTTGTTGGAACATTGATTGTTAAATTTGATGACAATGATCAAAAAGAAGTAAACATCACAGTTAAAGAAGATATTGAAAAATGTAATATATTTGAATTATTTTTAAGATATTTATGTGATATTTTAGGTGGTAATATAAAACTTTAGAAAATTCTTCACTTATATCATAAATAATGATGATTTTAAAGCTAATTTTACTTATTTTAGGAATGCTTTAGTTTTAAGTAATTATTAGTTGATTTAGAAAAGATTATAAAAAAGAAATTATCTTGATTAATAATTTCTTTTTTTAATTGTAAGTTTTTAATTTAGTATTATTTTTAGATGCTGCTAACGTTCTATCTTTAAAATCTCTAAATGTAGGATGTATTCTTAATTTATTAATTAAACCTTCTATAAAAAGTTTATATGCATTATAATCTATATCATAAAATGGTTGATTTGCTATTTCATAAATTACTTGTTCTTTTAGTAATTGTTCAATATCCAATTGTTGATTAATTAAAGAATGATATAATTCCATTTTTTTTCCATCTATCCATTCATTATAAGGTATTTGATTTTCCATATTCTTAATAAGTGTTCGTTTGTCCTTATATGAATAAGTTATAAAATCAGGTTTTTCTTTAAATGCCATATTTGCAATCATAATAAAATAATCAATCCATGCTTTATAACTAATGATTTCGTTAAGTGACTTATTTACATATTCAGGCGAAATATATAAATTTTGTTTTATTATTGAACTTATTCCACCAAGTTCAATACATTTAATCAACATAGGTAAATCTTTAATATCATTACCAAGTGAATATAAGTTAGTATCAATTAAATTATATTGTTGCTGAATTATATCAAAAATATCTTCTTTTTTATTAAGTAAACCAAATTTAATATTGTTATAGATAAAGTAAGTTTTATTATTTTCTTTAAATAAATTACTTTTTTCTAATATAGAATTATTTGAATCTTCTTCCATATCAGCAAACCATATTTCAATTTGACCATTATATTTTTCAATAGATTTAAATCTTGGAACAATTTGTTCTAGAAAAAAGTTAGTTCCTTCAGCATGTCCAGCATTCGATGTAACTATTTTTAAGATATTACCTTCATCTAAGAAATCTTTAATATTGTTATCAATTAAGCTAATTGTTTTATCTAATATTTTATTACTATATTGGGTATTATTTAGAATTTTAGATATTCTAAATAGATCATTTATTGAATTACTACCATAACCACATTGATATTCTGCAACTTGAATGTCATCAGGCATAAGTGTTCCAAAAAAATCGGTAACTATTATTTTTAGCATAAATCCTCCTATAATAATTTTGATTTAACAAAAAAATATTAATTAATATAATATCAAATGAGTTTATTTATTGTCAAATTATGATTTGATAATATAATCATATATAAAAAATTTATAGTATTTATAAATTAGTTAATTTTGAAGTTTTTGTAAACTAAATACATTTTATTAAATTTATAACAATTTCCAAAAAATGTCGATAATTGATATTTTTGGAAAAATATTTCCAAAAGTTGACTTTGCACTAATTTTAATATATACTTATATAAGAGGTGAGAAAAATGATTGAGAGAACAGAATATCTTGAAGAATTAAAAAGATGGAAAGATAAAGATTTAATAAAAGTTGTTACCGGCATAAGAAGATGTGGCAAATCTACGTTATTTCAATTATTTATAAATTATTTAAAAGAAAATAAAATAGAAGATGATCAAATAATTCAAATCAATTTAGAAGATGCAGATTATAATTTTGAAGGATATAAAGAATTATATAATTATATAAATAAAAAAATAGATTCTAAAAAACAGTATTATGTGTTTTTGGATGAAGTTCAAAATGTTGCTGAATTTCAAAAAGCTGTTGACAGTTTATATATAAAGAAAAATGTTGATGTCTATATAACTGGTTCAAATGCTTATTTGTTATCTGGAGAACTTGCAACATTATTATCTGGTAGATATATAGAAATAAAAATGTTACCTTTATCATTTAAAGAATATGCGTCTGTATTTAATGATAATAATTATCAACAATTATTTCTTGAATATATGAAATTTGGTGGTATGCCAGGAAATATAGCTATATTAAAATCAAATCCCAATGATTTAGATAAATATTTAGATGGAATATTTTCCACTATTGTTTATAAAGATATTATGGCTAGAAATAATATAACTGATAAAATGTTATTAGAAAATGTTTTAAAATTTATATTTGATAGTATAGGTAGCCCAATATCAACAAAAAAAATAAGTGATACATTAACAAGCAAGGGAATTTCTACAAGTAATCACACTGTTGAAAATTACATAACAGCATTTTTAGAAAGTTTCTTAATATATAAATCTGAAAGATTTGATGTCAAGGGTAAAAATTTATTAGCGCGAGATTATAAATATTACTCAGTTGATTCAGGACTTCGAAGCTATTTATTAGGTAAAAAAGCTAATAGTGATATGGGCCACATATTAGAAAATATAGTTTATCTAGAACTACTGCGAAGAGGATATAAAGTTTATATTGGAAAAGTTGATGATTTAGAAGTTGATTTTGTTGCTGAGAATAGAGATGGCTTAAAATATTACCAAGTAGCATTAACAGTTAGAGATGAAAAAGTGTTAGAACGAGAATTAAAATCATTACAAAAAACAGGAGATCATTATCCAAAATATTTACTAACATTAGATATGGATTTAGAAACTGACTATGATGGAATAACAAAAATAAATGTAGTAGATTGGTTATTGAAAAAATAATAAAAGTCCCAATTGAAACGTTTTTATTGTAAAATTTAAATACAATTAAATTAGTTAGATTTTATGATGTTGTTGATGTTCTAAAAAATATTTATATTAAAAAAACAAGGATTCTTTACACATATTGACATTCAATCTTTATAATGCTATCATTACAATAGGTAGTATAGTGAAAGTAGGGAAGATGATGGCAAAACGTCGACTTAAAAAAAACGTAAAGATTGGTTTAATTGCTTTTGCAGGAGTAGTAGTTATTACGACAGGTGTTATTACTGGTGTTAAAAAAAATAAAGAACACAAAAAACTACTTGCTAGTTATGAATATAAATTAGAAAATCATGGTTATAAGGGAGAAGAACTAGAATATTTATTAAGTCAAGAAGATAAAATAAAAGATTTGGCTTTAGAAAAAGATTATAATGAACGTTTAGTAGAATTCCTTAAACAAAAATATTTCATTTTAAAAAATTTAGATGCTTATTTAGAATATTATCAAAAGCATAATGGTGATAAAATAGAACATATAGTAAGCATTGTTAATGTTAATGCTAATTATGATTTCTATGATAATACAAGTGAAACTAACATAGAAGATGGGAAATTAATGCTTGTTAATAAATATAATTATTTACCAGAAAATTATAGCCCAAGTGATATCGTCGATGTTAAAAACTGGTATTGTTATGGTGAAAACAAATTAAAAAATGAAGCTTATCAAAAATTTATCGAAATGTTTGATGCTGCTAAAAATAGTGATAGAAAGCTTATTATTTCTTCTGGTTATAGAACTCATGAAGAGCAAAAAGAAACTTACAATAGTTATGTTGATAGATATGGTGTTAAAAAGGCTGACACATTAGCTGCGCGACCTGGATTTTCAGAATATGAAACAGGATATACAATTGATATCACAACAAATAATGCTACTAAAGATACATTCGCAGATACTGAAGAATTTAAATGGTTAGAGGCTAATTCTTATAAATATGGTTTTATTTTAAGATATCCTAAAGATAAGCAAGATATTACTGGTTATGATTTTGAACCATGTAGATATCGTTATGTTGGTGTTGAAGTTGCTACTAAGATTCATGAACTAGGGATAACTTTTGATGAGTATTATGCTTATTATTTAGCAGATTAAAACGTATGATTTTTATTTTTTAAAAATTCACGGAGCATTTTAGTAAGTGCTCTTTTTTCAATACGTGAAACATAACTTCTAGAAATACATCAATATCTCATTTGCAATTATCACTTGTTGGAAAGTTATGATTTTTAACTTCTATGAAGTTAATAGTGATGTTGTTACAATTGCTAGTATTAAATAAGCTGTTTTTTTTAGATTAACCTTTGTATTTAAAATTTAACTATCAAATTCGTTAAAATTATTGCTCCATATTTTTTAATTTTAATATAACTAAAAATTTTCGAATAAATTATGAAATATTAAATAAATTATTAATTTCATTATAATAAATAACAATAATTATATAGTGAATAAATGAATGTTAATTGAAATAATCCATAGTTCATGATAAACTATAGATAACTTGAATATGGAGGAATATTATGTATAAAAAATTACTAATTTCATTTAGTTTAATTATTGTATTTTTGTTATGCTTAAAAAATATTTCTTTTGGTACATCAAAATATATTGCTAATAATAATGATATTATTTTAGAAATTCCTAGATTGTTTTTTGATAAAATTACCACACAAGATAATAAAGTTATTATAAATTCCTTTAAAAGCAAATATGTTTTAGAAAAAAGTATGAATAAAATAATTAGTAATTATGAAAAAGTAACTTGTAATAATAAAACTAATTATTATGATGCTGAAAACAATATAACAATAATTGATTATAATATTAAATCAAATTTTTTAACAAATGACTTATATATTGAATATACTAAAGAGCCATATGATGCTGAAAGATGTAATAAAATAAAATATCCAGAATTAATTAAATATAAAATACTTAGTCAACCAACTGATGTTTGTGAGTTATACAATGATTTTAGATATAAAAATGAAGATGGTAATTTATATAATATATATTATGATTGTATTGATGGGATATTAATTGAAAATGGTTCTGGTTATATGACTTATTTTCAGAGTATGCTTTTCTCAAATTTTATGGGTATGGATGATCTTATTGAATTTTTTGAATATCGTGTTGATAATAATGAGGCTACTAAAGAATTAATTGATGATAGTGGAACAATTTTATATAAGACAAACTACTTTTCATTGTTAAAGTGTAATACAGAGGAAGGTAATAAAGATGTTTATATAGGAAATGAAGATTTTATTTATAAGGAATCTTATTGTAAATTTTAATATAATAAAAAATTTATGAATACTTTATATAAACATTAAATTTTATTAACCTAAAAAAGTGATATTACTATGGTGTAAACATTATATTAATGAATATATAAAGAAATTGATAAAATGCATCGAGGAAGTATGTGATAAATAATTGGATTATATTTGTATTGTTAACAAAAACAAAGGATGAAAGGATAAACTGTTAAATATGAAGAAAATAATATTTGTAATTATATGTGTGCTTGTTTTTGTATCATTATATATTAAATTTTTTGATACAAAAAAGGAAGTAAAGGAATTAAAAGATAATATTATAGAAAAGAATACAGAATTTAATAAAAAAGAACAAGAAATAGTAGATGCAATTTATAAAGAATTTGAAAGTTCCAATTATTTTGATTATTCTAATTTGAAATCTTTTGAAATAATAAATTTACAATTGTATGGATATTATGAATCTACAAGTAATATTCTTTATATAAGAGTTGAATATAATTCTGAGTGTAAGGATGGCACTTATGATTGTGATAATCTAGCTTTAGATAAAAAATATAGTTTATCTAATAATGAACCATTTTTCTTTTTTATTAAAATAGATATAAATAATTATAATTATATAGAGCGAATTTATGGAATTTCAGCTTCTATGAATTCAGATTGGGTACAAGATTATAAAAGAATAGAATAATGAGTTATCAATCTTACTATAATTGATTAGATGTTTATTTAAGCAAACTGTGTCTAGTAATATATTTTTACTCTTGCTATACAAAAGGATATTCAAATTTAATAATTTAGAATATCCTTTTTTTGAAATTATTATAAAAAACTATTTCTTTATCAAATTTAAAAAATTTAGATGTATAATTAAAATATTATAAAAAAATAGTAGTGATAAAATATAATATGTAATAGTTAAATAAATATAATTATTTACTAGAAGATTATGAGTCTTGTCATTATCGTTATGTTGGTGTTGAAGTTGCTACTAAAATTCATGAACTAGGGATAACTTTTGATGAGTATTATGCTTATTATTTAGCAAATTAAAATGTATGATTTTTATTTTTTAAAAATTCACGGAGCATTTTAGTAAGTGCTCTTTTTTCAATACGTGAAACATAACTTCTAGAAATACCTAATTCTTTAGCTATTTCTTTTTGAGTAACTTCATCAGTACCAAATAGCCCATAACGTTTAATAATGACTTCTTTTTCTCTTTCATTTAATACATCAAAATATTCTTTTAATAAATCTAAATTTTGTTTATTATGTAAATCAGTAGCAAAATCTGGTTTAGGAGTTTTTAAAATATCTAATAAAGTTATTTCGTTACCATCTTTATCAAAGCCAACTGATTCATTAATGCTAACATTTTTATTATTTTTTTTATCACTTCTAAAATGCATTAATATTTCATTTTCAATACATCTAGCACAATAGGTAGTTATTCTAGTACCATGTTTATAGGAAAAGCTATCGATACCTTTAATTAAACCAATAGTACCAATACTAATTAAATCGTCAGCATCATCACGTCTATGTTCATATTTTTTGACGATATGAGCAACAAGTCTTAAATTATGTTCAATAAGTTTGTTTCTAGCATCTTCATCACCTAAACGACATTTTTCAACATAATAATCTTCTTCTTCTTTAGATAATGGATCTGGAAAAACATTATTAGAGTAGGCAGCTGTAAAAAGGTAAAAATCTTTAAATAATAATTTAAATAATTTTTTTAACATATAAATCACATCCCAAATAATTATATGTTTAAAGAAAATTTATTTATTTTGTCCATAAAAATAAAATTTTACTATAAAAAATATTTTAGTACTTGACAATACCAAGTAGTAGGTATAGAATTATATTGAGGTGAGGCATGAATACACAATTTAAAAAGGGTGTTCTAGAACTTATTGTACTATTATCTGTTAGCAAACATGATATGTATGGTTATGAATTAATTATGGAAGTATCTAAAGTTGTTGATGTAAATGATGGAACAATATATCCATTATTAAAGCGTCTTACTAATGAAAGATATTTTGATACATATTTAGTAGAGTCGACAGAGGGACCACCTAGAAAGTATTATAAAATTACAGAACTTGGTTTAAAACAAATGAACGAGTTACGAAAAAGCTGGGAATTATTTTCAGAATCTGTAAATAAATTTATAAAGGAGTGTAATATTAATGAATAAAAAACAATTTATTAATGAGCTAGAAAAGCGATTAAAAGTGTTAAATGAAAATGAAAGAAAAGATATTATAAATGAATATAGTGACATTATCAATGAAAAAGTTAAAAATGGAGAGACTGAAGAACAAGCTGTTTTAGAGTTTGGCAATATTGACTCATTAGTTAAAGAAATATTAGAGTCTTATAAAATAAATCCTGATTATGATAATGGATTTAGCAAAAAGGCAAAAGAAGTCGCTAGTAATACAGAGGATTTTATTAAAAGAGGTGCGAAAAAATTAGCTGATACAACAACTAATGTTGTTAATGATTTTAAAAATTCAGGCAATACTTTAACATTAGAAACCATATTTGAAATAATTCTTAAAGTTTTTGTTTTCTTAATTATTTTAGCTATCCTTAGAGTTCCTTTCTATTTGTTAAGAAGGTTAGGAAGTTCTGTTTTAGGTGGTATCTTTGATCCATTTGATTTAGGAATTAGCGTTATTTGGAATATTATTATGTGGTTTATATATATTATTTGTTGTGTATTAGTTGGTATTATTTTCTTTAAAAAATATTTTAATAATGGTAAAGTAACTTCTAATGTAGAACAGCCAAATGATGTAAAAAAAAAGACCACTGATGTAGATAATAGAGTTTATTCTAATATAGATACGTTGCATAGCCAAGATAACAAACCGGTTGAACAAAAGAAATCCAGTGGAGTTTTATCAATTTTATTAAAAATATGCGCTATAGTTTTTATTATGATTCCTGTTTGTTTAATTATCATTGGTCTTTTTACAGCCACTGGTATTAGCTTATATTTTTTAATTAAAGGGGTACCTATTTTAGGAATATTTATTGCTTTACTTGGATTAAGTATTGGTAGTAGTTGGTTATTTGATGTCTTTAATCGCTTAATTTTTACTAGAAAAAGGATTTATATATGGCCATTCTTTACTGGACTTATTATAACAATTACGGGTGGAATAATTTTTGTATCATCACTATTTGAATTTACTTTTTATGATACATTACCTAACATTAGACTTGATAATTATACAGAAACTATTAATATAGATAATAATAGTAATTTATATATTTATGACATGTATGAAAAAGATATAATAATAGATGATACTTTGAATGATAATGAAGTAATAGTATCAATTGATTACTATAGCAAATTAACAAATGTGCAGAGACATGAAAACTATGACAGTCGTGATGCTGGTATTGTTTTAGATCTTCATCCATATAAAAATCATAGATTTAATTTTAATGAAACTTTTAATATAGTTATAAATGATTTAAAAAATCATAATGTTTATAATTATGGAGATTTATATAAAGGTAAGGTAACAATTAAAGTAAATGAAAATACTAGAAGTAAAATTTTAATTTTTTATTAATATAGAAAAATTTTTCTATATTTTTTTTATTTTTAAAAGGATTTTTTTAACTTTTCAAATATATTTGTAAATAGAGGTGGAAAGAAATGAAAATATTACTATTTATAAATTTATTATTTAACTTACATATAAACACAATTAATAATTTTTTAAAAGAATCAGCTTATATATATAAATATAGCGAGGTTAAAGAAGTTCGATATATTTATTTTTATAATTTAGAGGTTTTTGATATTGACAGTATAGAAATATATATAGCTGACAAAAAATTAGATTTTAAATATGATTTTTTAGATTACTATATAGTAGATTTAGAAAACTATTATCCATTATCTAGCTTAAAAATAAAAATTAATAATTCTAATTCTATATTTTCTTTAAAAATATCTAATACAAATAATTTTTTAGAAAAACCATTTGTCTATCAAAATATAAATAATACTAATTTTAGTGATATTAATACATTTATATTTGATACACCAAAGTGGAATATAATTGAAACAAATAAATTATTAGAAGAAACAAAACTTTTAAAAAGAATTAAATAATGTAATTTTACATAAATTATTTTTTTATTAAAAAATTTGTCGACCTAAAAAAAATTCTAGTTTTGTCGAATTCGTAAAAATTCTAAAAAATGTGTGCTAAATTAATATAGCGAGGTGATATATGTTAGAGGTAGAAACAGAGTTTAGACGTGGCATCTTTTTCATTCGTTTAAAAGGTATTCTAAATAAAAAAACAGTTAATATTTTAAATGAAAAGGTTACAAGCTTGGTTGAAAAGAATGGTTTTAAAAATATTGTTTTTAATGTTGAAAATTTGACTTATATTGATATTAAAGGAATAAGTACATTATTTTATAATTATGAGCTTTTAAGAAACAATCATGGAAATTTAATGGTATGTGGTATAAATAATGAGGAAGTTAGAAAAAAAATTAAAAATAGTCGTTTACTTAAATATGCTAATGAAATAACTGATGAATTAACTGCTTTACAACTAATTAATGTATGAGGAGGATAAATGAGTCAAAGTTTAGAACAAGTAATTGAAGAAAATAAAAATTTGATTTATTCTATCTCACATTATTTTGAAAATTATCCTAATAAAGAAGATTTATTTCAAGCAGGGGTAATGGGGTTAATTACTGCTTATAAAAACTATGATGCAAGTTTTAATAATAAATTTACAACCTATGCTTATACATATATATTAGGGGAAATGAAAAAATTTGTAAGAGAAGATAAGGGAATCAAAATCAGCCGTGATATAACCAAATTAAATTTGCAGATTGAAAAAGCAACAATATTATTAACACAAAAATTAATGCGTCAACCAACTATAAAAGAACTTTCAAATTATTTAGAAATTGATGAATATTTTATTGCTGAAGCCATGAAATCAATTAACGTTTTACAAAGTTTAGATGAACCTCTTAATAACGATGGAAAACAAATTACCTTGTATGATTCTGTAAGTGAACAGAAGGTAAATAATCTTGATGAGTTAATTGCGTTAAGAAACGAACTTTCTTTATTGCCAGATTTAGAAAGAACATTAATTGAACAAAGATATATGTGTGATATGACACAAACAGAAACAGCTGAAATTTTAGGAATGACGCAAGTACAAGTATCAAGAAAAGAACAAAAAGTTTTAATGAAGTTAAAAGACAAACTAGCAGCCTAGTTTGTTTTTTTACTGAATAATTTTTTATAACATTAGAATTATTGTTTAATAAATTAAAATTGATATAATGATTATGTAATAGAACAATTTAGATTTTAATTAAATAGTAAAATTGTTTTAATGTTATAAAAAAATTTATATAATATTAGGAAGGTGTTTTATGAAAAAAAATAGTATATTTAAGAATTTATTAATATTACTGATGGTAGTAATGATTTTTAAATTTAGTGATGAGGTTCAAGCGTTAGAAAGTACACCTGAATATTGTTTTGAATATGCAGCATATCCAATTGAGAATTGTCATGAGGTTATAAAATGTGGCGAAATTAATGGAGAGGAAATGTGTGCACCTATTTGTGAAGGTTCAGGAATATATGTAGATTTCTATATTGAAGATTATTTATGCTACGATGGTAATGATAAGGGATACGAAACTATTACAGATGTTGTAATTCCAACTACTTTTGGGAATTTAGATTTGACAAAAATTAATCATCATATGTCTATTGATGGTTTTCAAAATAAAAATCTAACTAGTGTAGTAATTCCAGATGTTGTAAACTCAATTGAAGAGGAGGCTTTTTATAATAATGATTTAGTAGAGCTGATAATACCTAGTAGTGTAACAGAAATTGGAAAACTGGCATTTGCAAATAATAAAATAAATACTATTATTAATAAATCTAGTATTTCTGACGAAGTATTAAAAGATAATATTATTTTTGGAACTAATTGTACTAAAGAGAATGGTATAGCAACTTGTATAGGTGAAATAGAAATAGGCGATGATAAACCTAACGAAAGTAATAAACCATCAAACGATGATAAAACCAATGAGGATAATAACACATCAGATGATGATAAATATAATGAAAATGATAAAAATTCTGATAATTCTAATAATATACCTAATTCATCATTATCTAATGATGATGAAGCAATTAATAATCCTAAAACATTAGATTCAAATATTCAATTATTCATTTTAGTAGTCATTTCTTCATTAATAATTATTATTTCAATGTTACTAAGAACCAAAAAACTTAAATACACAAAAAATAGAAATTAGGTTATCATCTTGTTTGTTTTGGCAAAACTGTATAAATATGATATTATGAATATGTCAAGGAAGCTTGCATATAATAAAAAAGGGAAATACTTAACTTTCGCTTGTTGAGTACTTACCCTATATGATAAGGTTTGTGCTTAATCTACGTAAGTAAATTGAGTACTATTTTTTTACTACTAGAATCAATAAAGAGACTATTAATAAAATGATAATTAGTATTAAAATAAAGATTAATAAATCTTTTTTCTTCATAAATATCAAGCCTTCTTTTTAAAAGTTAGAGGCAAGTGATGGGTAGTCGATATTCCTAAGATGAATTATACTGTCAGTTAACATATAAAACAAGCGAACAAAAAAATATTTTCTTAATAATCTATTAAAAAAATTAATAGATTATTTTTTTGTATATAATTAAAAATTCCTTTCATAATAAATTTAGGAGGAATTTTATGGAAAAAAATAAATATAAACAATTAGTTGATAAACATACACCAAAAGAAAATAGAATGTATAATGGCATGATTGCTTTTTTATCTGGTGGACTTATGGGAGTATTAGGACAATTTATTTTGCAACTTTATTCTTACTACTTAGATATTCCTACTAAAGAGGCAGGAACTTATATGATAATAACACTTATATTTATAGGTTGTTTACTTACTTGTTTTGGATTTTTTGATAAATGGGTTCATTTTTGTAAAGCAGGTCTTTTTATACCAATTACAGGTTTTGCCCATGCGATGATGAGTGCAGCTTTAGATTACAAAAAAGAAGGTTTAGTTACTGGAATTGGTGCTAGTATGTTTAAACTTTCTGGGGCTGTAATAATTTTTGGAGTTGTAAGCGCCTATGTCTTTGGACTTTTGCGTCTTATAATATTTGGAGGTTAATAATATGACAATAAAATTTGATAATGTATATATTAATGATACAGGAACTGTTACAGGACCTTATGAAAAAAATGGACCATTACAAAGTTATTTTGATAAAAGTTATAATGATTTTTACTTTGGGCTTAAAACATGGGAACAGGCCGAATCAAAATTAATAGAGGATTCTATTGATATTTTACTGAATAAAATAGGTCGTACACGTTTTGATGTTGATTTACACATTTCTGGAGATTTAATGAATCAATTGACCTCTTCAAATTATGCTGCTAGTAAGCTTGGTATACCATATTTAGGTGTTTATAATGCTTGTGCAACTAGTACGGAAGGTCTTATTATTGGATCTTCATTAGTTGATAAAAAAATTATAAAAAATTGTATTTGTTCTGTTTCATCACATAATAATTCAGCTGAGAAACAATTTAGATATCCAATTGAATATGGTGGTCCAAAAAGAAAGACAACAACCTTTACAACAACTGGTGGTGCTAGTGCCTATTTATCTAACGATAAAAAAGGTATAAGAATAGAAAGTGGGACAATTGGTTCTGTAATAGATATGGGTATAAAGGATGTTTATAATATGGGAGCAGTAATGGCACCAGCAGCAGCTCAAACAATATATGAACATCTTAGAGATACTAAAAGAGAAATTGATTATTATGATTTAGTTTTAACTGGTGATTTAGGTATTTATGGTAAAAAAATTTTAAAAGAATATATGGAAACTGAATATAATATTAAATTAAAAAATTATGATGATACAGCTTGTATGATTTTTGATTTAGATAATCAACCAGTATATGCAGGGGCAAGTGGACCTGCTTGTGCACCACTTGTTACTTATGGCTATATTTTTAATAAAATGAAAAAGAAAGAAGTAACTAGAGTTTTATTAGTTGCAACAGGTGCTTTAATGTCTCCTACTATGGTTAATGAAAAAATGACCATTCCAAGTATTGCGCATGCGATTAGTTTGGAGGTAATAGAATGATATATGTTAATGCTTTTATTTTTGCTGGAATAGTATGTCTAATTGGACAAGTTATTCTAGATAATACTAAACTTACTCCAGGACATATTACAGCTTTATTCGTAGTTATTGGTGCTTTCTTAGATTTATTTAATATTTATGATAAGTTTGTTTTATGGGCTGGTGGAGGAGCTTTAGTTCCAATTACAAGTTTTGGGCATTTACTTATCCATGGAGCATTAGAAAAAGCTGCTGAATTTGGGTTCATGGGTTTAGCTATGGGGATGTTTGATTTAACTTCATCTGGAATTATATCAGCAATTGTTATTTCCTTCTTTTTATCTTTAATTTTTAATCCTAAAGATTAATGAAGTATTTAAAATATTTATTAAGTGTTATTTTAATCATTATTACTATTCAATTAATAGCGATTAAGAACACTATTTTATTAAGTGTTTCAGGTGAAAGTAATATCATTGATTTAAAAAATCCCTCGATTTTAACTAAAAATAATGTTTCCACATTTAAGGCAACTTTAGTAAATAATTCAACAGAAAATGTTTATATAAATTATTTAGAAATTATTGTTAAGGATAATGATAATAATATAATTTGTACATTTAATGTAAAAGTAGATAAAACGCTCACAGTTGATGAAGATATTAAAATAGAAACAAGTGTTAATTATGATTTGTCAGATGCAGTATCATTTGATTTTGTAATAGATTAAATAGTCTAATTATATAATTAAGTTAGAAATTATTATGAAAGTTATAATTAATTTTATAACTTTCTTTTTTTGTACAATTATTATATAATGTTAAAAGAAAGTGTCGTGTGTTTATGCAACTACTAGATAAAATTGATAATCCATCTGATATAAAAAAATTAACATCATCAGAATTGGTTCAATTATCAACTGAAGTTAGAGAATTCTTAATTAACAATATATCTAAAACAGGTGGTCATTTAGCATCTAATCTAGGTGTAGTTGAGTTAACAATTGCTCTTTTATATAATTTCGATTTTACTAAAGATAAAATTGTTTTTGATGTAGGTCATCAAAGCTATGTTTATAAAATTTTAACAGATAGAAAACAAAAATTTAATACTTTAAGACAATATAAAGGCCTAAGTGGATTTCCTAAAAGAGATGAAAGTCCCTTTGATTTTTTTGATACAGGTCATAGTAGTAATTCAATTTCAGCAAGTTTAGGTATGGCTAGAGCTAGAGATTTAAAAGGTGAAGATTATAATATAATTTCGTTAATTGGTGATGGCGCTTTAACAGGTGGAATGGTCTATGAAGCTTTAAATGACTTAGGATTTAATCATAGTAAAATGCTTATAATTTTAAATGATAATGAGATGAGTATTTCTTTAAATGTAGGTGGATTACAAAAATGTTTAAATAAAGTGCGACTTACACCATCTTATAATAAATTAAAAGAGAAAGTACATTATAAATTAGACCAAAAAAATAGTAATAAATTAGTTAATATTGCTAGAAAAATTAAAAACAGTTTAAAGAGTTTGTTTTTTACACCAATGTTCTTTGAAGATTTAGGTATTCGTTATGTTGGACCAATTGATGGAAATAATATTAAAGATTTAAATAAAATTCTTAACAAAATAAAGAATTTAAATGAACCAATTGTCTTACATATAGTAACAACTAAGGGGCTTGGTTATTTACCATCATTACAGAATCCAAATAAATTTCATGCGATTTCTAAATTTGATGTTCAAACTGGAAAAGCGAATTCTAAATATGAAACAACATATTCTGATTCTTTTGGTAGAGCATTAGTAAGTCTTGCCAAAGAAGATAAAAGAATTGTCGCAATAACTGCTTCCATGATTACTGGAACTGGTTTACAAGAATTTTCAGAAATAATGCCTAACCGTACTTTTGATGTAGGTATTACTGAAGAGCATGCGGTTACTTTAGCAGGGGGAATGGCTGCTAATGGTTTAAAACCAATATTTGCTGTGTATTCAACCTTTTTACAACGTGGTTTTGACCAATTATTAATAGATATATGTTTACAAAAATTACCAGTTGTTTTTGCGATTGATCATTCTGGTTTAGTAGGTAATGATGGTAAAACACATCAAGGTGTATTTGATTTATCTTATTTAAACATGATGCCAAATATAGAAATTTTAGCACCTAAATGTACAGAAGAAATGAAAACAATATTATCTTATGCCTTTAATAGAAATTGTCCTGTTGCTATACGTTATCCTAGAGGTGGTAATCTTTTAAATTTGAAACCAATCAAAAATATAAAAATTGGTGTATGGGAAAAAATCAGTGATGGTGATAAGTTGGTTATTTTAGCTACTGGGAAAATGGTTGCGTTAGCGTATTTAGCTAAAGAGAAAATTTCTAAAAAATATAATCCAATCATTATCAATGCTTTGTTTATTAAACCATTAGATAAAAAATATTTAAAAGAAATAGTAGAGAAAAATTATAACGTTTTAACATTAGAAGATAATAATATTATTGGTGGTTTTGGTCAACAAGTATTATATGAATTAAATTGTCTAGGTTTTAATAAAAAAATAAAAATTTTAGGTTATCAAGATAAATTTATCGATCATGGTAGTGTTGATGAATTATTAGTTCAGGAACATATGGATATAGATAGTATTATACTAGAAATCAAAAAATTATATAATAAAAAAGAAAACTGATTTTCTAAATTGAAATCAGTTTTTTAAAGTTATCGTTTTTTTAAAATCATGAACTTTCATTTTTGTTTTATCATTTTTTTCAAATAATTCTTCATGTAATTCTTTAAATAATTCTTTAAATAATTTAAGTTCTTCTTTATTATTTTTTTCAAATAAAATTTGATACAAAATTTTTAACTGATATTGCTTACCAAAAATAAATGCATTATTAGGAACATAGTATATAAATAATATTTCATTATCTGTAGAATTATCTTTATTTCTTAATATCGCAACTGCATCATCATTAAATTTTGGCCATTCATGTGTTGTATTGTCATTAATTAAATTTCCCAAAGGAATTATATTATTATTATCTAGGTGTATATTTAGAATTGTTTCAGCAGAATTTTTTTCTAAATTAATTGTAGCTATTAGTGAATAATTATCATTTTCGAATATGGCAAATTTTTCATTTTCATCATCAACTTTCATATAGTCACTCCTTTGTATTTTCTTGTATTATAAATAAAACTAAAATAAATGTCAATCTATTATATGAGATGTAATAATTTTATGAGTATAACATTAGTATAAAAATATGATTATATTTTAATATTCAAGTTATAAATAATATGTTTTAATTTTTGGAGTGTCATCATTATCTAAATCTTCCCCAAAAATAGATTTATACAAAATTTCCATTTGCTCTTCATTTCCACTAATCGAAGCTAAAGTTTTTATAAAAAAAATTTTTATAGCCGATTGACATTTACTTTTTTTAGGATCGTCATTTCTTAATATGGCAATAGCCCAACCATTATATTCTAAATAATCTTGAATACCTTTTTCTTTATCACAAAATAAGGAGCATATAGGATATTGTTTATTATTTTCTTTTTTTAATAAATATATATTTGTATCAAACATTTTATTACCAGGTTTAAGACATTTCAAAATGGAATAATCGTTGTTTTCAAATAATACTGTTGGTTTTTCTTCATGGCGATTTAACATAACAAGCTCCTTTCTTGTATTTTGTATTATAAATAAAATAAAGTTAAATGTCAATTATATAATACTATCTAAAACACATAATATGAAATATTTGATGTGACAAAATATTTATAAATGTTATAATAATATTTAAGGAGTTAGTGATAAATACGATGCAAATACTGTAACTGTTTATTAGAAGAATATGATAAAGGAATTTGTCGTTGGTGTGGTCGTGATAATAATGAAAAAATTAATAATCAAAATATAAATAATAATAATAAACATATTTAAAATAAAGAATTTACAATTTTAAATGATGATTTAATAACGAAATTAATAAAAGATTATATTGGACCAAATTATGAAAACTTAGTAACCCCCAAATTTTTCAGTAGTCGCTTTATTGTTTATATTATATTTTTTATCGTACATTCTTTTCACTTGGTATTACAATTACAGCATTAATATTTATTGGTATTGGTAATTAGTTTAAATTTTTAGAATTAAAACTTTAAAATTTTATTGAGTAGGTGTTATATGGATAATAAATCAGTAGTTTATGGTTTCAAAATTTTTAATAATGATTTGTCAAATCGCTATGGTATGAAATTTGAATTAAATAAGATATATGAAATTAATGGGAAAATTGAATGGGGAATAAAAGGAAATGGATTTCATTTTTGTTCTTATTTAGAAGATACTTTTCGTTATTATGACGCTATGAATACAAAAGTGCAAGTAGCTATAGTTAAAGGTTTTGGTGAAATAAAAGAATTTTCAGATGAGTATTATGGTTATTATGATATGCATGTTTGTTCAAAAATAATAATTCAAAGATTATTAGAACATTCAGAAATAATTAATTATTTATATAAATTATTAGATAGTAATAATCGTAATCGTGTTCTACGTTTTATAAGTGGGTATAAATTAAGTAAAGCTGAAATAAAGAATGTTTTATTATTAGCTAAAACAAATGATTTTTACAATATAGATTTATATGAACAAGCAATTAAAAGATATCAGAAAATAAAATTATAAAATTAACATTTTTATTTATTGATTGATAAGTAAATAATAAAGAGCTATTAATATTTAAATTTTAAAATTTTAATAGTTTTTTTCTTGTCAAAAGAACAGATGTTTGGTATGATACTATTGTTAATATTTTAAAATTATATTAATTTTTAATTTATAGAGGTGGAATTTATATGGATAAAATAATTGTTAAAGGTGCTAGAGAAAATAATTTAAAAAATATTGATATAGAATTACCTAAAAATAAATTAATTGTTATGACAGGTGTAAGTGGTAGTGGTAAAAGTAGTTTAGCTTTTGATACAATTTATGCAGAAGGACAGAGACGTTATGTTGAAAGTTTAAGTGCTTATGCGCGCCAATTTTTAGGTGGAACCGATAAACCTGATGTCGATTCTATTGAAGGTCTTAGTCCTGCGATTAGTATTGATCAAAAAACAACAAATAAAAATCCTCGAAGCACGGTTGGAACAGTAACCGAAATTTATGATTATTTACGTCTTTTATATGCAAGAATAGGTATACCATATTGTCCAAATCATCATAAACCTATTACCAGTCAAAGCATTGAAGAAATGACAATTCAAGTTATGAATTTGGAAGTTGGTACTAAAATTAGAGTTATGGCCCCAGTCACTCATGGTGAAAAAGGAACTTTTAAAGATTTAATTGATGGATTTAGAAAAGATGGTTATGTTCGTATTTGTGTCGATGGAGAAGAATATGATTTATCAGAAGAACTTGAACTTTCTAAAACTAAAAAACATAATATCGAAGTTATAATTGATAGACTTATAATAAAACCAGAGATTCGTAGTCGCTTATATGAATCAATCGAAAATGCTTGTAAATTATCACATGGTAAAGTTTTAATCAATGTTATAAATGGTGAAGATTTTTTAATGAGTGAGAAATATGCTTGTCCTGATTGCGATTTTTCACTACCTGAATTAGAACCTAGAATATTTTCATTTAATGCTCCATATGGTGCTTGTTCTGATTGTAAAGGTTTAGGTATTAAATATAAAATTGATGAGGATTTAGTTATTCCAAATAAAGACCTTAGTATTAATGCAGGAGCAATTGTCGCTGTTAATACTGATGAATCAAATAATATTACCAATACAGAATTAAATACTGTTGCTACGTTTTATGGGATTGATTTAGATAAGCCTGTTAAAGATTTAAAAAGAGAAGAACTTAATATTATTTTATATGGATCAAAAGATATATTAGAGTTTAATTATTCTTCTAAAACAGGTAATAAAAGAACTAAAAAAGATTATTTTGAAGGTATTATTACTAATTTAGAAAGACGTTATATTGAAACCAAAAGTGCTTGGATAAGAGAGTGGATTGAACAGTATATGACAGAGTTAGAATGTCCAACTTGTAAAGGTGCTAGATTAGATTCATCTGTTTTATCTGTTTTAGTTGGTAAGAAAAATATTTATGAGTTAACAAAACTTAGTATTCGAGAACTATATGATTTTTTCAAAAATTTAAAATTGAATAAACAACAAACTGAAATTTCAGAACTAATCATTAAAGAAATTAATTCTCGCCTAGAATTTTTAATCAATGTTGGTATTGAATATTTAACACTTAATCGAAGTGCAGGAACACTTTCAGGGGGAGAGGCTCAAAGAATTCGTTTAGCTACTCAAATAGGTTCAAGACTAACAGGGGTTTTATATGTATTAGATGAACCTAGTATTGGTCTTCATCAAAGAGATAATGCTCGTTTAATTAATTCTATGTTAGAAATGCGTGATTTAGGAAATACTTTAATTGTTGTTGAGCATGATACTGATACGATGATGGCATGCGATTACTTAGTTGATATTGGTCCAAGAGCTGGTATTCATGGTGGTGAAGTTGTAGCTTGTGGAACGCCAAAAGAAGTTATGAAAAATCCTAATAGTTTAACTGGTCAATATTTAAGTGAAAAACTTAAAATAGAAGTTCCTAAAACAAGAAGAAAAGGCAATAAAAAATATTTAGAAATTAAAGGGGCTAGCGAAAACAATTTAAAAAATATTAATGTAAAATTTCCACTTGGTACATTTATTTGTGTAACAGGAGTAAGTGGAAGTGGTAAGAGTAGTTTGATAAATGAGATTTTATATAAGGTAGTTGCTAGTAATTTATATCGAACTAAATTAAAACCTGGAAAATTTAAAAGTATTAAGGGTTTAGAAAATATTGACAAGGTTATTGATATTTCACAAACACCAATTGGTAGAACACCTAGAAGTAATCCAGCGACATATACAGGTGTGTTTGATGATATAAGAGATGTTTTTACTGAAACTAAAGAAGCTAAATTACGTGGATATGACAAAAGTAGATTTTCTTTTAATGTAAAAGGAGGTCGCTGCGAAGCTTGCTGGGGAGATGGCGTTAAAAAAATTGAAATGCACTTTTTACCTGATGTTTATGTACCATGTGAAGTATGTGGTGGAACACGCTATAATAGTGAAACTTTAGAAGTAAAATATAAGGGTAAAAGTATTTATGATGTTTTAGAAATGCGTGTTGAGGAAGCTTTAGAATTTTTTGAAAACGTTCCTAAAGTTAAAAATAAATTACAAATGCTTATGGATGTTGGTCTTTCTTATGTTAAGTTAGGTCAAAGTGCACCAACTTTAAGTGGTGGTGAGGCAGGTCGTGTCAAACTTGCTAAAGAATTGCAAAAGAAACCAACTGGTAAAAGTTTATTTATTCTTGATGAACCAACAACAGGCTTACATACTGATGACATTAAGAAGTTGCTCGTTATTTTAAATAGAATTGTTGATAATGGTGATACTGTAATTGTTATTGAACATAATTTAGATGTTATAAAGGTAGCAGATTATATCATTGATTTAGGTCCAGAAGGCGGAAATATGGGTGGAAATATTGTGGCTTGTGGAACTCCAGAAGATATTTGTAAAGTAAAAGAAAGTTATACTGGTGAATTTTTACGTAAATTACTGTAATAGAACAAGAATAGTCTATTGTATTATTTTTGTTTTTTTGCTATAATTAATATGTTTAAGGAGAGAATTATATGAATTTAGCAAATGTTAATAAGAAACTATTTAAATATATGTTTATCGTAATAGGCGCTTTTGTTGGTTTAATGATAATTATTGGTATTGTAAAATTAATTATTGGAAATAAATTAAGCTATCAAAAAATTGAAGATAAAATGCAAACAGCTACAATTGAATATTTAAAAGATAATGATTTAGATATATCATTGCCAACTGGAAATGAAATTATTACAGTTGAAGTTGATGATTTAGTTGCTAATAAAAACATGAAAGAATTAAGTAAATATGTTAAGAATGAAGATATCAAATGTAGTGGGTACGTTATTGTAAGACAACAAAATTCAGAGTATTTATATATTCCGTATTTAGATTGTGGTGATGCCTATAAAACTTCAACTTTAAGGGATTATATTATTAATAATCAAGGTATAGTTGAATCTGGTGATGGTTTATATGTTATGAACAACGAATATATTTATCGTGGAGAGTATCTTAATAACTATGTTAACTTTGCTGGACAAACATGGCGTATACTAAAAATAGATGTTGATGGAAATATAAAATTATTACAGGATGAGACTAAGTTAAGAAATGTTTGGGACAATCGATATAATGTTGAGGCAAAATCATTGGTTGGAATTAATAATTATGAATTAAGTAGAATAAATGATGCTTTGCAAGATGTATATAATGGATTTGATAATTCTGATAAAAAATACATAACAAATAAAAACTTATGTATAGGAAAAAGATTTGAAGGTGATACTACTAGTGATGGTAAAACAGAGTGTGCAGAAATACTTGAAAATCAAAATGTTGGTTTAATCCAAATTAATGAATATATAATAGCTAGTCTTGATCCAAATTGTAAAAAAATAGGTGATGGTGCTTGTCAAAATTATAATTATTTAGCTAAATATTCAAATGAATGGTGGACAATAACTCCTAATGCAGTAGATACTCACAAGGTTTATGAGATTTCAAGAGGAATTAGTAAATCTTCTAATGCAAGCATTACTAAACTTGTAAGACCAAGTATTTATCTTAATAACGATGTTATTTATGTATCTGGTGATGGAAGTAAAGATAATCCATATGTATTTAAATAAAAACATGATTTTAAATAATCATGTTTTTATATATATATTTATAGTTTGCAGCCTTGATAAAAATTTCTTCTAACAAGCTCTTTATCAATATCATTAAGAACGCAGAATTTTTTAATTAACCAAGTAGGCTCTATTAAATCTTCTTTTACTGGATCACCAGTTATTCTATTAATAACAATTTCTGGTCTTAAGTAAGCTAATTGCTCACATACGATATCAATATATTCTTCTTTTGTAAGAATTTTAAAATGTTCTTTATTATACAATTTTTCTAACTTAGTATTTTTTAAAATATGCAACATATGTATTTTTACACCTTGAATATCTAAAGAGTTTATATATTTTATTGTCTCTAGCATCATCTCTTTTGTTTCATAAGGTAATCCATTTATAATATGAATTACAACATTAATATTTCTACTTCTTAATTTTTTAACCATATCATCAAATATCTCAAGAGTATGACACCTATTAATTAATAGTGACGTTTTTTTATGAATTGTTTGTAAACCAAGTTCAATGGTAAGAAATGTTTTTTTAGAAAGATTTTCTAAATAATCTAAACATTCATCACTGATTGCGTCAGGACGTGTTGCAATAGAAAGACCAACAACATTTGGTAATTTTAAAATACTTTCATACTTTTCTTTTAAAATATCAATTGGTGCATAGGTATTAGTATGAGCTTGAAAATAACCAATATATTTAGCAGTTGGCCACTTTTGATGTAATGTATTTTTCACCTGATTAAATTGTGTTACCAAATCATCATTTAATGACCCAGCAAAGTCTCCACTTCCAGAATTAGAACAATATATGCAACCACCAAATCCTACTGTCCCATCAATATTTGGACAAGAAAAGCCTGCATTTAAACTAACTTTAAAAGTTTTAATACCAAATTTTTGCTTATAAAAATAGTCTAAGGTATGATATCTTTTATTATTATCTGAATATTTAAAGGGATTTTTTTGCATTTTTTTCACCTAATCAATTATAACACGCATTAAGTTTTGTGTAAAATTAATGAAATTATTTCTTTTTTCTTTTATATAATATATTTTTTTGTTATAATTATTAAAGGAGGATAAAGATATGAAAAAGAATAATTTATTAAAAGTTTTAATACTTACATTTGTTGTTGTAGCTTTTCTATCATGGATTATACCTGTTGGAGAGTACGATAACGCTTCATTTATACTTGGAAGTATAGTGCCAGTTGGTTTATTTGATTTAACACTTATTCCATTGACTGTTTTTGATTTAGCTTTACCAAGTATGGTATTTGTTTTAGTAGTTGGTGGACTATATGGCATTATTAATAAGACTGGCGTTTATACGAGAATGATTAATGACTTGACGTCTAAATTGAAAGGTAAAGAACTAAAGTTTTTAGTTATAATAACAGTCACACTTGGAATATTATCGTCTCTTGTTGGATTAAATTTAGCTTTTTTCTTTATTATACCATTGATTGCTACTATTTTATTATCTTTAGGGTTTAGTAAAATTACAACAATGTTATCAACTATAGGTTCAATTCTTGTTGGAATGATGGGAAGTATTTATGGCTCTGATATTAGTTATTATTTAAATAGATATTTTAGTCATAATAGTGATTATACATATAATACATCAATTTTCCCAGATAGAATAATCTTATTGATTTTATTAGTATTTTTATTAGTTATGTTTGTTTTACATAAAGGTAAAAATGATTTAGCAAATTCTAAAAAGAAAAATGAAGAGATACCTCTTTATGAAAAAAATGATAATAGTAAAAAGAGTTGGAAGCCTTTATTCATAATTTTAATTTTAGCTTTTATGTTTATAACTATAGGTAGTTTTAAATGGGATGACATTTTAGGAACTACAACTAATCCTACACCATTTTTAGATTTTTATGAAAAAATAATGGGTGTAGAAATAAATGGTTTCCCAATTATTTCTAGTATTTTAGGAACAATTCCAGCTATTGGATATTGGAAATTACCATTTATATCAGTATTTACTTTATTTATAACTATTTTATTTGTTATAATTTATAAAGTTAAATTAAGTGATTTTTTATCTGGATTTGAAACAGGTGTAAAATCAAATCTAAAACTAATTCTATATATAATTGGTTCAAATTTGGTTTTAGCAATCTTATTCAAAAATGGTGCAACTGCTAATTTCGTTACAACAATAGTTGATTACCTAATGAATATACCTGATAAATTTAGTACTTTAATTTTATCTGGAACAACAATTATATCAAGTTTCTTTTATAATAATTTCTCAGTTTTAGTAGATACATTATATACACCAACAGTAATTTTAACAGGTACTACTGTTGAATTAAGATTTTTAGCATCAATCGTTATTCAAACTTTATATGGATTAGTAATGTTTATTGCGCCAACTAGTGTACTACTTATTACAGGTTTAGCTTATTTTGATATTTCTTACAAAGATTGGTTTAAAAATATTTGGAAATTATTATTACAACTATTTATCGTTGTTGTTTTACTACTAATTATTGTGACTATTTTCTCAATGTAGAAATTAGTCCTTTTTTATTTCTTGTGTTATAATATATTTATAAGTGGATAGGAAGTATGTATATGAAATATCAACTAGATGATAAAATTTTTGATGTAGAAATTGTAAAAAAGAATAATAAAAATACCTATATTAGATTAAAAGATTCAAAAACAATCTATGTAACTACTAATTTTTTTACAAGTAAAAACTATATAAAAAAGTTGTTGGATAATAATCAACCATTTTTAAGGAAAGTCCTAAAAAAAATAACTACTAAAATTGAATCTGAAGGTGACTTTTTACTATTAGGTAAGAAGTATGAATTAGTATTTGTGTCTAGTTTTAAAAAAGTAGAAATTGATATCAATAATAACATTGTTTATGCTAAAGATGAACAAACACTTAATAAATGGTTACAAAAACAAATGCAAGAATTATTTTTAAAAAGATTAAATTATAATTATGAATTGTTTATAGAAAAAATACCTTATCCTAAATTAAGAATTAGAAAAATGAAAACTAGATGGGGCGTTTGTAATCGTTCAAATAATACAGTAACCTTAAATTCTAATTTAATTAAATATGATATAACTAAATTAGACTATGTAATTATTCATGAACTATCACATTTTGTTCATTTTAATCATTCAGCATCTTTTTGGCTAACAGTTTCAAAGTATTGTCCAAATTATAAATTAATTAGAAAACAATTAAATAGTTAATTTAAAAAATATGTTTTTACATATTTTTTTTGACAATAAATATTATTCTCATATTGTATACTGTGTTTGGTGATTATATGAAAGTAAAAGTTTTTGATGAAGCACATGAAAAAGATTTAGAATCAGCTATTAATGAATTTCTAACAGATTTTGAAGGCGATATTATCGATATTAAATATCAAGTTGCTATAAGTGTTTTTTCTGAAGAACAGATATATTGTTTTTCAGCTATGATAATTTATACAAAATGAAATAATGTAGAGTTATCATGATTAAAATTAAGAATTATCATTCACAATAACATAGAATATAAATGAGGAGGATAAAATATGTCTGGAAATTTTACAGAAGATACTAGAAGAATTTTGACAAATGCTCGTAAAGAAATGTATGAATTAAAACATCCATATATTGGAAGTGAGCATTTATTATTAGCTATATTAAAAGAAAAAAATGATATTTCAAAAAAACTAGCAGAATACAAGTTAGATTATGAAAAACTTAAGTCAGAAATTATCAAAATTGTTGGTATTGGTTCTAAAGCTAGTGAGTGGTTTTTATATACTCCTTTGTTAAAAAGAATTATTGAAAATTCTATTATTGATAGTAAAGAAAATAATAATGGTTGTGTAACTATTGAACACTTATTTGCCAGTATGTTAGAAGAGGGCGAAGGTGTTGCAATAAGAATTATGCTTGGTATGAATATTGATTTAGATGAATTATATAGTGATTTTTCATGTAAATTAGTTAATCGTAATAAGGGCAAGAAAAATAAAAAATTATTATTAGAAGAATTAGGTACAGATTTAACGAAAAAAGCTATTAATGGTGAATTAGATCCAGTCATTGGTCGTGATCAAGAAATTAAACGTGTTCTAGAAATACTTTCTAGAAGAACTAAAAACAATCCATTACTAATTGGCGAAGCTGGTGTAGGGAAGACCGCTATTGTTGAAGAATTAAGCAAAATGATTGCCAGTGGTGAAGTACCATTATCCTTAAAAAATAAAAGAATAATTAGTTTAGATATGGCGACAGCTGTAGCAGGAACTAAATATCGTGGCGAATTTGAAGAACGAATTAGAAAAATTTTAAAAGAAATTGAAGAAAATGATGATATAATTCTATTTATTGATGAAATTCATACTTTAGTTGGTGCAGGTGGTGCTGAAGGAGCAATTGATGCCTCTAACATTTTTAAACCAGCCTTAGCTAGAGGAAAATTGCGATGTATTGGAGCTACAACTATTGATGAATATAAAAAATATATTGAGACTGATAGTGCCTTAGAACGTCGCTTTCAAAAAGTATCAGTTGAGGTACCTAATAAAGAAACTGTTCGTGAAATTTTAATGAAACTTAAAAATATTTATGAAAAATTTCATTTAGTCGTTATAAATGATGAGATAATTGATTTAATAATTGATTTATCTGAAAAATATATTTATGATAGAAATCAGCCTGATAAAGCAATTGATCTTTTAGATGAAGTATGCGCTAAAGTTAGTTTAACTGAAAGCAAAGAATTTAAAAAATATAATAGTTTAACTAAAGAATTACAACAAGTTTTAAAAAATAAAAATAACGCTATAATCGATAGTAAATTTGATGAAGCCGCTAACTACAAAGAAAAAGAAAATATTTTAATGGATAAAATCAATAAATTAGAATTAACTCTTTATAAAAAAGATAAGTATAATATTGTTACTAAAGATGATGTAGCTAGGGTAGTTAATATTAAAACAAAAATACCTGTATATGAATTATTAAGTGATAATATTTCTGTTATTGAAACTTTAGAAAAAAATTTAAAAGAAACTATTATTGGTCAAAACAAAGCTATTGATAATGTTGTTAAAATTGCGAAAAGAATAAAGTTAGGATTTAATGATGAGAATAGATGCTACGCAATGTTATTTTGTGGACCAAGTGGTATAGGAAAAACTAATTTAGCCAAAACATTTGGTGAAAATTTAGTAGGAAAAGAAAATGTTATCAAACTTGATATGGGTGAATATGCTGAAGACCATTCTATTAGTAAAATCATTGGAGCGCCACCAGGTTATGTAGGGTATTCCGATAATAAAAATGTTTTGGAGACAATTCGTAATAAACCATATTCTGTTTTAATATTAGATGAAATAGAAAAAGCAACTCCTAATATAATTAATTTGTTTTTCCAAATTTTAGATGATGGAAAAATAAAAGATTCCTGTGGTCGTGAAGTTAGATTTGATAATGTTACAATTATTATGACTTCTAATATTGGCTTTAATGATATCGAAATTGGTTTTAATAAAAATCACAATGATGTTGTATTAACAAAATTAAAGGAATATTTCTCGTTACCATTTATAAATAGAATCGATAATGTTATTATATTTAATAAATTGACCCATGATGATATTTATAAAATAACTACTCAAAAATTAAATTATTTAAAAAATAAATATTCTAAGAAAAAAATTAAATTACGCCTTTCAAAAGATTTAATAGAAAATATTGTTAAAGAATCTAATTATGAAGAATTTGGGGCTCGCAAAATAGATAAAATAATTAAAGATAAGGTTGAAAATCAAATTATTGAAGAAGTCATAAATGGGAAAAATAATGTCCTTGTTAAACTTAATTTAGAAAAAAGTGTCGCATAGACTTTTTTTTTTGCAAATTTTGTGATACAATTGTTAAGGTGATGGTATGGATATTATGAACCAAATTAGAGAAACTCTTAATAAAAATAACAATATAAGTGCTCCTGTTAAGGATAACTTATTAGATTTAATTAATATTTTTCATCAAACATTCCCTAATGTTGAACTTGAAAATTTAAATAAACGATTAGAAAGTTTAGTAATTGAATCTGGTAGTAAATACGTTTATAAAGAAGTTTCTGACTATAATCCTACTTCAAATACGCTTACATTAAATATGAGTGAATTAGAAAAAGATCATGACATAAAACACGTCTTAATGTATCAACTTTTAAATATAATTACAGCAAAAGATAATTATTTTGGATTTAGTAAAGATAATAAACTTATTGCTCTTAATATTGGTTATACAGAAATTTTAACTAATAATTTAGTTGGCAACGATAGTGAAATAGAATATCATTCTGATGAAGTTATTGCTACTAATTTGATTGCTAATATGATTGGTAATGATGTTTTATTTAAATCATATTTTACAAATGATTTTAATTTAATTGATAATGTTTTAGAAAATGCGGGGTTGTAAAATGGAAAGAGTAACGGATTTAATGGATTATAATTATCAAAATCAAGTTAGTAATAAGAATGCTCAAAGCAATTTAGTTCAAATAATTTTAGTTATAGCAAAAGCAAGTATAATTGATGGCTTATTTTCAAGAATGGCACCTATAATTGAAAGAGAATTACCAGTGGATACAGAAAGGTATCCTGGTTTATCAAATCTTAAAGCTTTTTTAAATGTTATGTCTAAAGAAGTGGCAGGTATGCAAGTTGAACCTACTATGACAGAACCTAGTGAGTTTAATCCAATAGGAGACTATATAGATCAAGAAAATATTCATAAAACAATGTAATAATCAAAATTTTTTGATTATTTTTTTTCTTTAACAAGGAATTTTATCTCTTTTATTGTATGTTAATAGTAAGGAGGTGAGATGATGTTAAAAAAATATCCATTTGTCAAACAAAGTGGTATCAAGGATTGCGGTGTTTCTTGTTTACAAATGATTATAAAATATTATCAGGGTTATATTAGTACCAGACAACTACAGGAGATGACAAAGACAACAAAAAATGGAACGACAGCTTATCATTTAATTGAAGCCGCTAAACAAATTGGGTTTGAAGCCAGTGGAGTGAAAGCAAATCTTCCAGATATAAATAAACAAAATATGATTTTACCGTGTATTGCATCTGTTACTATAGATAATGCCTATAACCATTATATAGTTATTTATTATATAGACTATAAAAGAAAGCAATTAATAATTGCTGATCCAGCAACAAAAATTAAAACTATTTCTTTTGAAGAGTTTGATAAAATTTGGAATAATGTTTTTTTGTTTATGTATCCAATAAAGAAAATTCCCTTATATACAAAAGAACAAAAACCTTTAAAATTCATGTTAGATATTTTATTATTAAACAAAAAAATGATTATTAATATAATAATAATTTCCATTTTTTATGCGATCTATTCTATTTTTAGCTCATATTATTTTAAATATATTGGTGATGGTTTTTCTTTTATACAATCTAAAAATTATTTGTTTTTCATTTTCTTTGTATTTTTAATTTTTACCTTTCTAAAACTTTTGTCTAATTTTTTTCGAAATCAATTATTAGTTTATTTGAATGAAAAAATAGAATTAATTTTGACAAATAATATTTTTAAAAGCATTATTTTACTTCCGTATAATTATTATCGAAATCATACTACAGGTGAAATAACTTCTAGAATAAATGATTTAGAGAAAGTTAGAGATGTTATTAGTAAATCAATAGTATTTATTTTCGTTGATTTACCTTTAGCCATAATTTCTTGTATACTTCTATATTTTATAAGTGAAAAATTATTTTTTATTTCAATTATTGTTTTCTTACTTTATATCATTACAACTTTTCTTTTTATACCGTTATTTACCAAACATATCGAAACTGTTCAAAAAAAGAAAGCAGAATATACTTCCTATATGATTGAGTCAATCAATGGGTTTGAAGGAATTAAAGGTATAAATGGTGAAGGTATTATTATTAATAAGTTTGAACAGAAATTTACTAGTTTTTTAGATAAAATGTTTAATTTTGAGACTTTATATAATAAACAATATTTACTTAAAGAAGCAATTTGTGATATTAGTTCAATTGTGATTATATTTATTGGAAGTTTACTTATTTTAGAACAAAAACTAACTATAGGAAACTTGTTGGTATTTAATTCTTTATTTTCTTATTTCTTATTCCCACTAAAAAATACTTTAGAATTAGGTATATTAGTTAAAGAAACGAAGGAGGCTTTAGTACGAATTTTAGAAGTAGTTGAACCAAGTGTGGATAATGGTTTTGTAAATAAAAACATAATTGGAAATATATCATTTAAAAATATCAATTATAGTTATGATGACCGAAACCTAGTTTTAAGAAATATAAATTTTTCTATAAAACCAACAGAGAAAATTATGATTATTGGCAAAAGTGGAAGTGGTAAAAGCACTTTAGTAAAATTATTAATGCGCTATTACAATCTTGATAGGGATAATATTATAATTGATGGTATTGATATTAATGATTATACAGAATCATCAATAAGAGAGAATATTGTTTATATTTCACAACATGAAACTTTATTTAATGATACACTCCATAATAATATTGATTTAGAAAATAAATGTTCAGCAGAACAATTTTTAGAAATTACTAACTTATGTTGTATAAATGAAATAATAAAAAATAATAATCTTGGATTTAATATGTTAATAGAAGAAAATGGTTTTAACTTATCAGGTGGAGAGGCACAAAGAGTAATTTTAGCGAGAAGCTTGATGCGAGATTTTAAAATATTAATTATCGATGAAGGACTTAATCAAGTTGATGTTAATTTAGAAAGAAAAATATTAAAAAATATCATTAATAAATATTCTAATAAAACATTAATTGTCGTTTCGCATCGTTTAGAAAATATGGATTTATTTGATAGAGTTATTGAATTTTCTAATCATAAAATAAAAAAGGATGTTTGTAAAAATGATGGATATAAATAAATATAAAAACAAAGATAGTTATATTTTAAGAGGTGAGCCATTAAAACTTTATTCGTTTTCAATTATTATGATTATAACAATGATTTTATTTATAATTCTTGGTTTTTGTTTTAAATACACAAAATATAAACATTATGTTGCTAGTGTAGTTACGAATGATGATGAACTATATTTATATACAACAGTAACTAGTGATTATTTTGATAAACTTGATAAAAGTAAATTAACAATTGATAATGAAGAATATGATTTTGAACTTATAGAATTTGAACAAAATATTTACGATAATAATTATAATATTGTTTTAAAAGTTGATGATATAGACTTGCAAAACAAAAAATACGCTATATTTAGCTTAAAACAAGAAAAGACAACCTTGTTTAAAGAAATTTACAAAAGAATAAAGGAGGATTTTAATTAATGGAAAAATTAAATGTGAATGAATTAAAAAAAATAAATGGTGGTGGAATTGGTACATTATTTTTAATTGGAGGCGGTATTGTATTTTTAATTGGCGTTATTGATGGCTATGTTAGACCGCTTGCTTGTAATTATTAAGGAGGAATGAAAATGGTTGAATTAAAAAAAATGGAATTATTAAATATTAATGGTGGAAGTGTTTCTGGTACTATGATAAACGCTTTCTCAAAAGCTCTAAACTCTATACTAGATTTAGGTAGAAGTTTAGGAACAGCTATTCGCCGTATTGCGTCTGGTAATTTATGCTAGAAAAAATAAAAAGTAATAAAATGTTAAATATATTATATTTAGCGATTGCTTTAATTGCTATTTGTATATTATGTTTACCAATATTTCAAATTTTACTTGAAATAATTTCTAATGCTGGTAGAATAGTTGGTTCATATATAAGATTAAATTGTTAACTACGCCAAAAAAAGAGAATTTTTCTCTTTTTTTTCATCTTTAGTGAAAAATTTGTTGAAAAATAAGCTTTTAAGTGATATAATAACACTAGTTTTAGAAGGGAGGGATACTAAATGACAAAAGTTGTTGTCCATGATGGAAATGTTGATGGTGCGATTCGTGTCCTAAAACAAAGAAATGCAAAAAGTGGCCTCCAAAAAGAAATTAGAGAAAGACAAGAAGGATTCTTAAAACCAGGAGTTAAACGTAGAAAAGCAAAAGAAGAAGCTATTAAAAATAGTCGTAAAAGAAATAGAGAATACAATAGAGCCGCATAATGTGGCTTTTTGTTTAAAAGAAAGGAAATCTTAATGAAAAATAGAATATTAGAAGATTTAAAATTAGCAATGAAAGCCCAAGATAAAGAAAAATTATCAGTAGTTAGAATGGTTAAAGGTGCTATTCAAATGGAAGAACTCAATAAAAAACATGAACTATCTGATGATGAAGTTATTGCAATAATTTCTAAACAAATTAAATCTAGAAAAGAAGCAATTTTAGAGTTTGAAAAAGCAAATCGAAATGATTTAGTTGAACAAAATCAAAAAGAAATAGAGATTTTAAATACTTATATGCCTGAGCAATTAAGTGAAGAAGAAATTAATAAAGTTATTGATGAAGCATTCAATAAAATTAATCCAACTTCAGAACGTGATATGGGTAAAATAATTGGTTCAATTTCACCAATTTTAAAAGGTAAAGCTGATATGGGTAATGTTAGTAAAATTGTTAAGGAAAGATTAAGTAATTTATAAATATAATTGCATTAATTATTTATTAAATAGTAGGGGGATTACAAATGGCAAAAATAGAATATAGATTTGAAAATGTTAAAAACGAACAAGAATTACGCGAAATTTGCAAGAAACAATATAGAAATGATGTGTATGAGAATGAGAATTCGTGGAAAATTTTAAAAAAAACTTTTGGATTCGATGAAATAATTAATGATTATAACTGGGCTAATATTTATGGACAGGATAAATTGATTAATTATGATTCATCTAAAGAAATTTACTCTAATTGTATTTCAATTTTTAATAATGAGAGTAAGGATTTTCTTAAGTCATTAATGGAATTAGAAATATGTATTTTAGATAAAAATTATAGCGATAATCCACTTGCTAAAGCATTATTTTCTTGTGAAAGCTTAAGACCAATTTTTATTCAAAATATATTAGATTATATTATAAAGTTTTATGATAAAATTGAAGAAGATTTATATATTACTAGATATAACAATAGGGTTGTTGTTGAAAAAAAATATGACAAAGATTATTATACAATGCTATCAAGCAATTATAATTTTAGGAATATTACAAGTGATATATACTTAAGTGATTTTGGAGTTTTTGATTTGCCAGAAGAACCAATAAAACCAGATCAACAACAAATAAAAATATCGAATCAACAAAAATATGTTGAAGAAAAGAAAAATTTACAATTATTACGAAAAAAACTTGTTTTGTTGAATATAAGGTTGAATGACGAATCGGAAAAAGAGCAAGAAAGGCTAGAACGAGCAATTAAAGAAGCACGTGAAAAAGCACGTGAAAAAGCATTTGAAAAGTGGTTAACGGACGAGGATGAATCTATCATATGTGGCCCACCCTATGATGATAATAGAACTAGTAAGTCTAAGCGAATTCGTTTAAGGATTAGTGATATAGAAAATCAAATTAAAGAAATAGAAAATCTTAATAATGAAAAGATGCATGAAGAAGAATATAAAAAAGAATTTTCTAAATATAAAGAAAAATTAGAAAGGTATAAGCGACATTTATATAATTATCAAAAAAGTTTAATAATCCAACCAGATTGTATCAAATATAGAAATTTATTTTTAGAGCATTTTGGATTAAATATCGAAAAGGACTTTAATTTTTATGATGGTACTACAGGTAAAACCCATTCTATAAAAGGATTAACAGAAATGTTAAGAGGCTATTTAGAAAATACTGAAGATTATACTGAAAATTATGATAATACTAAAAGCCATGATAATATAGAAACAACTAAAGGATTACAAAAAACAAATATGTATGGCAATATTATTATTTTTTAATACAAAAGTTTAGTATATATGGAGCTGATATAGTTTATGGAGGAAATAAAGCAAATAGGCTATGGTGAAATTTCACTAGAGACCATTTTTGATAATTCAAGTGAGTTTTATATTGAATATAATAATTTAGTTGAACTAATTAATAAATTTGCAAACAAATATAAAACTAATATTACTTCCCCAATAATATTAGAAAATAGTTTAAATGAATATGCTTTTATAGAACAAACATATGATAAATTATATGTTTATGCATATTTAATAAAAGATTTAAATATAAATGATACTAAATATATGGAAGATATATATACATTGAAACAAATAAAAACAGAAAAATTAATACATTTTGAGGAGTTATTATTAAACATTAATGAAAAAGAATTAAGAAAATTTATAAAGGAAAATAGAAATTTAAATAAATATAAAAAATTACTTTATAAATTTAAAAGAAAGCAACATTTAGATAAAGAATCTAATGATAAATTATTACAATTAGAAAAAGAAAAGAATGGTCAGATAAAAAAATATTTTGCTATGTATCAACATATAATTATTGATAATAGTGATATCAAGGAATTAAAAAAATATGAAAAACAGATTTTGGATGTTTATATTGCTGCTATAAAATATTATGTGACTAATTCTTATTTAAATGGTTTTAAAAGTGTCAAAGAATATAGTTTACAAAATGATGGAATAAGTATAGATGATTATAACTGTTTAATTCAAAATGTTAACAATAATCTAGATTTATATCATGAATATTTAAATTTAGATTTTATAGATAGTTCCAATAAAGTATATGATGTTAAAAAAGTTATGGAGGAAATAATAGATTCTTTACAAATATTTGGTGTTAATTATATAAATAATTTAAAAAAAATATTTGTTGATAAATGCATTGACCTTTTTCCTAAAGAAAATAAAAAAGATATTGGATATGAAATATCTGTCTATGGTGAAAAACAGTATATATTTTTAAATTATAACAATACATTTCAAAGTGGTTTAGAATTAACACACGAAATTGGACATGCTTTAAATCAAAAATATATAAATGAAAATCAAGATTATATTAATTCAGATTTTAATGAGTTATTTATTGAAATACCTTCAACAGTTAATGAAATATTGTTGATGCATAATTTATTAGAAAAAAGTAATTATAATGATGCTACTATTTTAAAAAATATAATTGATAGATTTGCATACTATATTTTTAAGCAAACAGAGTATGCAGAATTTGAAGATTTAGTATATGAAACACATTTACAAAATGGATCTGTTAATACGTCTAATTTATCTAATATAATGCTGAACTTAGAAAGTAAATATTCAAATAACAAATTAGATAAAAACGAAAAATTTAGTTGGATGTATCAAAAACACTTTTTTAGCCATAATTATTATGTATATAAATATAGTTTAAATTTTATTATATCAAATTATATTGTATATAAGTTGAAAAATGATAGTGAATATGTGCATAGATATTTAAGATTTTTAACATTTGGACATAATATAGATAATGAAAAGATTTTTGAATTGTTAGAAATAAATTTACAAGATAAGGAAATTTATGATATTACTTTTGATATATTTAAAAAATTAATTAATAAATATAAAAATATTGGTAGTTATAATAATAGTGAGATTACAAAAAACAAATAAATGTGGAAATATTATTTATTAAGAAAAAAATTTTATGTAAATAATAAAACTTTTTATGGTGAAAATTATAAAAAGTTCTTTTATATATTGACAAGTGTATTTAAAACACTTATAATAAAATTGTGATGATAAATGCAAGTAAACAAGAGTTATTATAAGAATCAAGGTATACACGCTATAACAGCAATTTTTACTGTTGAGAGGGGTGTACCAAAAGTTTTATTGATTAAAAGAAAAAACGAACCATTTATTGGTGAATGGTGCCTAACAGGTGGAGCTATCAGAAATGATGAGGACTTACTTGATGGCGCTAAAAGAGAAATTTTTGAAAAATCTGGAATTAAAGATATAAATATCTATGAATTTAAAACTTTCGGTAAAGTCGATAGGTCACCTGTTATGCGTATGGTAGCAATAGGGTATATTGGTGTTATTGATTGTAATCGTGTTAATATTTTAAAAGAAACTACAAAAACATCTAATGCTGATTGGTTTAGAATAGATAAAATTCCATCCTTGCTTATGATCACGAAGAAATACTTGCAGATGCGATTAATTTTTTAAAACAAAAAATAACCGAATCTAACATTTTATCAGCATTATTTCCTAATAATTTTACGATGCCAGAATTACAAAAAGTTTATGAGGCAATTTTAGGTAAAGAATTTGATCGAAGAAATTTTAGAAAAAAAATTCTTAATTTAAACATTGTTGAAGATACAAATTTAACAATGAAATTTGAAGGTAAAAAACCAGCAAAATTATATAAATTTAAAGATAATATTGAAAACAAAAGTGTATTTTAAAAATGCATTTTTCTAAAAAATGTACAAGTGTAAAATTTACACTTGATAGAAAAGAGGTAACAATGTCAAAGTTATATTTTAGATATGGAGCAATGAATGCTGGAAAGAGTACAGTTCTTTTACAGGTAAATCATAATTATAAAGAGAAGGATAGAAAATGTATAATCATAAAACCAAAAGTTGATACGAAAGGTAATGATACAATTGTATCTCGTATAGGAATTTCCTCTAAAGTTGATTTATTGTTAGGGGATAGTGAGAGTTTATTTAGTGATAAAAATAGTTTAATTATCAAGAATGTCGATTGTATTCTAGTTGATGAAGCACAATTTTTAACTGAAAAACAAATTGATGAATTATGGTTTATTACGAAAAAATTTAATATACCTGTTATATGCTATGGTATCAGAACAAATTTTAAAAGTCATTTATTTACTGGTAGCAAAAGACTAATGGAGGTAGCTGATGAAATAGAAGAAATTATAACAATTTGTTCATGTGGTAAAAAAGCTAAGTTTAATGCTAGAATTGTTAATGGAAAATATATCAGTGATGGTGAATCTATTGCTATAGATGATAATGATTCAATAAAATATGAATCATTATGTGGGAAGTGCTATATTGAGAATGTTTTAAAAAAATGATATGGAGTGATAATTATGATAGTTAAGAAAATAGTTTTAACAGGTGGTCCTTGTGCTGGTAAATCAAAATCTATTAATTCAATAAAAAATCATTTTGAAAAACTTGGATATAATGTCATTATAATCAATGAAAGTGCAACTGAATTAATTAATAGTGGAATAAAGCCATTTGGTGAAAATAAAATAGATCCTTTTGAATTTCAAAAAATTATTTTTGATTATCAGTTAATGAAAGAAAATATCCTTGGTAATAGTGTATTTGATAATACTAAAGATACAATTGTTATTCATGATAGAGGAATTATGGATAATAAAGCCTATTTAACTGAGTTAGATTTTAATAGGCTTTTGCATGATAAGAATATGCAAGAAATATTTTTGTTAGAAAGATATGATGCAATTACTCATCTTGTAACTGCTGCAAATGGAGCAGAACAGTTTTATACATTATCCAATAATAATGCTAGAACTGAAACCATAGAAGAGGCTAGAGCATTAGATTTAAAAACACAATTTGCGTGGCTTGGGCATGATTATTTAGATATTGTTACTAATGATGTTGACTTTGATTATAAAATAGCACAAACATTGAATATAATTGAAAATATGCTTAAAAAGGAAAAATTAAAACAACAAAAAAAGTTTTTGTTGGATTATAAATATATGGAAAGATTATTAACTACGTATCTACACAAAACTTTCGATATAGAGCAACAATATTTACCAATTCAAGATAATATATATAGAGTTCGTAAAAAAACTTTAAATAATTGTAGTCATTATACAGCAACTTTAGAAGGAATAACTGGTAAAAGCCAAAAAACAATTTTAGAAAATCATAGTATTGATGAAAAAAAATATTCCAAGTTTATTTTAGATAATTTTGGTAGTATGTATGGGATAAAAAAGGAAAGAAATTTTGTTCTTTATGATAATCAATACTTTAAAATAGATATATTTCCAAATGGCTTATGTTTGATGGAAACAGAATGTTCATCTCTAAATAAATTACCAAGCGATATACCAATTATTGGTGATGTAACTGATAGAGAAGATTACTATAATTTCATGTTATCAAAGAAATTAAATAGGAGGTAAAAATGCTATATAAATATGAAAATGGAGTTTTAATAGAATATACAGTAAAGATAGATAGTAAAAAATTAAAAAAAATACGTGAAGAAATAATTGAAAACTGTAGTATAATTGAACATTGTAAGGGCGTATTTGCTGACTTTCTCCCTCATTCGGATAATCAAATAATTATTAAAAATATGAAGATGGGAGAGTTACATCATATACAAGAGAATATGGGGTGGCCTGATACTAACTATTATGAATATACTTATGATAAATATTATTTTCCTAATATTATTAAAATAATAGATGATATTTTAAGTGGAAATGAAGATCAAATTGAGAGTTTATTTAGTGAAGAAGATTTGAAATATGATATAAATAATTATAGAGATATTTCACCATTAAATGATATTAATAATTTACTTGCTGAATATGTAGAAACTCATGATGAGAGTAAATTATCAAGTGCACAGATAAAACTTAGTATGTTTAAACACAGAAATATAAATAAACAAAAAAGAAGCATTAAAGACTACTATTTAGAATTACAAAAGTGTTTTGAATTTCAAAAAGTAACATCTTATAATCAGGATGGTATAAATGAACTACAAAAATTATTTGGAGATGAATGGCAAACAAAGGTTAAAGAAATTTTAAAGCAAAATGACTTCATGAGTTCTAGCATAAAAAATCCTTATGTTAAACAATTGATGAGTTAAAATGTATAAAGGATAAAAGAATTGATTAGAAAGGTGAATTTATTATGAATGCACAAAATATTTCTAAAGAAATGAAAGTACTTATAGAAATATATAGGTTATTTTATAGAGAAAATCCAAATTTTAGTGATAAAAATATAAATATTAAAATCCAAACAATGATGGTTATATTATTCCATTTTGGATTATCATTTGGAATTGATTATGGTTTTCATTTTTTATCTAGTAAAAAGTTACCTATATCATTTAATTTACAAGAAGACATTAAAAATTTGTATCAAATAGGCGAAGTAACTGATAATAAATTTATTGAATTATCTAAAGATACCAAAAGAATAATTAAAAATGTTAGTGATATTCTGTTTAAAGAAGCTTTAGATTCTAATGATACTATTGAGCTAGCAACAAGTGTTAGTCAAGTTATTTATGTTAGGGAATATTGTCTTCAATCAACATCAGGAATATCAGAAATGGCAAGTTTCTTAAATTTGCCAGTAGAGGAAGTAGAAAAGAATTCGCAACTAGTTAAACAAATTGAAAATAAATTCCCTTTTTTTAGTAATAGAAAATCATAAATTAAATTTTATGATTTTTTGTTTGTTTAAAAATAAAATTTAATATTATAAAACTATAACAATTATTGAAATAATTACTAAAAAAGAGTATAATTTAGACTAGTTATAGGAGGAATTTATGTTAAAAGTAGATAAAATTACAAAATATTATGATGACTTTAAAGCTGTTGATAATTTATCGTTTACAGTAAAACCAGGCGAAATATTTGGACTTCTTGGAGTAAATGGTGCCGGAAAAACAACAACATTTAGAATGATTATGGGACTTTTAGAACCATCAAGTGGTAATGTTACTTTAGATGGTAAAAAAATTGATTATAGTGTAACTGACCAAATTGGTTTTTTAACAGAAGAAAGAAGCCTACTTACAAAAATGACTGTTAGGGAACAATGTTTATTTTATGGTACATTAAAAGGAATGAGTGATAGTGATATCTTATCTAGATTAGATACGTTACTTGAAAGATTTGGTATAAGTGAATATAAGGATAAAAAGATAAAAGAACTATCAAAAGGTAATCAACAAAAGATTCAATTTATAACAGCGCTTATTAATGATCCTAAATTACTTATTTTAGATGAACCATTCTCTGGTTTAGATCCTATTAATATTGAGTTATTTAAAGAAATGATTCTTGAAATGGCTTCTCGTGGTAGTATGATTATTTTTTCATCACACCAAATGAATCATGTCGAACTATTCTGTAAGAAAATTGTCGTAATGTTAAGAGGAAAAGCAGTAATTGATGGCTACATTAGTGATATTAAAGAACAGTATCGTAAGAAAAACATTTTAATTAAAGGAGATATTTCTAAAGAAACATTAGAAAAAATTGATGGTGTTTTAGAAGTTACTGAAAAATCAGATGAGTTTGAAGTTAAAATTGATAGTATTGACAGTGTAGATAAAGTATTTAAAGTGGTAAGTAAAAATAAAAATATTACTAAATTTGTAGTTGAAGAACCATCATTAAATGAAATTTTTGTAGCGAAAGTAGGTGAAGCATATGAAAAGTAAACTAAATTATCTAATAGGTGTTAGTTTAAAAAGAAAAGTAAAAACAAAATGGTTTTTAGTTGCTAATATTATTATTGCTTTAGTTGTTGTAGGAATTATTAATATCGATAGTATTATAACTTTCTTTGGAGGAGATTTTGATAATGCTCAAAAAGTATATGTTATTGATGATACTGAAAGAGCTTACGATATTTTAGCTGAACAATTAAATGCTTCTAGCTTGCAAATAGTTGACTCTGATGAATCAGCTTTCGAAGTAATCAAATACGATGATGCTGATAAAGTAAATGATTTAATTGAAGAAGATAAAGATATTATTGTTATTCACTTAGAAGATAAAAGTGATAAGGGATTAACTGCTAAAATTACTAGCCAAAGTTTTATTGATACAATGGATTATCAATTAATAACTAATGCTTTAACTAATACAAAAGTTAGTTTAAATATATTAGATTCTAATATTTCAATAGAAGAATTTAACAAAATTTATGAACCAATTGAAATTGAACGAGAAATTTTAAATGAAAATGAAAAATCAGAAGATGAAAATACCAATATGATTATGACAACTGTATTTCCAGTTATAATTTTACCATTCTTTATGCTATCAATTTTCTTAGTTCAAATGATTGGAGCTGAGGTTAATGATGAAAAAACAACTCGAGGAATGGAGATTATTATTTCTAACGTATCACCAAAAACACATTTTTTCTCTAAAGTTGTCGCTGGTAATTTATTTGTTTTAATTCAAGGTGTTTTATTAGTAGCTTATGCTGCTTTAGGAATGTTTATAAGAAACGCTATTGGTGGAAATTCAATTGTAAATGGTTTAGGTTCTGAGGTTGGCGACGTTTTAAATCAAATTATGAATTCTAATCTTGGTAGTCAATTAATTTATATAATTCCAATGATTTTAATTTTAATGGTTTTAACTTTTATTGCTTATTCGCTTTTGGCAGGTGTTTTAGCTTCAATGACAACTAATACTGAAGATTTCCAACAATTACAAACCCCAATTATGATTATTTCTTTAGTTGGTTATTATTTAGCAATGATGGCATCGGTATTTAATGGAGCATTATTTATTAAAATATTTGCTTTTGTACCATTCATTTCTGCTATTTTAGCTCCATCATTATTAATTTTAGGACAAATTGGTATAATAGAAACAATTATTTCAATTCTTATTATGATAGTAATCAATTATTTATTAATAAAATATGGTATGCGTATTTATAAAGTTGGGATTTTAAATTATTCATCAAAAGGATTATGGAAGAAAATGTTTAAGGCTGCTAGAAAGAGTGAATAATATGAAAAAATCATTAATTTTTATAGTGAGTATTACTATATTATTAATAACAGGTTGTGGCAAAAATTATGAGCAAAATTTAGATGTTGGCGAATTATGTCATTGTAATAAAATCGAGAATTGCAAGTGTGTTGGAAAGTATCAAACAGTTGATTATGATCAAGCCAAAAATTTAATTTATAATGGTAATACTTTCTTAGTTGATGTTAGAAGTGAAGCTGAATATAATGGTGGGCACATTGAAGGCGCTATTTCTATTCCATTAGATAAACTAGAAGATATAGAACTTGCTAAAAATATTAATTTAATCGTTTATTGTCGAAGTGGAAGTCGTAGTAAAAGTGCTGCTTTAAAACTTCTTGATTTAGGTTATGTAAACGTTTATGATTTAGGTAGTATGGAAAATTGGAAATAAACATCCAATTATTACGAAAAAGTAATTAAAAAAAATAATTTTTGTAGTATAATTATAAATGGTGGTTATATGAAAAAGATTATTTTTTTTGTTAGTTTAATTATATTAATAAGTAGTATTACTATAGGCGTTATAATAATTAAAAATAAAAAACAAATTAATATAAATGAACTAAGAAATTTTGATGTGGATTTAGCAAATGTAAATAAAGTTATGTTTGTAGCTCATCCTGATGATGATATGATTTGGGGAGGGTCGCATTTAATTGACGATGATTATTTAGTTGTTTGTGTTACTTGTGGTTCTAGAGCTGATAGAGTTGAAGAATTCAAAAATGTCATGGCTGCTACAGGTGATAAATATATTATGCTTGATTATCCTGATAAGACAAATGGGGAACGTGATAATTGGGATACTGTTTATGATGATATTACAAAAGATGTTGAACGAATATTAACAATGAAGGATTGGGAATTGATTGTAACACATAATGAGAATGGTGAATATGGTCATATTCATCATAAAATGACTCATAATATTGTAACTGATGTATATAAAAATAACTATTTAAATAAAAATAATCTATATTTCTTTGGTAAATATTATAAGGCTGATAAAATCGATGATGTTAAATCTGAACTTACAGAAATATCGAAAGAAAACTACACTAAGAAAAACGATATTATTTATAAGTATTATACTAGTCAAAAATCTGTTGCAGATGGATTAAACCATATGTTTAAATATGAAAATTGGATTAAATACAATAGCGAGGTATAATATGAACAAAAAATTTAATAAAAAAGATTATATAAATATAACTATTTTAACACTATTTGTTATAGCGGTTGTTTTAATCCTAACAAGAGGAAAATATATATATGGTTCTACTACTGATTGGAAAGATCAACATTTTCTTTTAGCTGAATATTTTAGAAATCTGTTTTATTCAACAGGTAAACTTATTCCTGAACTTGCTTTAAATATTGGTGGAGGTCAAAATATATTTAATTTTGCTTATTATGGTTTACTGAATCCGATTATTTTAATTTCCTATCTATTACCGTTTATTGATATGATGCATTATGTTATTATTTCAAGTATTCTTGTAGTTATTATAAGTGCAGTTTTATTTTATAAATGGTTAAGGAATAATGGTATAACTTCAAATATTTGTTTTTTAACAACATTTATATTTGTATCAGCTTCACCATTAATTCTACACAGTCATAGACATATTATGTTTATAAATTATATGCCATTTTTATTATTAGGATTGATGGGAGTAGATAAATATTTTAAAGATAAAAAATTTTATTTAATTACATTATCTACAATTCTTATGATTTTTACTAGTTATTATTATAGTGTATCTGGAATTATTGTATTAGGAATTTATTTTATTTATAAATATTTGTCTTTAAACGAAAAATTTAATTTAAAAGATTTTTGTTTAAATATTATTAAATTTATTTATTTTATTATTTTAGGTATTTTAATTGCGGCTGTTTTGTTACTACCAGTCTTTTCAACAATTTTATCAGGTCGAAATGCTACAACTAAAGATTTAAATATTTTATCATTATTTATTCCTAAATTTGATATTGGTTATCTATTATATAATAGTTATGGTATAGGGCTAACTAGCATTGCGATAATATCACTAATAGGTATGGTGTTTCATAGAAATAAAGATAAAAAGTTTTTAAGTTATTGTTTAATATTAATTTTCTGTCTTCCTATATTTTTATACTTATTAAATGGAACTTTATATATAAATGCGAAAGCATTAATCCCATTTTTACCACTAATGTGTTATATTATAAGTTGTAATTTAACAAAAATTTTTGATAATGAAATTCCTTTAAAAAAAATCATTATTACTATGATTATCTTAATTAGTGTTAGTTATTTTATGAATAGTCATAAAACTTTCAATTTATTTTTGCTTGATAGTTTAATTATTATAATTAGTATTGGACTATACCATTTAAAAAACAAGAGAGGATTAATTTATGTCCCATTAGTAATTATTAGTATTGTAAATTGTCTCATTGTTAATTTTAATGATACATTATATTTAAAGAGTGATTATGAAAAATATTTTAATTCAGATATAGATAGTAATATAAATAAAATAATTGAAAATGATAAAAGTTTTTATCGAATTAATAATAATTTAAGTCCGCTATCAACTAGTAATAAAATATATAATGAGCATTATTATCAATCTAGTCTTTATTCATCAACTTATAATGGTCATTATAATAATTTTTATGTCAATGTTTTTCAAAATGAAATTCCATATCGTAATTCAGTTATTAATGGCGAAACAAATAATCTTTTATATCAAATCTATATGGGTGAAAAATATATTATTACTAAAAATAATTCTAATCTTGGCTATGAATTAATAAGTGATAGTAAAGATTATCAAATTTATAAAAACGAAAATGCATTACCAATTGGCTATGCAACTGAAAAATTATTAAGTTATAGTGATTATGAAAAACTATCTTATCCATACAATATTGAAGCATTATTAAATTATGTAGTAGTTGATGAAGAAAATAATGATAAATATGAATCACAGCTTGAAACTTATGACATTTCTTCACTAGAATCAAAATTTTCTGATTTAAAATTTACAAAAGAAAATGATGCCTACTATTTTGAGCTAATTAGGGGAAAAACGCTTAATATTCCTTTAGAAAATAAATTAAATAATAAAGTATTAATCATTTCTTTTGATATGAAATTATCCCAAAGTTGTTCTAGAGGTGATACTTATATTATAATTAATGGTATTAAAAATAAATTAACTTGTAAGAGTTGGAAGTATCATAATAATAACTATACCTTTAATTATGTATTATCTACTCCAGATATTGAAGAATTAAATATTGAGTTTAGTCAAGGTGAGTTTTTGATTGATAATATTAAAGCTTATACACTAGATTATGATATGATTACAAAGTTAAATGATGATGTCGATGAGCTAAATATCGATTATGAAAAAACCAAAGGGAATAAAATAATTGGCAATATTAATGTTAAAAATGATGGTTATTTAATTTTAAAGATTCCTTACGATAAAGGATTTGAAATTTATATTGATGATTATAAAGCTGAATTAGAAAATGTTAATGATGGATTTATTGGTACTAAAATTAAAAGTGGTGAACATAATATAGAAATAGTTTATCATACGCCATTCTTATTACTTGGAAAAATTATTTCGCTTATAGGTATTATTTTATTTATTATTTCTATTATTATTAATAATCATTTTGAATTATTAAAAACTAAAATTATGAATAACAAATTAGTTAAATTTGGTATAAAAATGTATAAAAAATATGAAGAAATTATAAATTACCTATTTATGGGTGGTTGTACGACAATTGTTAGTATTGGATCTTATACAATTTTTACAAGTTTATTCAATATTCATTATCAAATTAGTAATATTATTTCTTGGGTTTTTGCTGTCACATTTGCTTTTATTACAAATAAATTATTTGTTTTTAAAGTCAAAGATAATAATAATTTACTTCGTGAAATTTACCAATTTGTCAAATTTAGAATTCTTTCTTTAATTATTGATATGATATGTATGTATATCTTGGTTGATTTATTTTCTATAAATGATATAATTTCTAAAATATTAGTACAAGTCATTGTTGTTGTTTTAAATTATGTTTTTAGTAAGCTATTTATTTTCAAAAAGAAGGATTAATTAGTATGAAAGTTATAAGTTTAACTGAACCTTATGCAACATTAATAAAGGAAAATAAAAAGATAGTTGAAACACGTAGTTGGAAAACTTCATATCGTGGAGAATTATATATTCACGCAAGTAGTACTAAAATACCTAAACAATTTTTAGATAATAAGGAACTTATGGATTTAACTAAAGATTTAAAATTAAACTTTGGAAATATTATTTGTAAATGTGAATTGGTTGATTGTGTCTATATGACTAAGGAATATGTTGAAGAAATGAAGAGGAATAATTATCAAGAATATATCTGTGGTGTTTATAAAATAGGAAGATATGCGTGGATATTAAAAAATATCAGCATTTTAGAACAACCAATTAAAGCTAAAGGACACTTAGGAATATGGAATTATTAAAAATTGCGAGAAATCGTAATTTTTTTGTATTAAAAGAAGAAATAGAATCTTTAAGGTAAAAATTTAAAGATCTTTTCTTTACAAAATAATAGAATATTTAAATTGTTTTAATATATTAATTTATAAAAAGATATGAACACGTATGAATTAACATTAATTGTCAAATTTAATAATTATCTTTAAATTAGATACATTTTATATTGATTTCATGTATAATAGATATAGAAAAAGGTGATTATATGTTTATAGATGAGGTAACTGTTGAACTAATAGCTGGTGATGGTGGTAATGGTTGTATGGCCTTTAGAAGAGAAAAATATATTGAGATGGGTGGCCCATATGGTGGTAATGGTGGAAGAGGCTCAAATATTATTTTTAAAGTTGATGAAGGACTAAATACGTTATTAGATTTAAGATATCGAAGAGTTATTAAAGGTAAAAAAGGTGAAAATGGTCTTGGAAAAGGTAAGAATGGAGCCGGAGCTGACGATGTTATTGTTAAAGTTCCTGTTGGCACAATTATTATCGATTATGAAACAAATTTAGTTATAGCTGATTTAACTAAAAAAGATGAAGAGGTAATTGTTGCATATGGTGGAAGAGGTGGAAGAGGTAATATTGCCCTTGCCACTCGCACTAATCCAGCTCCAAGCTACTGTGAAAATGGTGAACCAGGTGAGGTAAGGAAAATTAAAGTTGAATTAAAATTGTTAGCTGATGTTGGCTTAGTAGGTCTACCTAGTGTAGGTAAATCAACATTCATAAGTAAAATATCTGCCGCTAAACCTAAAATCGCTGCTTACCATTTTACAACACTAACACCTAATCTAGGAGTAGTTAGAGCTAGTGGTGATCGTTCATTTGTCGTTGCTGATTTACCAGGTTTGATTGAAGGAGCATCTTTAGGAGAAGGTTTAGGTGACCAATTTTTAAAACATATTGAAAGAACACGCGTTATTGCGCATATTGTTGATATGAGTGCTTATGAAGGTCGAGATCCTTATGAGGACTATTTAATTATAAATAAAGAATTAGAAAATTTTAATCCTAAATTATTAGCTAAACCACAAATTATTTTAGCTAATAAAATGGATATGCCTGAATCTGTCGAAAATTTAAAAAAATTTAAAGATAAATTACCTAATTTAGATATCTATCCTATTTCTGGTGTAACTGGTGATGGTATTAATATAGTTATTGATAAATTAGCTGATATGCTAGATTCTATTAATAAAGAACCACTTTATGAAGAAGAAAAATTTGAAAGTCATGTTTTATATAAATTTGAGCGTGAACAGCCATTTACAATTACACGTGATAATAATGAATGGGTAATTAGAGGAAAAGAAATTGAAAAAATTTTGCGTATGACTAAATTTCAAACTGATGAATCTGTTATGCGTTTTGCTAATAAATTAAGAAAACTAGGAATTGATGATAAATTAAGAGAATTAGGAGCTAATGATGGTGATACTGTAAGAATTCTCGATTTTGAATTTGAATATAAATTATAGTTAGTTTTTTGTATATATTTAAATGTTTAGGTAATGATAATAAAGAAAAATAAATGCTAGTAATATAATTAAATTTTTTTTTAGAAAGAGGGATAATATGAATTATACGAATTATAATATGGGCCCTTTTAATCTTCATATTATAAAAAATGATCATTTTAAAACAGTAAAAGTTAAGGTAAATTTTAAAAGTAAATTAGTTAAAGATGAAATTACAATAAGAAATATGTTACGATTAATTTTAGTTAGTAGTACTAAGAATTATCCTAGTGAAAGATTATTAAATATTGAAAGTGAAAATTTATATAATTTAGGTTATGGTTCAGTAGGAATTATATCTGGAAACTTTTCTATACTATCGTTTGAACTTAGTTTCTTAAATCCTAAATATACCACAGAAATTAATTTCGATACTTATCTTGATTTTTTATGTGAAATATTATTTAATCCTAATATTAATGGTAAAAAGTTTGAAAAAGAAAGTTTTAATTTAGTTAAAGAACGATTAAAAAATACAATTGAGTCAGAAGTTGAAAACCCAAGAAAGTACGCTTTAAATCGTCTTTTAGAAGAAATGGATAAAAAAGCCAATTATTCATTTAAACCAGATGGATATATTTCAGATTTAGAAAAAATTACAGAACATGATTTATATAAAGCTTATGAAAAAATGATAAATAGGGATATAGTAGATATTTTTGTAATTGGTGATGTTTCTGCTAATGATATTAAAAATGCTTTTAATCAAAAATTTTTGGTAAACACGATTAAAAAACCAGTTGATACACACTTTATAAATCATAAAAAATTTCGTGTTAGAACAAAAACTGTTAAAGAAAAAAGAGATATTAGCCAAAGTAAATTATATATTGGTTTTAAATGTGATAATTTAAGTTTATTTGAAAAGCAATATGTTTCTAATGTTTATTCTTTTATTTTAGGTGGTGGACCAGATTCAAAATTATTTCAATCAGTTAGAGAAAAAAATAGCTTATGTTATTACGTCTCATCATCTTTTAAAAGTGTAAGTAATTTGTTAATTATTACATCAGGTATTGATAAAAAAGATTATCGTAAAGCTGTTAACTTGATCAAAAAAGAAATAAAAAACATGGCTAGTGGAGATTTTGATGATGCAGATATTAAAAAAGCTGTTGTAACTTATTTAAATAGTTCAAAAGCAGCGTTAGATTCACCAGAATCTATTCTTAGTAATTATATTAATTGTGAATATTTAGGTTTTGATTTGCTAGATGAGCGTATTAAAAAAATTGAAACAGTTACAAAAGATATGGTTATAAATTTTTCTAAGAAAATTCATTTAGATACAATCTTTTTATTAGAAGGAGGCGATATAGATGCAACAGAAGAAAATTAGTGGTATGAACCTAGAAGTTTTTAGTGAAACACTAGATAATGGTTTAAAAATCTATATTGTCCCTATGAATGATAAACATAATATTCATGCAACTTTTTCAGCTAATTTTGGTTCTATGACTAATGAATTTGTACCAATTGGAGAAAATAAAATGATACGCGTCCCTGATGGTGTTGCCCATTTCTTAGAGCATAAGTTATTTGAACAAAAAGATGGTGTAGACCCTTTTACATTTTTTGGAGAAAATGGGGCAGACGCTAATGCTAATACATCATATTTTAAAACAACTTATCTATTTTCAGGATTACAAAAATTTAAGGAAAATTTAAATTATTTACTAGATTATGTTCAAGAACCTTATTTTACTGATGAAAATGTTGAAAAAGAAAAAGGCATTATTGATCAAGAGCGAAGTATGTATCAGGATGATCCTTTATGGCGCATGTATGAAGGTAGTATTTATAATTTAATACATAATCATCCTATTAAATTTCCAATTGTTGGAACTAAAGAAAGTATTTATGCTATTACTAAAGAGGATTTATATAAATGTTATAATACTTTTTATCATCCTAGTAATATGTTTGTAGTTGTTACTGGTAATGTTGATCCAACTGAAACTATTAATATTATTAAAGAAAACCAATCTAAAAAGGAATTTCCTGCTAAATCAAAGATTGAAATAAAAAAATATAAAGAAGAAAAAAGTGTAGATGTTAAAAAACAGGAAATAGAAATGGATATTAACACTTCAAAAGTTGCTTTATCTTATAAAATATGTACTAAAAATTTAACAGATTATAGTTTATATGAGATAATTAATTATATCCTATATTATTTTTCTATTAAAATAGGTCAAACTTCTGCACTAGTTGAACGACTAAAAAAAGATAATTTAATCTATGAAGATTTTGATTTAGAGATAAATAGTATTGAAAATTATTTGCTAATAAATATTTTTGTTGAAACACATGAACCAGATAAAGTAGTTAAGATTATTCAAAAAGAATTAAATAACAAATTAATTATGGAAGATGATTTTGAAAGAAAAAAGAAATGTTCAATTAGTACACTTTTAATTTCTAGCGACAATCTTTATCATATTAATAATAAGATTATGAGTAATATTATTAAATATGGTGATATTATATATGATGATTATGATCGAATTAAAAAATTTAGTTATGAAACATTAAATAATATCATTGATAATGTATCTTTTGATGAAAATTCTATTTTTATTATAAAACCAAAGATTAAGGATTAACTTTAATCTTTTTTTAGTATAAATTTTATAAAATTCAATATAGTTAATTGAATTAAGTGATAATTAATATATGTTTTTAGTAAATACTTGATTTTATAGTGGTTTTATGATAAATTAATATAAGTCGAGGAGGAATAATTGTGGAAATATTATTAATTACAGTATCAATTTTACTTATTGCTATTGTTCTTTTACAAAGTGGAAAATCAGAAGGAGCTTCAAATGTTATTTCTGGAGGTAATGATAATTTATTTGCTAATAGAAAAGAACGTGGTGGTGAATTATTTATAACTAGATTAACAGCTGTTTTAGGTGTTGCCTTCTTCGTAATTTGTATTATTATGGGAAGATAGTTTTGTTTAATGAACGAGAATGGTTTACGCGACTTTTTCTATAAAGAAATTTCTTATAGTATAGATAATTTAATTTGTGAAATCAAAAAATTACCATTTAATAATCTTCAAGATATAATGATTTTTATTGGAATTTTTGAAGATGAAAATGGAAAACGCCAGTTAGTTGTACCAAAAATTATGGATATAAAAAGTTTTCTAGTTAATGTGCATGAATATACACATGAAATTGTTTGTGAAAAAAGTAACGAAAATATTAATTACGATGATGATTATTCGGAAGTAATTGCTATTACAATGGAACGTTTCTATGTCACAAAATATTATCAAAACTATTTGCCAAAATTAAATGATAGTCAATTAGAAAAACTTGAATATTATATGACAAATCCAAACTATTTTTATCGTTATATATTAGCTTATTATTATCAATTTATTTTAATTGATAAATATTATAATAATATAAGTATGATTTTTAATCATAAATTTAATTTTTTACCTGAAAACATAAATACTATTAGTTATAAAACATTAAATTTATTAAAAAGACAGAAACTTTGATTTAGTTTCTGTTTTTAAGTTTTGTTCCTATATTTATTAATATTAATAGTATCAAAGATATTCCTGATATAATTAGACCTATTTTTAGGTGAGGTATTTTATAAATGATTTTAATATTATGTGTACCACTACTAATATCAAAGCCTAAGAAACTATTAGCTATTTTAAATGTTTCAACTTCTTTATCATCAATATAGACTTTAAACCCTTCATCAAAATTTAGAGAAGTAAATACTGTTTTATCACTGTCAACTTCCATAATACCTTCAATATAATCATTATCAAACTTCGTAATTTGGAGGGCATTATCATTAAGTGTGCTATAAAAATCTTCAAATTTGTCATGATCCATTTGATAAGCTAGAACAGTTACATTATTGATATCTGGATTAAGAGCTAATTCTAGTTGAATTTCTTTACCTTCTTCAAAATAGCCAGCATCAATAATATATGGTTCATTAGTTGTAACAGAATAGTATTTATTATTAAACGTAAAATTATCTAAATTATAGTTATATACATAAAGATAAACATTACTATTCTCAAGTGTATTAATGTTTACAGTAACTTCTGTCATTTCTTCTTTAGTCAAATTAGTTATAGAATTTCCTAATAAAGTGTAATTATCTTGATCTATGTCATAAGTAATTGGTAATTTTATTAAAATTCCATCAATTCCAGTTGCCTTTTCTACAAACTCTTGTTGATTTAAGAATGGATTATAATTATCATTTAACCAACTTTTTATATCTTGTGATAGTGCAAAAGCAATAGGTAAAAAATAATTATTTTTATAAATTTCGTAATAATTAATAGTATCAATTTGTTCATAGAAGCGATTTTGATTTTCTAAACCAATTAAATATTTAATAGACATAATACTATTATATATAGGCGTATTTTGTTTATAATAATAACTATTTATATTGTTACCTGCTACACCTAAATTTTTTTGATCTTTAGCCATTTGTTCATAAGCTACTGATGAGAAAACAGATAAACCATTATAATTATACCAAGCTCCATCATTTAAGGTTTGATTAAAACTCTTTTCAATGCGATAAAAACTATTATCATGTTCTTTGATATCTTGAATAGCAGAAGTAACAGCCACATAATCATCCATAAAAGTATTTTTATTATGATTAATTGACCAATTCTGATTTATATTTAAAATTATATCTACTACTACAATAAAAAGTAGGATATATTTACCAGTGATATTATGCTGAAATTTATAGATTATAAAAATTGTAAGCATTAATAATACTATCATCATATTTACTTCAAAGGCAAAATTAGATAAAAATTTTATATGTTCTAAATAGAATAGAGATATTATCATTAATCCAGAAATAACTAAGGCATATCTAGTTTTTAAAAAATCGATTTTATTTAATGAATAAAAAGCTATAATATTGATTATAAAAACGTAGATAAATGAATAACGAAAAGGTAAATCATTAGGTGTATGAAATCCATGCCAAATAAAATCAAGTGGCACATAAAAGAAACTTATAAATAGAAAAATTAAAAATATAGTTGCCATTAATTTATTTTTTAATTTGATATTACTGTTAAAATAAAAGGCAATTACTAATATGAAAACAGCAATACCACTAGATATATTAGGTAAATAATAATCTTGTGAAGCAAAAACAATGGAGTCTACTAAAGAAAAATGATTAGCTAAAAAATAAAGGGGATTAAAATTAAAATTCTTATAGAAAGTAAAACTATCACCAGTAGCTGAGATGGTTTTTAAGGAACTTATATAAGGAAATAACATAAAAGCTGCAAGTCCACCAGCAATTAAGGAGCTTAAAGTAAATAGCCCAATTTTTTGAATTAATTCCTTACGTGTTATATTTTCTTTAAAAATAATGTAAACAATAAAGAAAAGACAAGCAAAAATACATATCATATAACTAATAAAATAATTTGCCATAATACTTAAAAATAATGATAAAATATACAAATTAATTTTATTATCATCAATTAATTTTTTTATTCCTAGTGTAATAAGTGGTAAAAATAATAATCCATCTAACCACATAATATTCCAATAAAAAGCTACAAAATAACTAGAAAAACCATAAGTTAAACCAAATATGGTTGTAAAAATAGAATCTTTATTAAAAAAGTTTTTTAAAAAATAAGCCATAATACTAGAAGTAACAATAATTTTTAAAGCAATAATAATTGAAAAAGAAGTAACAATATTTTCTCTATCGAAAAGAAAAATAAGAATATTAAAAGAACTTGATAAATAGTTAAAGAAATTTCTAAAAAAAGGTAGACCTAATCCTGTATTAAATGAATAAATTAAATTATCTCCCATCTTAACTTTATCATATAGTTCGGCAAGTAATGGTCCATATTGATGATAAAAATCAACAGTCAGCATTGTATTTTTTCCAAGAGGAATAATACTTTTTATCGCATATATTAGCATAAATAAAAAAGTAGAAATAATAGCAGTAAGCCATATATATTTGTTGTTTCTAAAACTATTTATAAATTTTTCTTTTAACTTCTGCATTTTAACAACTCCACATCTTAATATTAATTTTATAGTAAATTATTGCCAATGTAAAGAAATTAAATAAGATAAATTTATTATTTATTACTAAATTAATGCAAAAGAAAGATTTTTTTGATACAATAACTATAGGTGATTAAAATGTTATATTCATCGCTAGATAACAAAAAAATAAAAGAACTAAAAAAATTAAATATAAAAAAATATCGTGATACTAGTAATTATTTTTTAGTAGAAGGTGAACATTTAGTATTAGAAGCTTATAAAAAGGGTTATTTGCGTGAACTTATTTTAGAAGAAAATACAAATTTTTCTCTTCCAATTGAAACTAATTATATAACTCATAATGTTTTAAAAAGTTTAACTAATTTAGATACTCCACAACCTATTTTAGGGGTTTGTGAAAAAAAAGAAAAATCAGATATAAGTGGTAGTAAAATTTTAATTTTAGATAACATACAAGACCCTGGTAACTTAGGAACTATAATTAGAAGCGCGGTTGCTTTTAATGTTGATACATTGATTATTAGTAAAAATAGTGTTGATATTTATAATTCTAAAGTTATTAGAGCATCCCAAGGTTTAATTTTTCACCTTAATATTGTTACTTGCGATTTATTAGAAATTATACCTAAATTAAAAAATATAGATTATAAAATATTTGGAACACAGGTAACTGGTGGAAAAAGTTTAAAAAGTATTGAAAAAAAGAAAAAATTTGCTATAATAATGGGAAACGAAGGCAATGGTGTTAGCGAAGAAATTTTATCTTTATGTGATGAATATCTTTATATAGACATGAATAAAAATTGTGAAAGCTTAAATGTTGGTGTAGCAACTAGTATTATTCTCTATGAGCTAGATAAGTAGGTGAGATAGTGGATTATATTTATATTGGTGAAATTGTTAATACCCATGGTATAAAGGGTGAAGTTAGATTAATATCTAATTTTGAAAGAAAAGATTTAGTTTTTAAAAAAGATTTTAATGTATATATAGGTAATCAAAAAGAAAAATTAGTAATCAATACTTATCGTGTTCATAAAAATTTTGATATGCTAACATTTGATGGTATTAATGATATTAATGATGTTATTATGTATAAAGGTGAAAAATTATATATTTTAAGAACTGATTTAAATGTAGATATACACCTAAAAACAGATTTAATTGGTTTTAATGTTATATATGATAATAAAAATATAGGCTCAGTATCTTACTTCTTTAATAATAATGTTTATGATATAATGGCTATTAAAGGTCCTTCCAAAGATAATTTTGTTCCATATCTAGATGAATTTATTGAACATATTGATTATCAAAATAAAAAAATATATATTATAAACATGGAAGGATTAATTGATGAAGATTGATATTTTAACCCTTTTTCCAAAAATGTTTGATGGTTTTTTATCTGAATCAATTATTAAAAGGGCAATCCAAGATAATAAAGTAAACATTAATATCTATGATATTCGTGATTTTTCTAAAGACCCTCATAAAAAGGTTGATGATTATTCTTATGGTGGTGGACCTGGTATGGTTTTAATGCCACAACCAATCTTCGATGCTGTTGAAAGTTTAAGAAATGATAAATCATTTGTTATTCTTGTTACACCACAAGGAATTCCATATAAACAAGAATTAGCCTTAAATTTTTCTAAAAAGGAACATCTTATTATCATTTGTGGGCATTATGAAGGATTTGATGAACGAATTAGAACATTAGCCGATGTCGAAATCAGTATTGGCGATTATATCCTAACTGGTGGCGAATTAGCAAGTATGGTTATTAGTGATAGTATAATTCGTCTTCTAGATGGTGTAATTAATCGTGAATCAATCGAAAATGATTCATTTACTGATAATTTATTAGATTATCCTTTTTATACAAAACCAAGCGATTTTCGTGGTATGAAAGTTCCTGATATTTTATTAAGTGGTCATCATGAAAAAATTAGAGCTTGGAGAGTTGAACAACAAATAAAAAAAACTAGTGAAAAACGTCCTGATTTATTAGAAAAGAGATGAATTTATGAAGAATAATCAATTTATATTAGTTAAATCTCGTAAATTAAAAGATGCAGTTTATATTGATTATAAAAATATGGCTGGTTTTAAAGTTAAACCTAAAAATGGTAAAAAATATGGTGGTGTTGAAGTTAATGAGATGCTTATTATTAAACCTGATTTTATTGATTTAATTTTAAAAAGAAAAATAGGTAAAAAACTAGAAAACTATATTAATTATTTAATTGAAGTTTTAGAAAGTGATGATGAAACTGATGGATCTAAACTAGCTCAAACTTTAAATGATATTGAAAGATATAGAACAACTATTAATAATACTTATAAAAAATATTTAGATGAGAAATATTTAGATATTTTATTGCGTAAACTAAAATTAGTTGAAGAAAAACTAAATATTAAAATGCAATGGTTCTATCAAAGAATGCAAAGACAAATAGAAGAAAAAATCAAAATGGAACAAATGAATTATAATTATGAAGAAGAAGAAAAAACAAGTAGAAGAAGTAGATAATTAATTTTATATAATTTATTTAAATTTTTATTGCTAAATTGTTTATTTTGTGATAAAATTACTTATGTTGTGATCCGCTGATACTTATTTTAATTTATAATCATGATCATATATTTATAAAGGAGAGTGAAATCGTGAGTTTAGTTGAAAAAATAACTAAAAGTCAAATTCGTACAGATTTACCTAATTTTCAAGTAGGAGATACTATTAGAGTAGATTTAAAAATCGTAGAAGGAAATACACACAGAATTCAAGCTTTTGAGGGTATTGTTATGTCTATTCAAGGTGCTGGTATTTCTAAAAACTTTATCGTTAGAAAAATCTCTGGTGGTATTGGTGTTGAAAGAACAATACCATTCAATTCACCAACTATTGATAAAATTGTTGTTGTAAGAAAAGGTAAAGTTAGAAGAGCAAAATTAGGACACTTAAGAAATTTGAAAAAACAAGCTAAAATTAAAGAAAGAAATTAATAAGGCATTATTGTCTTATTTTTCGTAATTGGGGTAAAAAATATGGATGAAAAAATAAATAATAACATAGAAAACACAAATAAACAAAATAAATTTATAGCTTTTATAAAAGAATTTTTTGTTTATTTTTTAATTATTGTAGCTGTTATTTTAATTAGAACATTTTTTGTAACACCGATTAGAGTTGATGGAGATTCCATGAATAATAATTTAAAAAATGGTGAAATTTTATTATTAAAAAAGTATGATAAATCCTATGAACGTTTTGATGTTGTTGTATTTAATTATGAAGGTGAGAAACTAATTAAAAGAATTATTGGATTACCTGGAGAGCATATTGCATACAAAGATAATCAATTATATGTTAATAATCAATATGTAGAAGAATCTATGATAGATAAAACAACTTATAATTTTGATTTAAAAGAATTAGGTTTTGATACAATTCCAGAACATTATTATTTTGTCTTAGGCGATAATCGTGTAAATTCAAAAGATAGTCGAATGATTGGTTTAATTAGTGAAAAAGATATTTTAGGTTCTACTAATTTTATTCTTTTTCCATTTAATAAATTAGGAAGCATTAATAAATAATGAAACAATCTAAAAGTATTTTTGAACGCATTAAACTATATAGAATTAATCATATAAGAAATAAAAATAAAATAAAAGATGATAAAATAACAAAAGAGGAAACTTCTAATAAAAATATAAAAAAACAATCTAAAATAAAAATATTTTTTAAATTTTTAATTGGTTTTATTGCTGCTTTTTTTGAATATTTAGTTATGAAAAGTAATAAGAAGAAATCTATTAAAAATAATGATTCAGTAACAAATACTGCCAAAAATCAAACTTCTAATGAATTAAAAGATATTAATGATAATCAAAATGTTTTAGACATAGATAAAAATAATACTATATCACCAGTTCATATAGAAAAAATAAAGATTAATGTAGTAGATAATTCTAACAAAATTAATACTGAAACGAAAAAAATCGATGAGGTTATAATTAAAAAAATTGACGATTATAATAAAGTTAATTCAAAGGTTGAAGAAGATAACAAAGTATTAACTAAAAAAATTGATAATTATAAAAATAGTGTCGTCAAAAATCAAAGTGATGAGTTACAACAAAAAAAGAAAGAATTAGTTCTTATTGAAGAACAAATTATTTATGCTGATAATTATGATGAATTAGAAATTGCTAAAAGTAAAATATTAAAAACTAAACAAGAATTACAACTAAAAAAAAGTAATAATTTAGTAGCTGTTAAAAATTTAGAAGAAGATAAAAAACAAGTAGTAAAAAATACTGAAAATGGGATTAAACAAGATAAATTTGTTGATGCAATAGCAAACCAAGTACCAGTAGATTACTTAAATAGCAATTTAATAAAAGAAGAACCAAAAGTGTTGGAAACACAAAAAAATACTGATGAATTAAAAAAAGAAGGTCAAACATTAGTTATTGAGACTATTCCTGAAACTAAACAAGATATTGTTAATAATAATGAAGAAATTGATAAATTAATAGAGCGTTGTGATGAAGATTTAACTTTAGTAGAAGATAAGAAAGAATATATTTATCTACAAGAAAAATATGAAGAACAACTAAACAGTGTAGAAAATAATTCTGAAGATTTTAAACTAACTAAAAAAGATTTAAAACAAATAAAAAATAATGTTAATGATATATTAGATAGACAAAAATATAATCTTGCACAATTAAATAGATACATGAATATGCCAACTGAGAGTCAAAAATTTATGGCTAAAATTAGTAATTTTTTTAGAAGTACTGCTAAATTATCTTTTAGTGTTGTTCCATTTTTTGTTTTTCCAAATAGATTACTTGGATTAACAACAAGCGCTATTATGTTTAATAATTCATTAAAGAGTTATCGTATGAAACCAGATAACAATTACATTAATCAGAATATTAAAATGATGGTTACTAATAATGAATTATGTTTAAAAGCAGGTATAAATGCTTCTAAAGATGCTTTAAATGAAATTGATAACATCAAATATTATTTAAATAATGTACCTAATGAGGTTAAAGATACATTAGAATATCGTAAGTATTTAGTGGATGTTTATTCAACTGAGAAAATAGTTAAAAAACAAATAGAGGCTTTGCAAAAAATGTCTAAAAATTATCAAGATATTAAAGTAAAAGTAAAAAGAAAAGATTATTAATATAAGGAGCATAAAATGGAAGATATTATAATCTTATAGGAGTAGCAAATATGGAAATATATATGAAAGTAGTGAAATAAATGCGACTAACTAGAAGATTTATTTTAAAATCACTTGATAATCTGCCTTTAAGTAATCCAATTAGATATGAGAGGTATTATATAAATGATAAACTTAGAATTCAGAAAAAAAATAATTGTTATGAAAAAGAAATATTAAATGAAGAAAATGTTTTGATTGAAAAAATTTCTATTACTAAGGAAGAATTTATAGAATTAAAATCTAATGCAAGAACCAAAATTGTAAGAGATAGTTATTTATATTTAAAAAATAATAATATCTCTATAAAAAAATATCATGGTGATTATGAAGGATTAAATAGAATTGAAGTTAAATTTTTGACAATTGATGAAATGAATTTATATGATAAGGAAATATGAATGGGTAAAGAAATAACTTCTAGTCCTTTAGCATTTGATAAATATTTAAGTAAATTGAATAGAAAAGAATTTTTAGAAGAATTAAATAAGTATTTATAGAAAAAAGGGGAATTTATGAATTATAATATACGAAGAAGAGAAAAAATAGATTGTAAAGAAATCGCTCATGTAGTTACTATAGCTTGGAATGAAACTTATAAAGGAATAGTACCTGATGAGTTTTTAGATAATTTATATAAAAATGAAGAAGAACGTGCTATAAGTTCACTTAATGATTTTGATGAAAATGATAATCATCAATTTGTTTTAGTAGTTAATAATAAAATTATTGGTTTTATTAATGTTGGAGTATCAGAAGATAAAGATTATTCTGATTATGGAGAAATATATGCTATATATATTGTAAACGATTATAAAGGTAATGGATATGGTAAAGAGCTTGTAAAGATAGGTATTAATGAATTAAAAAATATGGGTTTTAATAGAATGGTAGTTGGTTGTTTAGATGGAAATAAATCAAATGAATTTTATAAACATATTGGTGGGAAATTTGTTAAAACTAGAATATTTGAAAAATTAAATTTATTAGAGAATGTTTATATATTTGACAAAATATAAAAAAGAAAGAGGATATAAATTATGAAAATTATTAATACTCTTAATAAATTAAATTTTTATGATGATAATACTTTAAACTATTATTGGAACAATGAACTTATACAAAAATTATATTTTATTCCTAAAAAGATTAATATAGATTTAATAGCTGATAAATTGAATAATGAAGCATATAAAGAACAATTATCTAATACAATAAAATATTTAAATACTATTAATATAGAAGATGAAATAGAAAAATTATTAAAAGATTTTGAAAGTAATACAGGATATATTTTAAAAGATAGAAAAATATATGTAATAATTGGTCTTAATACAACAACTATTTATTCTACAAGTATTAATAATGAAGAAATAACTGTGTTATGTATTGAATCCATAAATGGGATTTATGATAAATTAAAAATGTTAATAGCGCATGAATTTACACATTTTGTTAGAAAAAATTTATTAAATAAAGATATATTTGAATCATCGATAGGTGAAAGATTAGTTACAGAAGGAATTGCTATTAATTATTCAAGAGAAATGGTTCCTAATAAAGACGAATCACAATATTGTATTGTATCATCTAGTACAATCGAATGGGTAAAAGAAAACATTCAATTTATAGAAAAATATATAAAAGAAGAATTAGATAACAATAATTTAATGTCTGACTTATTTTATATGTTTGCTGAAATAGATTTCCCAGTGCGTTCTGGATATGTTTATGGATATTTAAAAGTAAAAACTTATTTAGAAAAAAATAAGTTAAAAGTAAAAGATATATTAGGAATTAATTGGAGAGATGTTCTGTAAAACAATGAGTTATTAAAATAAGTTACTATGTTTTTTATTGTAGAAAATAAAAATTAATAGATATTTAATTGAAATATTTTAGGAGTTATTATAATGGAAAAAATATTAAAAATAGAAAAACTTAAAACGAAAAATTGTAACGATGTTAAAAAAATATATATGGATTCTTTTAATAAAGAAGATAGATTTTCTTGGTTTAATTTAATGTTGAATGTTATTTTAAGAAAAACTAATATTTATACTTTATCATCAGAGAATAATTTAGTAGCATTTATATATATAATTAGCTATAAAAGCAAAAATTTTATATTGTATTTAGCTGTTGATAAAAGATATAGAAATAAAGGCTTTGGAACTTATTTATTAAATTGGTATTTAAATAACAATAAAGATAAAGAAATATTATTAAATATAGATGATGTTAACGAAAAGTTTGATGATAATATTATTAGGCAAAAAAGATTAAATTTTTATTTAAAAAACGGGTTTTATTTAACAGATTATTTAAGTGTTAGCAAAGATTTAAAAGCTAACATTTTATCAACAAAAGAAGAATTTAATATTGAAGAGTATAAACAACTTGATAAAATAATATCTAAGCTATTTTTTTGTAAAAATGATAAAATAGAAAAAAGAACTAAAAATAATTAATAGATATATTTATATACAATTCCTTGTATAAATATTAGAGGTGAAGATATGGTTGCTCAAGAACGAATTAATCAATATAAAATTTGGTTTGATAATTTATCTTTTTTTTGAAATAATCCATTTGTATTTGATGAAATAGAAAATTTATGGAATTTAATAAATTATCTTGAAAATAAATATGAAAAGTTTTGTGATGTTCATATTGATAAAAAAACTTCATATACAAAATTAGATGAAAAAGAATGTATAAGTTTAGCTCAAAAATTTTTTGATAATCACAATATAAACTTAAACATAAATCAATTAATACAAAATGGTACTATAATATTAAAGAAAAAAGATAGTGAAAAAACTGATGAATTTTATTATTCGAATTTGGATGGTTCATCATATTATGATGAAAATAATAATAGAAAATTAGTAGTGGTAATGAAAGGAACTATATTAGATTGTGCGAGCTTAATTCATGAAATAATGCATTATAGAAATCAACCAACTGGTAAAAGAAACTTTGTAAATGATTTACTTACAGAATCATTATCATCTGTAATGGAATTAATTTTTTTTGAAGATTTATCCAATACTATATATAATGCTGATAGAAGCTTATATTTTAGACTATTTGAAAAATTAATCTATATATATGCTTATCAAATATACTATATTTATAAAATTATCCTTCTATATAAAAGAGAAAATGATATAAGTAAAGAAAAATATGATAAAATATTTATAAATGGTAAATATGAACAAGCTTTAGAAACATTTGAAATGTATGTTTCACAAAAAAGATCTGTTTTAAGAGATACTTGGATGATTATTGGGCTACCATTAGCAATTTATATGTTAGATGAATATAAAAAGAATAAAAACTTTTTTGAATTACTAGAACAATTTAATACAGCTATTAATGAAAAATCAATTGAAGAATGTCTATGTATTATAAATATTAATAGTAGAGAAGAACTAGTAAATAAGATTAAAAACTCAACAAATAGTTTTATTGAATTATTAGATGAATTATATTTAATAGAAAAATAGGATGGTGTATTGCATGCAAAATAGTTTATATAATGAATATTTAAGTTTAATAAGTAAAAGTCAGATTCCTAATTTTTTACAAAAGTATTTAACAGTACCAAGTTTAGTTAGATTAAAGAATATTGGTTATTTTTGTGGAATGGATTATGCATCTAAAAATATATATGATTTTAAAGAAAAAATTTCAAGATATGATCATTCTTTAACAGTCGCTTTATTAACATGGAATTTTACTAAAAATAATAAAGAAACAATTGCAGGCTTATTTCATGATATTGCAACACCATGTTTTGCTCATGTAATTGACTATATGAATAAAGATTATGAGAAACAAGAAAGTACAGAAGAATATACAGAAGAAATTATAAAAAATGATAAAGAACTTCCAAGATATTTGGAAGAAGATAATTTATCATTAGAAGATATAATTAATTTTAAAAAATATACGATAGTTGATAATAATAGACCAAAACTTTGTGCTGATAGATTAGATGGTATAATATTAACTGGTATTGCTTGGACAAAAACACTTAATAAAAATGATATAATTGAAATAGTAAATGATTTAAATGTTTATCAAAATGAAGATAATGAGAAAGAATTAGGATTTAAAACTTTAAATATTGCTAAAAGAGCTTTAAATACAAGTAATGAAATAGATAGATTTTGTCATACTAGTGAAGATAATTTTATGATGGAATTACTTGCTCAAATTACAAAAATTACTATAAATAGAGAAATTATTAAATACAATGAATTATATTATATAGATGAACCTACTTTACTAAATAAGATAAAAAATAGTGGAATAGATGAATTAAAAGAATTATTAATCAAATTTGAAAATATAACTAAAGATGATATTCCCAATACTATTTTAGAAAAAGTGAAGATAAGAGATTTAAATCCATTGGTTAATGGAGTTAGACTAAAGAGTTTATGTTAAATAAATACATAATTGTAGCAAATAAAATTTAATGAGGGTTAATAATATGAATTTAATAAGAAATAAAGAAACTAAAAAATTAGAATTAATTGATAGTGAAGGAGAAAAATTATTAGAATTAGGCTTTTTTTCAGATGAATTTATATTTCATTTTTTTACTAAAATGCCAATTGCAATATCAGAATCTGATGATATGTTCTTATATTATAATTTAAAAAATATTATTGATAATGATTACGATTTTCAAAATGAATTAAGTAGCAAAAAAGATAATGAACTGATTTGGTTTTCTGACCAACATTGTAATTTAGATGATAAGGAAGAAACTGATAGAGTTAATCGTTTAGTTATTAGAAACTATGACAATAAATTAGTAATTTCTTTTTACAATCCATATTTTGAAAAAAATGATATAAAAAGATCATCTGAAGTTGTAGCTTTTTCGTCTGGGGGTAATGGCCAAACTAGTAGAAATGATGCTACAGGGGCGACTCTCCAAGATGATGTAGTTATAGCGTTTCATAATATTTTTAATGAAAAATTTCCAGATAAAATTAAAAAATTAGTAAAATAATAATTTAATAATGAAAGTAAATAGAGTAAGAAGTTACAAAAAAATTAAAGAAGGTAATTAAAATGAACGTTTATTTAATGAAATTTTATGATGAATATGATAAGTTAAATTCAATTAAAGCTTTAGAAGAATTTACAACATTAACTTTTCCACAAGATGGAACTGATAAATTATTTATAGGTTGTGTATTAATTTTGATAACTAGTGTTTACAGGACAAGAGTGACATCAGAAGCATTATCTACAATTGTACAAGCTGTTAGAAATAAAGTAGGCGATTCTAATCTTCTTAAATTTTATATAGAAAGAATAAATGATAATAAATTAATATCTAAATATCTTTTTAAAGTGATAAATGATAAAAATTTAGATAGATATGCTGATATGATATTGGATTATTTAAAAAAAATGTCTTTTAACTTTTGTGATGAAATTAGTACTAGATATAAAGATAAAATTGAAAAATTTATAGAAAAATAGGAGAACATCAAAAAAATAATGTTATAATAAATATGAACTTAGTTATATTGATTTATAAGAGGTAATTATATGGCAAAATTATTTTTTATTAGACATGGACAAACAGAAGCAAATGTTGCTGGTATTTTAACTGGTACGTTGGAAACAAATTTGACAAAAAAAGGAATTGAAGATGCAAAAAAATTATCATTATATTTAACAGAAAAATTCGATTTTTATTACTGTTCTCCATTAAAAAGAACACATCAAACTTTAATTGCTATAAAGGGTAATGTAGAATTTATTGTTGATGAAAGATTAACAGAGGTTTTCTCTGGATACTGGCAAGGAAAATTTAAATCTGAATTACCAAAAGATGAATATGAATTATATAAAAAAGGATTACTAAATCCTCCTGGAGGAGAAAATTTACAAGATGTTGATAAAAGAATAATTTCCTTTTTAAATGATATGTTTAGTAAATATAAAAAAGATGATAACATTTTAATAGTAACCCATAATACCTTTATAAGAAATCTTAAAAGATTATTTATTGATAGTGATAAAGTTGCAGAACCTAAAAATTTAGAGGTTTTTGAGGTCAATGATGAAATGTACAATCAAATTCTAAAAAAACAATAATTTAAAATTATCTAATAGAGTAAGATATTGAAAAAGATTAGTTTTTCAATATTTAAATAAGTACATTAAAAAGAGGTGATAAAAATGATTATTCAAAAAAATAGCAATAATATATTCAGCAATTTGAATTTTGATGATATTTATATAGTTACTGATTTTGATGGAACATTGACTATAAGTTCAAGTGATAGTTCATGGGCAAGTATATTTAAGAATCCTAATGTTTCTAAAGAATTTGTACAAGAATGTATTAAAATCTTTAATAAATATCACCCATTGGAAATTGATGAAAGTATTCCATTTGAACAAAAATTAGATATTATGAATGAATGGTATAAGGTTAATATTGATACTTTAATCAATTATAAAATTGATGAAGAAACAATAAATTATTCTGCGCATAATGAGCAAATAATGTCTTTTAGAGATGGCGCAAAAGAATTCTTGAAATTATTAAATGAAAATGAGGCTCCAGTTATTGTAATATCTGCTGGTGTAGGAAATATAATAGAACAATTTTTAATAAAAAATAATTGTAATTTCCCAAATATATTTATATGTTCTAATTTTTTAGAATATAATGATGGGAAAATTATAGGTGTAAAAAATGGTAACTTAATACATTCTTTAAATAAAAAAGAAGTATCATTACCAGAATTTATTAAAGAGAAGATAAAAAATCGAGTTCCTATTTTACTTGGGGATAATATTATGGATATAGAAATGGTGGATTCTGATAAAAGAGTTATAAAGATAGGATTTTTAGATGAAAAAGAAAAAGAGAGAATAGAATCATTTTTAGAAAATTTTGATTTGGTGTGTACTGAAAATACTTCATATGATGAATTACTTCAATATATTAATCCAAAAATAAAAAGGAAGTAAAAAAATGAATGATAAAATAAAATATTATATAAATCAGGATATTGATAATCCAAAATTTTTATTTCATGGTAGTCCATATAAATTAGAAAAATTAATTCCTAAAATGGCAAATGATACAAGTGGAAATGTAAATAATATTGCAACTGCAGTATTTCTTTTTCCATCGTTTTTAAAATCTACACCATATGCCTTTAAGGATACAATTAAGCAAAATAGTGAAGGATTAGAGTGGAATTTCGAGATTCCAAATTCAGGCACTTATCCATTGATGACAATGAGTAATGTAAATATTGACGAAAACATGATAGGATATATATACGTTTTTAAGAATAATGATTCAATGATTAAAGATGAAGACTCTTATCAATATAAGTGTTATGAAGAATTATATCCCTTTGATGTAGTGGAAATACATTATAGAGATTTTTCTGAATATTATGAATTCAAAAATAATACTAAATCTGTATAGGATAGAAAAAAGCAGGTGAGGTAAATGCAAATTAATCCTATTAAGATTATTTATGATTACTTGGTTTAATGATGAAATTGTGAAAAGATTAAAGTTGCGTGATTTAAATAGAAATTGCAATAGTGATGAATTTATTAGGGAGCAAATCAATTATCAAAATTGGATTTTAGAACATATATCGTATAATAAAGCATTTTAATGATAATAAAGGGGATAACAACTATGAATAATATGATAGATAAACTATATTTTTCGAAAAAAATTGCCATATTTGGATGGCCAGCATCGGGTAAGTCAACATTTGGAAATTTTATAAGCAATAAACTTAATATTGAACTTTATTCTTTGGATATTATTCGTTGGAAATATAGTAATGAAGGAATTAAAGATGATAATAAATTTTTAAATGAATATGAAAAAATTTTAAAAAAAGATAAATGGATTATTGAAGGTAATGCTTTGGATTGGATAGATTCTAGATTAGAAAATTCTGACATACTAATATTTTTCGATTCTACTATTGATAAATGTATTGAAAATTGTAATAATAGAGATAGAAAAGTAAAATTAGGTGAAGAAGAAAGATTAAATTCTGATTCATCCAAAGAAAAAGAAGATATAATCGAGTGGATAAAAAATAAATATTCAAAAAAGATTGACAAATTGAAACCAATTTTAAATAAATATAAAGATAAATTAATTATTATAAATAATTATGAAGAACTAAATGATATAATAGAAAAAATAAATTTGAAATAGGTGCTAATTATGAAAGAAAAAATAGAGTTAATTATTAATAATTATTTAGAAATTTTTCAAAATGAAAAAGAAAGGTTGTTATTATTAAAGAATTATCTTAAAGGCTCTACAAATGAAGAACTTGCAGATTGGAATAATATAAATATTATTTGACAGCTGGAGCATTTGTATATTGTAAAAGGGAAGATAAATTTTTAGTTTTATATTATAAGGATTTAGAAATGTATTTATATCCAGGAAGGAATATGGATATACAAGATGAAAACCCACTAGAAACTGCTAAAAGAGAATTAAAAATGGGTAAAAATGTAATAAAACAAGAATAATAATTTTGTTGGTATTTGGGTTATTTATTATATATAGTAAAATTTTGCAAAGACCAACATCAATTGAATGATACAAATTTTAAAAAAATATTTTCAAAGTTTTTATTATAAAATTATAGGGATATTGATTAATTTCAATATCCTTTTAAATTTTATCTATTTAAATTAGAAAAATATATATGATATTTATTTATAATAAAAAGTTAGTAAGATAGGTTAATGTGAATAATTAATAAAATATCAAAAATATTAAAAAAATTTATGATATAATTATTTATAGGAGTATTAAACTTAAATAAGTTATAAGATATAAATACATACAGCTTATTGAATTAGAAGAGGATAATAAATAAAACAACAAGTATCAATTTTAGTAACACAAATTAATATAAGCTATTTATAAATGTAATAGATTCAAGATTTTGATAAAATAAGTTATTACGTTTTTAATATAAATAATCCAAAAGAGGTATAGATTATGGTGAACAGAACAAAAATTATAAATATAAAACCTTTAATTTTTAATAGTAAGTGGTATAATTATCCATACATTTATGATATTTTTTCAAAAGCTGAAGATTATAAACAGAGCTGTATTAACATAGTAAAAAAATATATAAATGATAATAATATTAAAATTATAAATCCAATTGACATAGGAAGTGGAACTGGTAAAATATATTATCAATTATTAAAAAATTTAAAAATATATGGCAATATTTTTTTGATAGATAATAATGTAAATATGATTAATTATTTAAATAAAAACATTGAATCTGATATTGTAAAAATAGTTAAATCTGATATAAAAAATGTGGATTTAATAAAATCTAATTTTATTATTAGTTCTTTTGGATTTCCAAGTAATATATTAGATAAAGAGAATACTCTAAAAGAATTGAAAAAAATTTATGAATTATTATTAGATGATGGTATACTAATAACAATTGGGTGGAATGAAAAATGGAATGATGAATTTTTTTTACTATGGAAGGAATATTTGAATATTGACTATTCTAATAAAATTAAATCAATACGTAATTGTAATTTATCGTGGTATAAAGATGATATTGATTCTATCGTAAAATTTTCAAATATAAAAGAAAGAGATTTTGTTTTAGGTAGTTTGTTTGGTAACAAATTTATAAAGGATTATAGTTGTAATAATAAATTAGTATGGAATATCAGTATGGGTATAACGATGAATACCAAAAGAGAAATAAAAAGTATTATTGATAATTGGGAGTAGATATAATGAAAGAAATAGAAATATTAGTAGAAGTATATTCAACTGCTGATGAGGTTATTAAAGCATTAGATAGATTTGAATATTTGGGTATTAAAGAAACAATCGATACATATTATTATGACCCTCTTAGAAGAAATTTAAAACCTAATTCAAAAAATCAAATTGATGAATGTTTAAGATTAAGAACTAAGGATAATGTTAATTCAATAACTTATAAAAAAGATCAATTTGATGAGAATGGAAAATGGTTATATTCTGATGAATATGAAACAAGTGTTGATGATATTTTTATGATTACTAAAATATTTAATCAATTAGGACTTTGTGAATTACTTACAATTCATAATAGTAAGAGAACATATAAATATAATGATTATGAAATTGTTTTTGAAACAGTTAAAGGTTTAGGTTATTTTATAGAGGTGGAATATTGTACTAATGAAGATATTGATATTAAAGCAAAGAAAAATGAAATACAGAAATTTATCGACTCTTTAGGTTTAAATGTTTCTGAAGAATTAAATATGGGTAAACCTGAAATGATGATAAATAAATTTAATATAAAAATTAGTTAAAAAGTAAAAGAATGAAAAACAGTGATACAGATAATGTGAAAAAACAAGAAATAGGAGGAAAATTAGAAAAATGCAAAAATATATGAGGGTAATGTATGGTACTAAATCACATGCTGGTGGTTTTGAATATAAAATCAATGAAATAAATGAAACAGATAACTGGAATCCAACAGCAAATAACCCAGAAGATTTTGGAGGATTTAACTTTTCGACTGAGGATAAAATTTTAAGATGGTTGCTTAGAGGTGATACATTGTATGATGTTGAAATTCCAAAAGATGCTGAAGTAGTAGAGTGCGAAAATAAAAATACACCTCATGGAGTTTTTAGAAGTAATAAAATTATTTTAACTAATCCTAGAGAATTAAATGATGATTTAGTGATGGATTTATACCTAAAATCTGATTTGCCAGATAATACCTATTTCCAATGTTTAACTTTCTTATCATTAAGAGATTATGATAAAGTATGTGAAAAAATTATAAAGGATAAAGTTAATAAAAATAATGTTAATCAAGCTATTGAAACTTTTACAACTTTTTTTGAACTAAAAGAAGAAAATAAAAATGAATGTTATAATAAAATATATCAATTATTAAATGAAATAAAAAAATCTAATTAAGAGATGAAGGTGCAATATAAATTAGATAATTCGTTAAAAGTCAATATCAACTAGGGTATCTGTATTTAAATATAACAATTATCAAATCCTTATAAAAAAGGAATTGGTTAAATGAAAGTAAAGTTCAGTTTAGAAAGTAGGTAATTTATGAAACATTATATTATAGTAAAATTTAATAATGAATATGATTATTTAACAGAGTTAAATGAAATAAAAAGTTTATTTAATGAAGCTTTAAAAATATAACACAAGATGCATTAATTGATTTTGATAAATCTTGGATACATAAAAAATGGAAAAATGATTATGGAAATTACATTGAAAATAAAACTATTTTTGATTGTGAATAATTTAACAAAAAGGAAGTTGTCCTTATGAATAGTTTTGGAGAAATAGTGTTATTAATAAAGTGTAATCAACCTGGTAGAGGGAATTTTAGAAAAAACACTATTAGAACCTTATAAATAAAGAATTTTTTGAAATGAGTTATAGCACATTTTAGTAAAAGATTATACATTTAACAGTAGATATGTATTAGTGAAAGGAGACTTTTTTATGGATAAAATTGTGGTTACATATAAGAATGCTGATTTGGATTGCGTATCCAGTGCTTATGCATATGCAGAGTATTTAAGTAAAACAGGATTAACAGCATCTTACTATATTAGTGGAATTGTTCAGGACGAAGTTAATATTGTTTGTGATATTTTCAATATTTTGTTAAGTAATAAAGTTAAAGAAATAGGTAATGAAGAGATAATTGTGGTTGATACAAATACCTTATCTTCAATTGATTATGTTAAACCACAAAATATAGTTGAGTTTATAGATCATCATCCAGATTCAGGTGATATTAAATTTTGTGAAAATGCAATTTTAAGCTTGTATGAAGTTGGTGCAGTTTGTACGATTATTGCCGAAATGTATAAAGAAAATAATATCGATATATCTAGAGATTCTGCAATTTTGTTATATTATGGCATAATTTCTAATACAGTTAATTTAAAATCAAAAGTTACGACAAAAAGAGATATTGAAATGTCGGAATGGCTAAAACAACGATGTAATGAAATTGATGATAGTTTAGTTGCGAAAATCTTTGAAGAAAAAAGTAAATTTGACATTCAGTATTTAAGAAGATTTATGGAAGTAGAAGAAAAGTTTATATTGAATAACGATGAGATGATAATAGGGCAACTAGAAATAGCAAATGCATTAGAATTTTTAAATAAATATAAAAATAATATTGATAAGATTATTTTAGATGTATACAATGATTATAAAGTAAAATATGTCTTTATAAATATAATTGATATATTAAATGGATATCATTTAATATATGCTACTGATAAAGAAAGTATATTGTATTTAGAGGAAAGACTCAATGTAAACTTTATTAATGGAATTTATAGGGAAAATTCACTTGTATTAAGAAAAGAGATTAAAAAATATTTGAAAAATTTATAATAAAAGAAATTGCATAAATGGCACAATTTGAAAATCAATTGGTATATTTGAAAATATGTAACCACCTTTTGCAAAAAAATTATAAATAAAGGGCCTATAACAATTTTGATCTTGCATGTTTTTATAAAAAATGATGAAATTAATTATTTTTAAATAAAAATAGGTAGGGAATTAGTTAGCTGATACCACTATAAAAAATATTATTAACAAAAACATTTTATGTGTTATAATACTCACAAGGAGTGATTATAATGAATTATGGTAAAACTATAGAAATTTTTTTAATAAATGGTGGAACAGATAGTATTCTTACAACAGAATTATTAAACTGGAATGGTAAGGCAATTAAAATCCCACGAATAGAAGTAACTAAATGTGATAGAGACGATATAAAAAGACCTGGAGTATATTTTTTGTTTTGTGAGGAAGATGATGGTACAGATTCTGTTTATATTGGAGAAGCTGAAAATGTTAAAGAGAGGTTAACTCAACATTTAAGGGATTATCAATCAGGAAAAGAAAAATATTATTGGAAAACTGTTGTTATTTTTACAGGTAGTGATCTAAATAAAACACTTACTAGATATCTTGAGCATCGTTTAAAAGTTATTGCCGAAAAATGCAATCGCTATAAAATTCTTACTAAAAACACATATCAAAATACAGTTGTAAAAGAATCACAAAAAGCGGCTATGGAGGAGTTTATCGATAACGTAAAATTAGTTATGAATATATTAGGTTATAAAATTTTAGAGTCTACTCCAACAGCAACAGATGATACTGTATATCTTTACTGTAAGGGTGCTGGTGCATCTGCTAAAGGATTTGCTAGTTCTGATGGATTTACAGTATTAAAAGATTCTACTGTATCCAGTATATCTCCATCTTTTAAAACAAGATGTAAATCATATTACAATCTTAGAGAACTACTAGAATCAGATGGGACAATAGTAAATGGAGTATTTCAAAGGGATTATGAGTTTAGTGCTCCATCAGCTGCCTCAGCAGTTATCTTAGGACATAATTCTAGCGGAAATACTGATTGGAAAACAGAAAATGGGGTTATGCTAAAAGATTTATAATTTCATTAATAACAATATTATTTGTGCAGTTTAAATAAATAATGAGTTAGGAGAAATAAATTATGAACTATTTAAAATTATATAGGGATAAAAAAACTGAAATGAGAAAGCATTTAAGCGGCAAGTCATTAAAAAATGTGATAAATGAAATCCACGCTGCACCAATAACATCGAATTTAAAAATGAGAACGCAAACTATCAATGGATATATATGGAAAAGAAATGGGTATGAGGAAAAAATTCAAAGAAAATTTGTAGATAAAAAAAATCCAATAGCTCCAGAGCATGCACAAAAGTTTTATCTATATGAACATAGTATACAACATCCACAAAAAATTGATCAGCCATTTGGACACATTGTTGCGTATGAGTTACCTTTTTTTAATAATAGGGGAAGTGGAGCAGTTGATTTAGTAGGCTATGATGAAAAAGAAAATATAATACATTTGGTTGAAATGAAAAATTGTGCTATGGGTTCGAAGTCAAGCTCTAGTGAATCTTTAATTAGAGCAGTATTAGAAATAGAGACTTATAGTAAGTTTGTTAAACATGTAATTTCAAAAGAATCAGAAAAAGAAAGATTATATGAAGAATTCGTAAAAGCATTAAAAGATAAGTTTGGATTAGATATTGAGATGGAAAAAATTAGAAAAAGCAGATTACAAAAAAATTTATTAATCCCTAAGAGCTTATATGAATACAGTATGAAACAGCAAAAACAAGAAAAAGAGATTTTATCAGAAATACCAAGTGATATTAATATTTATACTTTCAGTTTAAAAAATTCAAATTTTGATGTTTCTCAAAGAATAGTAGCTGTTGCTAAGGAAAACGAAATGATATTTAATTTCGAAAAAATATAATATATATTTTATGATAATAAAAGCGGGAGAAATCCCGTTTTTGCATGTAAGTATAAAAATAGGTAAAAACATGATATAATAATGTTGATAAATTTCTAGAAAAGTGATTATTACATTTTTATAATAATTTTGAAAAGGTTCAAGAAATATTAGACAATAGTAATGGAAGATTATTATTTGAGTTAGTGGAGAATATTGTTATATTTGAAAATGAAAATATTGAAATAAATTATAAGTAAGAAATATAGTAAGTAGGTGGTTATTATGATTACAGTTGTTGCAGCTTTAATAAAGAAAGATAATAAATTTTTGATAGCTAAAAGAGCTACAGGAGATCAAAATGTACTAGGTAGATGGGAATTTCCTGGAGGAAAAGTTGAAGCAGGAGAAGATGAAAAACATGCAATTGAAAGGGAAATAAAAGAAGAATTTGATTTAGATATAAAAGCAATAAAATTCATTACAAATAATGTATGCGAATATCCATCTAAAACAATTGACCTAAGATTATATGAGTGCGAGTATATAAAAGGAGAGTTCAATTTACACGATCATAGTGAATATAAATTTGTTTCAAAAGATAAAATTTTAAATTATGATTTATGTCCAGCAGATGTACCTTTAGCAACATCTATAAAGGAGTTAAATTAATGAAAGAAAAATTTGATATATTATTAAATGAATATTTAAAGGATGAATCATTATTAGTGGATTCAAATAAAGAGTATTATATAGAATTTATAAAAAATGCACCAGAATATTTATATAATTATTTTGATAAAGAAAAATATTTAATAAAAGCATCTGTAGGAGCAGGACAAAAAAGTGAAATACCATGGTTATGTATATTTAATAAAAATATAACAACATCGGCTACTAAGGGAATTTATATTTGCTATTTATTTAAAAGTGACATGTCTGGATTTTATTTAGTTCTTGGACAAGGAATCACTACTTTTGAAGAATTATATAGAAAAGAAAAATATAATAATATAAAAAAAGTTGCAGAATATTTTAGAAATTTAATTAGTGACAATAAATTTAGCAGAGGTTATATAGATTTAAAAGGAACAAAAGTATTATCTAAAGGATATGAAGCTGGTACAATAATATCCAAGTGCTATGCTAAAGGCAATTATTCTAATGGCGAGCTTATTAATGATTTAATAAATTTAAAAAAAATATATGATGAGATATGCGAAAATATGATTGAAAGTACATATATGGATATTGTAAAAAATGTAGTAGGACATATTGAGTCATCATATGCTATAGCTGCAGATGCTGAGAAAATGATAAAAGAAACATTAAATGAAGATGAGCATACTGAAAGTATAGTAGTTCTTGAACAAGTAGACATTCCTATATATAAAAAGAAGAACAAATATACTGCGATAACAAAAAAAACTATTAAAAAAATAGACTATTTAAAGAAAGCAAAATCTAATGCAAAGAATGGATTATTGGGAGAAGAATTAGTTATTGGTTATGAAAAGGAAAGATTAACTAAATTAGGAAGAAGTGATTTAGCAGAAAAAATTAGATGGGTATCAAAGGAAGATGATAGCACAGGATATGATATTATATCTTTTGATATTGGTGAATTTAATAATATATGTGAAAAATATATTGAAGTAAAGTCCACAGAGGAAAATGATACTAATGCCTTTTATATAAGTGAAAATGAATTAAATGTTATGGAAAAGTTAAAGAATCAATATTTTATATATAGAGTTTATAATGTAAAGAGTAATAATCCTAAAGTATTTATTTTAGGATATGATGAATTTAAAAATAAAATAGACTTAACTGTTGAAAGTTATGTGGCTAAAATTAAAGAATAATAATAAAAAAAGATAGAAAGTGATATAAATGGAACAAAATTCGACAAAAATCAACATTAACTGGTGTATCGGGATATATGGAAAATCATTAACAAAACCTTATAAATAAAGGTTATGCTCAAAAAAAGTTTTTACACATTTATGTTAAAATACAAAAAAGGAGTCAAATTATGGAAAAAATATTTTTAGAAATTCCTACAATAAATAGAAAACAGGAAGCATTAGATTATTTAGCAGAAAATGTTAAATATGATTCAGACTTAAATGGTACAGGTAGCATGGACAGATGTCTGGATGGAGTGACTTATGAAGAATGGTTGTTAGAACTTGAAAAAAGAGAAGATATAGAATATTTAAATCGAATAAATAGATGTCAATCAAAAACATTTTTTGTAATAAGAGAAAATGATAATAAAATAGTTGGTATGATAAATGTTAGATATAATATTTCAGATGATAAACTGAAAACTTGGGCATCCCATATTGGTTATGGTATTAGACCTACTGAAAGACGAAAAGGATATGCTAAAATAGCATTATATTTAGGATTATTAGAAGAACAAAAATTAGGAGAAGAAAGAATATTGTTGGAATGTACTGTTGATAATATTGGCTCAAATAAGACCATTTTATCTTTGGGTGGTGAGTTAGAAAAAACAGAACTTGATGAATATGATAATACAATGACAAATTACTATTGGATAAATGTTAGTGATTCGATTGAAAAATATTATGAGCACTATAAAAATTATATAAAGTGTGATTCTAAAATAAGCAAAATTAAGGAAGTGATAATAATGAATGAAAACAAAACCAATATCAACTGGTATCCAGGGCATATGGCAAAAACAAAAAGATTAATACTTGAGAATATTAATTTAATTGATGTTGTATATGAAGTTGTTGATGCTAGAATACCATATTCTTCAATTGTACAAGAAATTGATGATTTATTAAAAAATAAACCACGTATTCTTATTATGACTAAAAGTGATTTATGTGATAAAAAGGAAACAAATAAGTGGATTGAAAATTATAAAAATGAAGGTAAAAAAGTATTGCTTTTGGATTTAGAGCATAATTTTGATTCTAAAAGTATTATTGATTTAACTGAAGAAATAATGGAAGACGTTAATGCTAAAAGAATTAGTAAGGGACTTAGCAAAAGAAGAACTCGTGCTTTAATTGTTGGAATACCAAATGTAGGTAAGTCAACACTTATTAATCGTTTAGTTGGTAAAAAAGCTGTTAATGTAGGTAATGCACCAGGTATAACAAAAGATTTAAATTGGATTAGAATAAATGAAAAAATAGAACTTTTAGACACACCTGGTATTTTATGGCCTAAATTAGATCAAAATAAAATCGCTTATAATTTAGCTAGTTTAACAGCAATTAAAGAAGAAATTTTACCACTTTTTGATGTTATAAGTTATATATTAGAAACATTAAATAATTATTATCCAGAAATTTTAAAAGAGCGCTATGGAATAGATAGTATAACTGATGATATAGTTGATACACTTGATATTATTGGTAAAAAAAGAGGTTGTTTAATTAAAGGTGGCGAAATCGATTATGAGAAAGTATATAATGTTATTTTAAATGATATTAAAAATGGTTATATAAAAGGAATAACATTTGATAGATATGATGAATACAAAGGATAAAAATGTCTTAACTCTAGCTTATATAGGAGATGCAATCTACGAGATATATGTTAGAAAATTTTTAATTGAAAAAGGAATAACAAAAGTAGATAGATTGCAAAAACAAGCAATCGAATATGTAAGTGCTAAAGCTCAAGCTAAATTTATAACTACCTTAATTGATAGTAATTTCTTTAATGATGTGGAACTAGAAGTTATTTTTAGAGCCAGAAATCATAAATCCAGAATGCCAAAAAATACAGATATAATTACTTATAAATATGCTACTAGTTTAGAAGCTGTGGTTGGCTATTTATATTTAGATAACCAAAATGCTAGACTTGATGAGTTAATGGGTAAAATATTAAATGATTAAAAAAAGTATTATTTTTATATTATCTATAGTAATTATTATTTTAGTACTTAAAATTTTTATTAAACCAAAAACTTATTTAGCTAGTGATTTTGGAATTGAGGTAGTAACATCTTCTATTGACTATGACAATGATGGAATAGATGATTATAATGATATTATGCTAGGGGCTAGGATGGATGCCATAAATAAGCCTAAATATAAAAGTGTATATTATGCTGGAGGATATCCACCTGATGATGAAGGTGTATGTTCTGATGTTATTTGGCGTGCATTTAAAAATGCTGGCTATGATTTAAAAGAAATGATTGATTTGGATATAAAAAATAATCCTGATGATTATCCAGGCTTAGATAAAGTACCAGACCCTAATATTGATTTTAGACGTGTTAGAAATTTAAAAGTATTTTTTGATAAATATGCCACAAGTTTAACACTAGATCCTTATGATATTGCCTCTTGGCAACCAGGTGATATTGTTGTTTTTGGTGCTTCTTATACACATATTGGCATTATATCTGATAAACGAAATAAAGAAGGAATACCATATTTAATTCATAATGCAGGTCAATATAATCGTGAAGAAGATGCATTAGAGTGTTGGTATAAAAAAAGTGGCATAACAGGTCACTATAGATATGAAGGAGAATAAGTATGTATGTATTTGGAAAAAATGTTGCTTTAGAAATTTTAAAAAAAGGTGAAAAAATACAAAAAGCGTATATTTATAAGGATTTTAGTGACAAATATATAATTTCTGCTTTACAGAAAATGAAAATTCGTATAAATTATTGTGAAAAATTTGAATTAGATAAACTTGCAAATGGAAATCATCAAGGTATAATTTTAAGTGTGCCTGATTATGAATATGCAGATATATCAGAGCTTATAAATGATCCTAATGCTCTATTAGTAATTTTAGATCATCTTGAAGATCCACATAATTTAGGTGCAATAATTAGAACTTGTGAAGCAGCTGGGGTAAATGGTATAATTATACCAAAAGACCGTTCTGTTAGTGTTAATTCTACTGTTATGAAAGTAAGTGCAGGCGCCTTAGAAAATATAAAAATTGCTTGTGTTACTAACTTAAATAATACAATTAAATATTTAAAGGATAATGGTTTTTGGATTGTTGGAACAGATATGCAAGGAACACCATATGATGAAATATCTTATGAAGGAAAAACAGGAATTGTTATAGGTAATGAAGGTAATGGCATGAGTAAATTAGTAAAAGAATCTTGTGACTTTATTGCAAGTATTCCTATGCGAGGCGAAATTAATAGTTTAAATGCATCAGTAGCAGCAGGTATTATTATATATGAGGCAATAAAATGTAGAAAGTAGGTTTTTTATGGATTATCGTGATTATAATGATTCAGAATTATTATCATATATAGCAGAAAATAATGAAGAAGCAAATGAGATTATTTTTAAAAAATATGAACCATTAATTGTAACGATATCTAAACGCATGTATCGATATTGTAAAAATGCAGGACTAGAGATAACTGACTTAATTCAAGAAGGGCGTCTAGGACTTAATATTGCTATAAATGGTTATCAAAACAATAAAGATGTAACTTTTTACACATATGCTAGAACTTGTATCGAAAGAGGCATCATTAATTATGTTGTTAGAGCTAAAAGACAAAAAAATAAAATATTAAATGAGTCACTATCTTTAGAACTTCCTGATGGAGAACAATACAAGTTAGAAAGTTTATTTGCTGATAATAGTCAAAATCCAGAAATGCAAATTTTAGAGTTTGAAAGAGAACAAGAATTAATTAATAATGTCAAGGAAACTTTGACTGATTTTGAACAACAAGTATTTGAACTTAAATTAGCTAGTTTTTCTTATAAAGAAATCGCAGAAATTTTAGAAAAAGATTTAAAAGCTGTTGATAATGCTCTTCAAAGAATTAGAAATAAAGCAAGAGAACAATTAAAAGTATAATTTTTTCAATTTATTATCTTTTTTGCATATATTATATTAGGTGGTTATATGTCTAAAATTGATGAATTTAAAAATTTTGTTAAAGATAATCCTCGCTTAATTAAATATGTAAAAAATAACGATATGACTTGGCAAAAATTTTATGAAATATATGATTTATATGGTGATTCTAAAGAAGCTTGGAAAGACTTTTTAGATGTTGATACAGCTGCAACAGTTGCTACAGCGGCTGCAGCTAGCACTAGTACAGCAACATCAGATTTTATGTCTTGGATAAAAGGAATAGACTTAGATAGTATACGTGAAGGTGTTAATAGTTTGCAAAGAGTTATAGGGGTTATGCAAGATTTTAATAGTTCAAAGCAAACGAATTCAGAAGAATACAAACCTAGACCCTTATATAAACATTTTGAGGACTAATGACACTAGATATTCAATTTAAAATAAAAAATAATCCCTATTACCAGAGATATATTAGAGAAAATTCTATTTGGTATAAATTATTAACACGAAATCCAGAATTATTTAAAGAATTTGAAGAAAATGTTAAAGAAGAATATAAATTAAGACCAACTGATAGATTAGAAAAAATGTTTAATACTATTGAAATGATACAATCAGTTATTGGTTCATTAAAGTAGGTGAAGTATGAGGGTTATAAGTGGAAAATATAAAGGAATATCTTTAGATGGTTTCAATATTAATGGAACTAGACCAACGATGGATCGAGTTAAAGAATCGATGTTCGCAATGATACAGACAAACTTAAAAAATAGTGTTTGTCTTGATTTGTTTGCTGGTAGTGGGTCACTTGGTATTGAGGCTTTAAGTAATGGAGCTAAATATTGTTATTTTGTTGATAATAGTACTGATATTTATAAAATATTACAAAATAATTTATCAAAATTGAGCGATAATAATTATCAAACTATTTTTAAAAATTATAAACAAGCATTAAAAGAATTTAAAGACAATAACATAAAATTTGATATAATTATTTTAGACCCTCCATATAAGTTAAATTTGATTAATGACATAATTGTATATATTTATGAAAATGATTTATTAAATCAAAATGGTATTATTTTATGTGAATATGAAAATGAAATTATTAATAATGATAATTTAAATTTATTAAAAGAAAGAACATATGGTACTAAAACAGTTAGTATTTATAATGTGAAATAATAAAGTAGTAGATTTTATTATTTTTTTTTGTTATAATAATTATGGTGAAAAATATGACGAAAAAAAGGAAATTTAAAAAGGGTGTTATTCCAAAATTATTAATTTTAGCAGCTATTTTTATTTTAATTGTGTTAGGAGTTATTTTTATTTTTAAAAAGGTAACAACAATAAAATATAAAGAATATACAAAAACTTTGAATTATATGGATACTGTTATTGATATTAAATTATATAGTACTAACGAGGAAGAGGCAAATACGATTATAAATGAAATTGAAAAAATTTATAAATATTATCATGAACTTACTGATAGGTATAATTCTTATGATGGCATAAATAATGTTTATACAATTAATCACACGAATGATATTACACAGTTAGAAATAAATCAAGATCTTTATAATATTTTGGATTATAGTACTAAGTGGTATTATAAAAGCAATGGTCTATTTAATATTAATATAGGTAACTTAACTGATTTATGGAAGATATATCGTGATAGCCAAACTGGTATACCAACAAATGACGAATTATATAGATTATCAGGATTAGATATCAAACATATCGTTTTATATGATGATTATAAAATTTTAACTGGAAATGTTAATCTTGACTTAGGTGGAATTGCTAAAGGGTATGCAACTGAAGTCGTTCATCATTATTTAAAAAGTATTGGTTTTGAACGTTATTTAATTAATGCAGGAGGAACAGTACTAGCTGGTGTTAATTCTGAAGGTAGTAAATATAAAGTTGGTATTCAAGATCCTAACAATGCTTCAGGAATTTTTACAACTTTAAATTTATCTAATGCTATTGTAACTAGTAGTGGTGGGTATGAACGTTTTTATGAATATAATGGGCAAAAATATCATCATATAATTGACCCAAATACTAAAATGCCAGCCAATTATATGAAAAGTGTTTCCGTTATTACTGATGATGCTATATTAGGTGATGTATTATCTACTACATTATTCTTAATGAGTGTTGAAGATGGTCAAAAATTCCTTGAACAATATGATAATGTAGAAGCCATTTGGTATACAAATGATGACCAAATAGTTAAATCATCAAATTTTAAAAAGTATGAATAAAAACGATTTAAAACTTATTATAATAATTTTAGCAATAGCTATCATAGTCTTGTTTATGATAGCTATTATAGATAAAGAATCTAATAAACAGGCATTGGTATATTATGATAATAATTTAGTTTTAGTTATTGATTTAACTAATAAAGAAGAAAAAGAATATATTGTTGAAGGATATAATGGACCTGTAAAAATAATAACTAACAACGGAAAAGTTAAAGTAGAGGAAGAGGATAGTCCACTTCATTTATGTAGTAAACAAGGTTTTATTGAAAAGTCTTATGAGACAATTGTCTGTTTGCCAAATAAAATTATTATTAAAATATCTAGTAAGGAACAAAATAATTTAGATACAGTATTGAGGTGAGCATATGGAAATAAAAAAAATTAGTCGCATAGCTATGTTGCTTGCTTTATCAGTTGTTCTAAATATTATTGAAAGTTTTGTACCATTTTTTTATGGAGTAATTCCCGGATTTAAATTAGGTTTAGCTAATATAGTTATTTTATTAGCTATATATGTCTATGGCTTTAAAGATGCATTACTAATATCAATTTTAAGAGTTTTTTTAGTAGGAATACTTAGAACAGGATTATTTAGTATGAGCTTTTTCTTTAGTTTAGGGGGATCAGTTTTAAGTGTTATAGCGATGTATGCTGCTAAAAAAGTAAGTAAGTTATCAATGGTTGGCGTTAGTATAATTGGTTCAATTAGCCACACAATAGGACAAATTATAATAGCGATATTATTTTATAATCTAAATATGATTTATTATATGGCATGGGCTTTAATTTTATCGTTGCCAACAGGTATTTCGATAGGTTTTTTGACAAAGGAGATTAAAAAAGTATTAGATACATCGATAAATTGGTAATTTATAGCTAATTTTGTAGATATTGAAAAAGATTTTTAATTATGATATAATAACTTATATATGATAGGAGAGAAAGAATGAAAAGAATAAAAGGATTATTTTTATGTTTAATTTCTATTTTTATTTTTACAGGTTGTGAAGAAGTGCCAGAAAAGGGTATATATAAAGAAGGAACATATTTTGGTTATGCTCAAAGTGAATCTTATGGTTCAATTTTAACAACAACAGCTGTTGTTTATGTTGATGATTTAGGAATGATTAAATCTGTATTTATTGATTCTACTTATATCCATACTCCAGGAACATTATCAACGAAAAAACAACTTGGAGATGAATATGGAATGAAATCTACTTCAGCAAGTATAGGAAATATTCCAGGTGGTGCTGAATGGTATGAACAAGTTGAAACTCTAGAAAATGAAATTGTTAAACAACAAGGACTAAACTGGATTAAATGGACAGATGATGCAAAAACAAAAACTGATTCTGTAGCTGGTGTTACAATCGAAATTGATGATATATATACAGCTGTTAATATGGCATTAAATGAAGCTAAATAAATAATATAGACATGGAATATTTAAATATTAAATTTTCTATGTTTTTTTTATTACCATATTTTATAGTATCGAATCTAATATAATAGAGATTTGGAGGTATGGTAATGTTTGAAAATTTTATTACTTCAGCTTTATTTTTATTAGTGTTATGTTTATTATTTGTTATTGATACAGTTTTAGGTGCATTAATTGGTACTAAAGAAGTAGGATTTGATTTTAAAAAATTTTTCTATGGCTTTTTAAAAGGAGGAATTGCAGCTTTATGTGTTATTGGGTTTTGCTTTGTTATTGAAATAACACCAATTATTTTAAGAAGAATAGATATAGAATTACCAAATGATATTATAACATTAGTGGAATTTATGAGCATTACTTTAACAGCTTATAAGAAATATAGTTTAGAATGCTTAGAAAAAATAAAAAAAATATTTGGAGAATTATAATAAAATGATGCTTTAAGTATCATTTTTTGATATAATAAGGGTGTATTTAAATGAAATAGGGTCATTTTATGTTAAAATAATGACAATTCGCGCAAAAGAAATTGACAATTAATCATAAAATTATTAACATAAGTGACTACTATGAAGGGGGAAGATAGAAATGGAAAATATAATTAATGAAAATAAGAGAAGAAAATTAGATAGACCTATTACTGGTAATATTTCGGAAGATAGAATATGGGAACAATGGTATGATGCAGATGTTTTTGAACAATCTTTTCCTGAAATGCTGCAAAAGGATTATTTATTTCAATGTATTGGTCAAGATAAAGATAGGATTATAATTGATAATCGTGGAATGAAGAAGTTTACAGTTTCAGATTTTGAAAAAATGGTGCTAGAGTTTGAAAAATCATTTTCTGCGTTGGGATTACAGAAGGGTGATGTAATATGCACTATCAGTCTTACCACTCCAGAAATGTATGCAATTAAGTATTCAGCTACTTCATTAGGATTAATTACTTGCAATTTGAATGTTTTGGATATGGGAATAAATGATGATGGTAAAAATAGATTGTATAGACAATTAGAAAATGTTAACCCAAAAATGATATTTACATTAGATTATTTAGAAGATAAAATCTACTCGGTTATTAATGATTCTAAATTTTCTCATGCAATTAAAGTATCACTTCCTATGGAGTATTCGACACCAATTTATAATCCAGAAAGGTTTTTTATTACATTAAAATTGGTTAAAGATTTCCTTTCTGGTAAAAAAATAAATGAAAAAATGAAATTGAATGATTTTTTATTGTTAGGTAAAAAAATTGATACTAAAAATTTAAATGAAATATATGAAAAGAAATTACCATGCAATATTTCTTTTACTAGTGGTACAACAGGTATTAATAAAGCAATTTTACTTTCACATGATGCTAATAATGCATTAGCATTTCAACAAAAACTTGGAAAATTTGGATTTAAACATGATACCAAAAATTTGGCTTTAGTACCACCATTTTTAGCATTTTGGGATGCTGATATTGTTCATGCTGTTTTATGTTTAGGTGGTGTGAATATAATTGAACTATTATTAGAATATTCCAAAATTCCAGATTATTTTAAAAAACATAATGTTAATATGGGAATTTGGTCTCAATATTTATGGAGTTCTATATTAAATTTACCAGAAAAGGATTTAAAAAGAGTTAGTGAAAACCTAAAACATGCTATAATAGGTGGAGAACGTTGTGAACTAAATGCAGCAGAAACTTTTTATAATAAAACTGGAGTTTATCAAATGACTGGATTTGGTTCTTCAGAAGTTAATACAACATTTAGTATTACACATCCATATTGTAATAAGATTGGTACAGCTGGTATACCTTTACCATTTAATAATGTTAAAATATTAGATGAGAATGGTGATAATCTATCATATGGCCAACCAGGTAGATTATTTATAACTGGTCCATGTATGATGAATGGATATTATGGAAGGGACGATTTAACAAATAAAGTTTTAATTCCAGATAAAAATGGAGTTATTTGGTATGATACAGGAGATTATGCTGTTGTTGATTATGATGGCTGTTTAACTGTATTAGATCGATATAAATCTCCAATTGAAATTCAAAGAAATGGACAGAAAGAAAAAGTTAATATGCTTGATATTGTTGAAATTATAAAAAAAGACAGAAATGTAAAGAATTGTAAGATGACTAATCATAGTGATTTATTAGTGTTACACCTTTCATTAGATAATTTTACTGGGTTATCAACTGTTGATGCAACTGATAGTATACTAAATACAATTAAAAGTAATTTACCTGAAAAATATTGGCCAAATATTATTGCTATATCATCAGAATTACCTAGAACACCTGTTGGGAAAGTTGAATATAAAGTTCTTCAACAGACTGGTAATGATATTTGCAAGGATTATGATGCTTCAGATAAACTTGTAATTATAAATTTACCAAATAAAGTATTAAAGAAAAGTAAATAATTAACTTTTCTTTTTTTTTATGATATAATTTATAATGGGTGATGGTAGATGCAAAATGGAATATTTTTTTCAATTATTAGTTTAGCGTATTGTTTGTTTACAGTTATTATATTTTTCTCTAAAAAAAGAGTTAAAACAAAAGAAACCAAGATATATGGTATTTTAGTAGTATTAACATTAATAGGACTATTAATTGAAGTTTTTCCAACAACTCTAACTATAAGAAATATTATCCCAACTAATAATACAACATGTATATTATTTTTAAAATTAATTTTGGTATATCTTATTTTTTGGACATTCCTTTTTACATATTATATTGTGTATATTTCGATAAAAAGAGAAAAAATTGTGAGATTTCTTAAAAAATTTGGAATATTTTTGTCCTTTTTAAGTATGATAATTATTTTTATACTTGATTTAGATTATCATATTGATAATGGTGCTGCCTATTCATTTGGACCTGCTGTAAATTATGTATCTTTAATTTCAATGATACTAGTAGGAGTATGTATATGTTTATTGTTATGTAATATAAGAAGTAAATTTTTAAAAAAGTATTATCCATTAATTGTATTTTTAGCTCTTGGTATTGTTGTTATAATAATTCAATCTCTTCATCCTGAATTAACATTAATGCTATCTTTACATGCCATAGTAATAAGCATGATGTATCATACCATTGAGAATCCTGATATGAAATTAATTGAACAGCTTAATATTGCACGTGATCAGGCTGAAAAAGCTAATCAAGCAAAATCTGAATTCTTATCAAATATGAGTCATGAAATTAGAACGCCACTTAATGCTATTGTAGGATTTAGTCAAGCATTAAAAGAAGAAAATTTACCAGAGAGTACTAAAGATGAAGTTGAAGATATTATATCAGCTTCTGAAAGTTTGCTTGATATTGTAAATGGTATTTTAGATATTTCTAAAATAGAGGCTAATAAATTAGAAATTGTTAATACAGAATATAATTTTAATAAAATATTAAAAGAATTAGTTTCTTTATCAATGGCTAGATTAGGAGATAAACAGCTTGATTTTAGAACTAACTTTGATTCTAATATTCCACAAGTTTTATATGGTGACCATGTTAGAATCAAACAGATTATTTTAAATATTTTAACAAATGCTATAAAATATACTAAAGAAGGTTATATAGAATTTAATGTTAGTACAGTTGTTAAAGATGATATTTGTAGGTTAATTATTTCTGTTGAAGATACAGGCATTGGTATTAAAAAAGAAAATATTGATAAGTTATTTAGTAAATTTGAACGTTTTGATCTAGAAAAAAATATTACAATTGAAGGAACTGGTCTAGGAATGGCTATTACTAAAAAACTAATTGAACTAATGCATGGCAATATTGTAGTTCAAAGTGTTTATGGACAGGGTTCAAAATTTACAGTAGCTATCGATCAAAGAATTGTAAATAAAAAAATAGAAGATTTAGAACAAGAAACAACAAACACATCAGATTTTACAGATTACGATTTTTCTAATAAGAAAATTATAGTTGTTGATGATAATAAGGTTAATTTAAAAGTGGCTGGTAGATTATTACAAAGTTTAAATGTTAATATCGAAACAGTTACAAGTGGTCAAGAATGTATCGATAAGATTAAAAATGGAGAAGTATATGATTTAATTTTAATGGATGATATGATGCCAAATATGACAGGAGTAGAGGCTTTAAAAAATTTAAAACAATTAGATTATTTTAATATTCCAACTATAGCTTTAACAGCGAATGCTATTTCTGGAATGCGAGAAAAATATCTTAAGGATGGCTTTGATGATTATTTATCAAAACCAATTGATAAACAAGAATTAATTATTATAATCCAAAAATTTTTAGGAAAGGAAAAATAAAAATGAAAGATGTAAATTTATTAAAAGAAAATGGAATTGATGTTGATAGTAGTATTGAATTACTTGGTGATATGGAAATGTATGAAGAAACATTAGAAGATTTTTTGAATGAATCTGAAACTCGTTTACCAAATTTAAAACAATACAAAGATAATAGTGATATGGCTAATTATGCGATAGGTGTACACTCTATGAAAAGTGATTCTAAGTATTTAGGATTTACTAAATTAGCTGAAATGTCTTTTGAACATGAAATGAAAAGTAAAGAAAACGATATTGATTATGTTAATAATAATTTTGAAATACTATTTGCAGAAGCTAATCGTGTTATTAAAATCGTTAAAGAATATTTAGGGAAATAGTAGGTGATAAATATGTTAAAAGGTAAAAAATTTATTCCAATTTTGATTATTGTTATGTTAGCAGTTCTTTTATTAACTTATAAATTTGTAGATTATAGTTCCTTAAGTAGTGAGACTATGGTAACAATTATAGTTGGGGCTATAGCTGCTATTTTAGTAATATTTTTAATATTTTATATTATTATTTATATTCGTAATAAAGAAAAAACTAAGGAACTTAAACATCGTGATCAATTGTTTAATTCACTTGTAAAAAATTCAGATACTATTTATTTAATGTATGATAATAAAAATCGTGAACTAGTTTATATGACTCATAATATGTATGATGTTTTAGGTATTAAGGTAAATGAAATAAATGATAAAGATGAAATGACTATAATAAAAGAAATTTTTAAAAGTGAATCTTTATCTAGCCAATTAGATAGTTGGGATGAGCAAAGTGAATTTTTAAGTCAAATGTTCTCCTATCGAAATCCTAGTTATCAACATACTAGATGGTTAAAAATAAAAATATATCCATTTATTGAAAAAAAATCTAGTTATTTTGTCATTTTAATTTCTGACGCAACTAAAGAACATGACCAACAACATTTATTAGTTTCTCAAGCTAGTGATATAAAAACACGTGAACGTCAACTTAATCAAATTACTTCTTTATCATATGATATTGAAATAGATATTAATTTAACTACTCAGGAATTTACTTTAAAAAATTTAAAAGAAGATATAAGATATTTTGGAGATTCTAAAAAAGGCAATTATAATGAACTTTTAGATATTATTAAATCACATATTAAAGAAGAAGATTATAATAATCTTTCTAAAGTATTAGAATTAGATAATTTAGAAAAGTTATCAAACGAACAACTTAATGAAACAACTTCACTAAAATATTCTTTAGCTGATGATACACAAAATATTTGGTTAGAAAGTACACTATTTTTTACTACAAATAAAGGTGAGAAACATGTTACTGTTTTAACAAAAAATGTTACTGAAGATACAGAATATATGCGTAGACAAAATGCCATGTTACAAAATGCTTTAAAGGAAACTAAGCAAGCAAATGATGCTAAATCAGAATTTTTATCAATTATGTCTCATGAGATTAGAACACCTATGAATGCTATTATTGGTTTAAGTGAATCAGTATTAGCTGATGAAATCAATGAAAATGTTCGTGAAGACATTGAAAATATTAATAGTGCTAGTAATAATTTACTTGATGTTATAGATGGTATATTAGATATTTCTAAAATTGAATCAGGCGTTTTAAAATTAGAAGAAAAAGAATATAGTACTGCTAAATTTTTTAAAGATATTTATAATTTAACTAAAGAACGTATTAATCAAGATAAAGTAAAATTAGTATTAGATATTGATAAAAATTTACCAACTAAATTATTTGGTGATAATGGTAAAATTAGACAAATTATATTAAATTTATTAAATAATTCTATTAAATTTACAGAAGATGGAGCTATAACAATTAAAACAAAAGGTATTAAACATAATTCAAATGTTGAATTACAAATATCTGTTATTGATACAGGAATTGGTATTGAAAAAAGCAAATTATCACGTCTTTTTGATGATAATAAAAAGATAACCAATAACGATAAAAATTATATCCAAGGTATGGGTTTATCCATTTCTGGAAAACTTATCGATTTATTAAATGGTTCAATAATTGCTGAAAGTAAAGTAGGAGAAGGCTCTATTTTTACTATCACAATTGAACAAAAAATCATTGATGATAAACCAATTGGTGATATTGACATGATTAAAATACAAAAGAAAAAAGCTAGTAATTTTAAAGCAATTGGTAAAAAAGTATTAATAGTTGATGATAATAAGTTAAATTTAAAAGTAGCTGAAAAATTGTTAAAGCCTTATGAGGTAATAACAACATCAGTATTAAGTGGAAAAGAATGTTTAGAGCTTATTAATAATGGCGAACAATTTGATTTGATTTTATTGGATCAAATGATGCCAGATATGGATGGCGTGGAAACATTAAAACAACTTAAAAAAATAGATAATTTTTCAACACCTGTTATTGTTTTAACAGCTGATGCTATTGTTGGTGTTAAAGAAAAATATTTAAGTGTTGGTTTTAATGATTATTTATCAAAACCTATTAATGTTGATGAATTAAATACAATCTTAAAAAAATATTTACAAAATAATTAAAAATTAAAATCCAAATATAAAAATTGGATTTTTTTATATTGAAAATAATTTTAAATTATAGTAAATTATATAACATTAAATATTAGTTATGAGGAATTTAGATGGAAGCAATACAAGAAAATAGAGTTAATAAATCACAACAATTTGTAAAGAAAATAAATACTAATGCAGGACTATAGATATGTTAGACAATATAGATAAAATAATAAATGAGGTTAATGCAAATTGGCAAAGAGATCAAATTATTAGATTTCTCTATGTAAAATTAGCTCCATTTTTTGAACGTGATTTATCTTATTTCTTAGCTGATAGTGACGAACAGTTAAAGATATATCAAAATGGCTTTAAACAAAAATACAACTTAGTAGTTTGTCAAACAATTTGCGAAATATATAAATCAATTTATGAAGAATTTAAAATTGATTGTCATATAATAACAACTAATGTAAAATCAATACCACATTATGCTCTAATAGTTAATGGTGATCATGGTTGGTATTATATTGATCCATTAAAGGATTTGTTTGCCAATCAATTAGGACTGAAAACGGAATACTTTGGGGTTATACCAAAATATGGTACAGTAAAAAGTGAATACCCATATTTAATTAGTTTATCAGAAAAATATATAATTTCACTTGATAACAGGTTAAAACTAATTGAAGGTGGATTTTATATGGACACATTTTTTGATATTATAAGTCAAGAGATGACTAATAATAAAGTTTATACTTTTTTTGGCGTAAATAAGAATGACTATATTTCTCTAGTATTAAAAAAATTAAACTTTGCTAGTAAATATTTAATAAATATGGGAAAAATACATGGATTATATGAAAGATTAATATTTTATAAATTTCTTATTAATAAAATTTATAGAAAGAATGAAAAAAAATGTATTGAACCATCATTAGTTTGTGATAAAAATAATTATGCTCTTTTATTAAATTTGGATTTTAAAAAAGATAATTTACATATAACTTGTCGTGAAGAAAAAAATAACGATGGTAAATATTATTTAAGAAAAGTAAAAAATATTAAATTTAAAAATTAAAATATTTTTGATAATAATTAATGTAAAGCAAAATCATTGTTAATTTACTTTCAATTGTATACATGCTATAATCATAATAGAGGAGTAGTTAGTATGCGAGATATCAAAGAATTTCTTAAAGATTTTATTGTATATATTTCAATAGCAGTTGTTGTTATTTTAACTATTAAGTATGTATTTTCTTTAGAACAGGTAGTAGGACCATCAATGGAACCAAATTATAAATCTGGCGATTTATTGTTTTTAAACAAAATTTCCTACAGATTTAAAGAACCTAGATTATTTGATGTTGTTGTTATTGCTAATGATGATACAAAATATATGATTAAGAGAATCATAGGTTTACCAGGAGATACTATTGAATATAAAGATAACAAATTATATATAAATGGTGAAGTTACAAAAGAATACTTTAATATATCAGGAGTTACTAAAGATTTTAGTTTAGAACAATTTGATTATGAAGTAATACCTGAGGGATATTACTTTGTTCTTGGAGATAATCGTGAAAATTCTAAAGATAGTAGAGTGTATGGATTAATTAGTCGTAAAGATATAATTGGAAAAGTTCAATTTAGAATTTGGCCAATAGTTAGATAGGTGGTATGTATGGCTTATATAAAGTATAAAGAATTGACACAATATTTTAATTTTTATAAAGAATTGGATATTAATAATTTGCCAGATTATGTTAGTGAATATATTGATACAAACGAAAAAATATTAATAGGTTATGGGACAATGCGCGACAAATTTATTTTGACTGATCGAAAAATAATTTTGTTTGATGTTAAAGGAATAAGTGGAAAACATAAACGTATTCATTTTTTTCCTATTACATCTATTTCTTCTTGTGCGTTAGATTTTAAGCCAAAAGATATCTGTTTGCTTTTATCTTTAGATAGTGGATATCAATTAAGATTAAATTTTACTAATATGAGTCCAACAGATAAAGTTAAAATTAGAACCTTTTTTATGGAAATTGTAAATAAAAAATGTTTAGAAATTTAGAAAAGTAATTAATTTTTTAATACTAGGTGAGGATTATCTCACCTTTTTGCATATTATATAGTGATATGTTTTTATTTTTAATTGAAATACGAATCACATATTTACTCAATTGTCAATAGAAAAAAGTAAAAAAAAATAATATCAAAACAGTAATTGACATTTTTTTACGTATATGTTATACTTTTTCTAACGTCAAAGAAAGGGGAATTTTTTATGATTAATAAAAAGGCAATATTAATTATAGTGATGTTTATAGTTACTGGTTTTTTAGTTTTCTCGTTTGCTAACCCAAGCGAAGATAATGATATTGATGATGGTGGTGTTACTACTGATAATCAAGTTAACAATAAAAAAGATGATGATAAAAAAGATGATAATAAAAAAGATAATCAAACATCAAATAAAGATAAAAAGGATACTGATGATAAGGAAAAAGATGATAGTAAATATGATAGCTTAGATAGAAATAATAATTTAAGCAATAATGGTAATAACTATACTGGTTCATCAACTAATACTAATAATACACTAGCTGGTGGAAATACTGGAGGAAATCAAACAAGTGGAAATCCAGTTCAGCCAAGCAATCAAGTTCAGCCAAGCAATCCAGTTCAGCCAAGCAATCCAGTTCAACCAAGTAATCCAGTTCAACCAAGTAATCCAACTGGACCAACAGGTGGAAATGAGAATGACGAAACAAAAGTTGATGTTGATAAATTAACTGGAACAAGCGTATTCGTTTCTGATGATAAAGGAATTGAGCCTACAATAGAAAGTGGTAATGTTGTTAATTACAAAGGAGTAGTAGAAAAAGCTAATGTTGATGATTTTGGTGTTTATTATATAAATGTAGTAGTTAGAGCACCATATAAATATTCAGATGAAGTTTTAAAAAATGCTACAATAGTAACTCCTTATGGAGAAACATATAATGCTGGATTTTTAAAATATGATTCAGAAGGTTATGCTTATTTCTCAATACCACAAGGATTTGTTAATGGAGTTTCTTCAGAGTTAAGTTTAACAGTTAACTGGGGAGTAGGAGAAAATATTGTATATACATTAAAATCTAGCATCAATGTTGTTGATTAATGTGTGCCATCATTGATGATGCACATTTTTTATTATAATAAATGTCATTTTTACACAAATAATAAAGGTATTATAGACGCATATTGACAAAAGAACAAAATAATGTTATTATATTAAACCAATTAGAGGGGGATTTTTTATGAATAAGAAATTTATTAAGAGTTTAACTTATGTTATAGCAAGTTTAGTATTATTAGTTGGAGGAATTTTTACTTATTCTTTAATTAATAATAAAAAAGCATATTTTTCGGAAGATGATATTTTACTAGCAGCAGCTAGTTATATCGAAAGTAATGATATTGGAATAGGTGATGAATTACAGGTACCAGTGTCATTATTAAAAGCATATGGCTTTTTAGGTGATGATATTAATTGTACAAATGATTCATATATTACTGTTAAAAATGTTAATGGTGAATATATATATGAGTCTAATTTGAGTTGTAATAATGTCACTACCATAACTAGTAATGTAGTATATATGACTGCAAATACTATAAATGAGACCATTGCTCCTCAAGTACCTCTTGCCTATAAAGGTCCTACTTATAGTATAACTGATAGAACTAATAAAAATGTCACAGTTACAATTGTAACTAATTTGGATATTTTAGATGTTTCTGGATGGGACAAGATAGATAGTAAGACAATATCTAAAACATTTAGTACAAATACTACTGAAACAATAACTATTTATGCTAAAAATAGTGTTAATAATTATCGTCAGATATCTATTAATATTAATAATATTGATAAATATGAACCAACAATTACTGGTGTTGTAAATGGGACAACTTATACTAAAAATGTAACAATTGGATTCAATAAAGTGTTTAATGGTTCAATAGTTCCAGTTACAGCTAAATTGAATGGTCAAGATATTGAAAATGGACAAGTTATTTCAACAGATGGTGATTATACATTAGTAGTTACTGATGATATTGGTAATAGCAAAACTGTAAGTTTCACAGTAGATAAAACAGCTCCAGAAGTTGAAGGGGTAGAAAATGGTAACCATTACAATCATGATGTAACTATTAAATTTACAGAAGGAACTGCAACTTTAAATGGTAATTCAATTGATAGTGAATATTTAATTGCTGCTAATAATGCCAATGAAGGCAAATATGAGTTAGTAGTAACTGATGCAGCAGGAAATAAAAATGAAATAACATTTTGGATGGATATAACAGGTCCAACTGTTTTAAAAGATGAAGATGGAAAAGTTACAGGAATTAAATATAGCCCAGCTTTAATAGATGGGAAAACTTCTGCTGATACAACAGTAACAATTACTTATAATGAAGAAATTAGTTTAGCAGAAGGTAGCGACTGGTCTATTTCATCGACTAATTCAAAACAAATTTATAAACAATTTAATGGTGAAAATGGTATTGTAACAGATATTTTAGATACTATTCAGGTTAATGATTTAGCTGGAAATGCTGGTGAATCAACAACAGTGAATTTCACAATCGATAAAAAAGCACCAAGTGTAATAGATGTAACACATAGTCCAGCTTTAAATAATGGAAGAACAACAACTGATACAACAGTAACAATCACATATGATGAAACAATTAAGTTGTTAGAAGGTTCAAAGTGGACTATTGTAGAGGGATCAAATGATACACAAATTCAAAGAACATTTACAGGTGAAGTAGATAAAGAAACAGTAGTTACAGATAGTGTTGCTGTTACAGATTTAGTAGGAAACGCAAGTGCAGAACAAACAATTAGTTTCACAATCGATAAAAAAGCACCAAGTGTAACAGATGTAACATATAGTCCAGCTTTAAAAAATGGAAGAACAGCTAGCGATACAATAGTAACAATCACATATAGTGAAGCTGTAATCTTACCAGCTAATTGGAATTATGTAGTAGATTCTGAAACAGGACTTGTAGATAATACAAAGATCACAAAAACATTTGTAGGAGCAGACAATGACGAAACAAATGTAAATGAAAGTGTTATTGTAACAGATTTAATAGGAAATGCTAGTGAATCAACAACAGTTAATTTCACAATCGATAAAAAAGCACCAAGTGTAACAGATGTAACATATAGTCCAGCTTTAAATAATGGAAGAACAACAACTGATACAACAGTAACAATCACATATGATGGAACAATTAAGTTGTTAGAAGGTTCAGAGTGGACTATTGTAGAGGGATCAAATGATACACAAATACAAAGAACATTTGAAGGTGAAAATGGAAAAGAAACATCAATTACAGATAGTATTGTAGTAGAAGACTTAGTAGGAAATGTAAGTGCAGAAGAAACAATTAGTTTCACAATTGATAAAAAAGCACCAAGTGTAATAGATGTAACATATAGTCCAGAATTAGAAAATGGAAGAACAGCTACTGATACAACAATAACAATTACATATGATGAAACAATCAAATTAGATGAAGATAGTGAATGGACAATAGTAGAAGGAACAAATAATACACAAATCACAAGAACATTTACAGGAGCAGAAGCTGCTGAAACAGTAGTAAATGAAAAAGTAAGTGTAGAAGATTTATATGGAAACGCAAGTGAAGAAACTTTAGTTAATTTCACAATTGATAAAAAGATTCCAGAAATCGTAGGAGAAATCGAATATAGTCCAGTATTAACAGGAGAAAATGTAACAAATGTTGATACAACAGTAACAATCACATATAATGAAGCAATCAAATTAGATGAAGATAGTGAATGGACAATAGTAGAAGGAACAAATAATACACAAATCACAAGAACATTTACAGGAGCAGCAAAAGAAGAAACAGTAGTAAATGAAAATGTTTACGTAACAGACTTAGTAGGAAATGCCAGTGTTGGAACAACAATTAACTTTGTAATAGATAAAGAAGCACCAACAGGAGTAGTAACAGCAAATCCAAGCACACCAACAAAAGATTCAGTAATCTTAACATTAGAAACAAGTGAAGATGTAATAATAACAAATTTAGCTTCATCAAAAGTATATCAATGTGAAGAAGGAAACAATAGAAAATATTGTGTAGAAAGAGACGAGAATGGAAGTTTCAGCTTTAAGTTTAAAGATTTAGCTGGAAATACAGGAAAAGTTTCATATAATGTAACAAATATTGATAATGAAGCACCAGAAAGAGTTGGAGCAATTGAATATAGTCCAGTCTTAAAAGATGGAAGAACAGCAAGTGATACAATAGTAACAATCACATATAATGAAGCAGTAAACTTACCAGAAAACTGGAATTATGTAGTAGACTCTGAAACAGGACTTGAAGATAATACAAAGATTACAAAAGAATTTACAGGTTTAGAGAATATTGAAACAATTGTAAATGAAAGTGTTATCGTAACAGATTTAGCTGGAAATGAAAGTGAAGAAGATATAATTAACTTTACAATCGATAAAAAGATTCCAGAAATCGTAGGAGAAATTGAATATAGTCCAGCCTTAGAAAATGGAAGAACAGATTCTGATACAACAGTAACAATCACATATAATGAAGCAATCAAATTAGCTTTAGATAGTGAATGGACAATAGTAGAAGGAACAAATAATACACAAATTACAAGAACATTTACAGGAGTAGAAAATGAAGAAACAATTGTAAGTGAAACAGTAAGTGTAGAAGATTTAGTAGGAAACGCAAGTGCAGAACAAACAATTAGTTTCACAATCGATAAAAAAGCACCAAGTGTAACAGGTATTCAATATATTCCAGCCTTAACAGGAGAAAATGTAACAAATGTTGATACAACAGTAACAATCACATATGATGAAGCAATCAAATTAGCTTTAGATAGTGAATGGACAATTGTAGAAGGAACAACAAATCAAATTACAAAAACATTTACAGGAGCAGAAAATGCAGAAACAGTAGTAAATGAAACAGTAAGTGTAGAAGATTTAGTAGGAAACACAAGTGAAGAAACTATAGTTGATTTCACAATCGATAAAAAAGCACCAAGTGTAACAGATATTAAATATAGTCCAGCTTTAAAAGATGGAAGAACAGATTCTGATACAACAGTAACAATCACATATAATGAAGCAATTAAATTATTAAATGGTTCAGATTGGACAATAGTAGAAGGAACAACAAATCAAATTACAAAAACATTTACAGGAGTAGACAATGACGAAACAATCGTAAATGAAAATATAATAGTAATAGATTTAGCTGGAAACATAAGTGAAACAGCAAACGTTACATTCACAATCGATAAAAAAGCACCAAGCGTAATAGATGTAACATATAGTCCAGTTTTAAATAATGACAGAACAACAACTGATACAACAGTAACAATCACATATGATGAAGCAATCAAATTAGCTTTAGATAGTGAATGGACAATTGTAGAAGGAACAACAAATCAAATTACAAAAACATTTACAGGAGCAGAAAATGCAGAAACAGTAGTAAATGAAACAGTAAGTGTAGAAGATTTAGTAGGAAACGCAAGTGCAGAACAAACAATTAGTTTCACAATCGATAAAAAAGCACCAAGTGTAACAGATGTAACATATAGTCCAGCTTTAAAAAATGGAAGAACAGCTAGCGATACAATAGTAACAATCACATATAGTGAAGCTGTAATCTTACCAGCTAATTGGAATTATGTAGTAGATTCTGAAACAGGACTTGTAGATAATACAAAGATCACAAAAACATTTGTAGGAGCAGACAATGACGAAACAAATGTAAATGAAAGTGTTGTCGTAACAGATTTAATAGGAAATACAAGTGAAGAAGAAACTATTAATTTTGTAATAGATAAAGAAGCACCAGTTGTAAAAGCAATTACATATATACCAGATTTAATAAATGGAAATTTATCAATACAAGATGTAACAGTATTAGTAACATATAGTGAAGCACTAAAAGCTGCACCAGAAAATTGGGAATTTGTAGGTGAATCAACAACACAAATACAAAGAACATTTGAAGGTGAAAATGGAAAAGAAACATCAATTACAGATAGTATTGTAGTAGAAGACTTAGTAGGAAATGTAAGTGCAGAAGAAACAATTAGTTTCACAATTGATAAAAAAGCACCAAGTGTAATAGATGTAACATATAGTCCAGAATTAGAAAATGGAAGAACAGCTACTGATACAACAATAACAATTACATATGATGAAACAATCAAATTAGATGAAGATAGTGAATGGACAATAGTAGAAGGAACAAATAATACACAAATCACAAGAACATTTACAGGAGCAGAAGCTGCTGAAACAGTAGTAAATGAAAAAGTAAGTGTAGAAGATTTATATGGAAACGCAAGTGAAGAAACTTTAGTTAATTTCACAATTGATAAAAAGATTCCAGAAATCGTAGGAGAAATCGAATATAGTCCAGTATTAACAGGAGAAAATGTAACAAATGTTGATACAACAGTAACAATCACATATAATGAAGCAATCAAATTAGATGAAGATAGTGAATGGACAATAGTAGAAGGAACAAATAATACACAAATCACAAGAACATTTACAGGAGCAGCAAAAGAAGAAACAGTAGTAAATGAAAATGTTTACGTAACAGACTTAGTAGGAAATGCCAGTGTTGGAACAACAATTAACTTTGTAATAGATAAAGAAGCACCAACAGGAGTAGTAACAGCAAATCCAAGCACACCAACAAAAGATTCAGTAATCTTAACATTAGAAACAAGTGAAGATGTAATAATAACAAATTTAGCTTCATCAAAAGTATATCAATGTGAAGAAGGAAACAATAGAAAATATTGTGTAGAAAGAGACGAGAATGGAAGTTTCAGCTTTAAGTTTAAAGATTTAGCTGGAAATACAGGAAAAGTTTCATATAATGTAACAAATATTGATAATGAAGCACCAGAAAGAGTTGGAGCAATTGAATATAGTCCAGTCTTAAAAGATGGAAGAACAGCAAGTGATACAATAGTAACAATCACATATAATGAAGCAGTAAACTTACCAGAAAACTGGAATTATGTAGTAGACTCTGAAACAGGACTTGAAGATAATACAAAGATTACAAAAGAATTTACAGGTTTAGAGAATATTGAAACAATTGTAAATGAAAGTGTTATCGTAACAGATTTAGCTGGAAATGAAAGTGAAGAAGATATAATTAACTTTACAATCGATAAAAAGATTCCAGAAATCGTAGGAGAAATTGAATATAGTCCAGCCTTAGAAAATGGAAGAACAGATTCTGATACAACAGTAACAATCACATATAATGAAGCAATCAAATTAGCTTTAGATAGTGAATGGACAATAGTAGAAGGAACAAATAATACACAAATTACAAGAACATTTACAGGAGTAGAAAATGAAGAAACAATTGTAAGTGAAACAGTAAGTGTAGAAGATTTAGTAGGAAACGCAAGTGCAGAACAAACAATTAGTTTCACAATCGATAAAAAAGCACCAAGTGTAACAGGTATTCAATATATTCCAGCCTTAACAGGAGAAAATGTAACAAATGTTGATACAACAGTAACAATCACATATGATGAAGCAATCAAATTAGCTTTAGATAGT
>CAYOYB010000001.1:0-194948 GCA_964408085.1 uncultured Muribaculaceae bacterium | reverse complement strand
TCAATAGGTTGTAATGCTTTTAATAAATCTTTTCCATAAACACCAAGTTCTGAATCAGATGTTGTGAATGGTATAGATAAAATATATTTATCGTCTACTTTGTAATTTAAAATATAAAAACCTGAACCTACATCAATAGTATCACCTAATATTTCAATAACATCATTATAAGTCATATTAGGTTGTAATTTTTCTATATCTTTACTTGTTACACTAGTTAATGTTCTAGTTGGTATATTACTACTATCCATCAAATTATCTATTATTTCATTATCTAACCCAAATTTGTAATCATTAACTGCTCCAATAATCTCTTTTTTAGAATAATCACTCAAATCTTCGACATCTATTCCTAATGATTGCAAATATCCAACTGCTGCATTATATTCTTTGGTAATTTTCATTGCATAAACTGTATATGAAGTTAAAACCGTTAAACATATAACAAATGTAGCCATAGCAAATCTCTTTAGATAAAATATCTTACTATGCTCTTTTCTTTCATTCTGTATTTCACTGATAAACTTATCATCAATTTTTCCAATAGTTTCTAATAACTGTATTTTTTTCATAATTTATATCCTTCCTTTTCTAAATATTCTTTTAAGCTAGATCTCATTCTAAATAGCAAAGATTTAACATTATTTTCATTCATATCATATAGTTTAGAAATTTCTTTGATTGAATTAGCAAACCAATATCTTCTAACAAAAACTTTTCTATTTAAGGTTGGCAACGATTCTAAAAATTCATTTATGCAGGATAATAATATTTTTTCATCATATACATCCTCTAAATTCTTGTCTGATATACACTCTTCTAGTTCAGATAAAATAAGATCAAGTTGCCCATTATTCCTTTTTTTAGTTTTTTTCTTTAAACTGAAATTTATTGCAATATTTCTGGCAATTCTTCCAATATATGATGAAAAATTGATTGGTTTATTTGGTGGGATAGATTTCCATAAACTCATATAAGTATCATTTAAACATTCCTTAGTATCTTCATGATTTCTAGTTATGTTATAAATTATACTTTTGCAATATTTTTCATATTTATTAGATGTCTCAGTAATAGCAGTTTCTGACCTTTGGAAATATAAATCTATGATTTGTGAATCATTCATTTTTTTACTCCTTTCAATAATAAAGACAATTTTTTTTGCTAATCCGTTGCATAAATTATGAAAAATTAAACTTTTTTTCAAATTACAATAAAATAAACAAATCCATCGATTTGCTTGCAAAATTACATTTTTTTATAATTAACTTAATTAAACAAACTTATTTGTGAGATAATTATATCATTTTTTTTATATATAATCTATATAATGGAGGATTAATTTTCTTTAATTTTTAAATCTAAGTCTTGTTGCATTTGATATATTTTTTCTTGCTGCTTTTTATAATCGTATAGAACTTTTAATTCCTTATCATAACCACTTATTATTTCATTAATTTTATTTATTTTTTCTACTTCTTTAGATTTTAGCAATTCTAATCGCTCAATCTTTTTTTCTAATTGTTTATTCATAATATAATCTACCTTTCTATTTCTTCATTAGATTCATTTTCTAATACTATATTTTTTATATCTGTAATAGCTTTTTCTAAAGAACTATCTTTAGTATCTTTTTTTAATTCTTTATCCTTAATATTCTGAATTGATTGTTCAATAATCTTTGCTTTATCATTTTCATCTAAAAAGAAAGAAGGAGGAAATTTTAAATTTTCTACCTTCTTTATATTGTCTATTGTAAAATTTTCAGTTACATAATCTATAATTATTTCAACATTATCTTTCTTTTTACTAAATTCGTTAAATATTAGATTAGCTTCTTTATAATCTAAATCTAATAATTCATCAGATAATCTTAAACTTCCTGAAGTTTCAGCCCAACAACCGACTTGTTCTATATTTTCGGCATAATAATCGCCACCACCTGCTCCATTACAACATGATAAAACTAAACTTAAAGGATGGATTTTATTACCATCAATAAGATTTAGATTTTCATCATAGCAAACCCATTGTATAGGTTGTTTTTTTAGATCAATATATTCTTTTAATGTATCATTATAGATATATCGTGAAGGAAGACGATTAGAGTAAAAAGATGAATTTTCAATTATTTTATATGGATAATGATATATATTATTTACATTATAATCTTTATTTTCTTCACGAATATTTTTTAAGAGATTACTAGAATATTCTTCTTCATAGAAGTCAGGAGCATAATCACCAATAACTAATACTCTATCTCCCTTCCAAGTTGTTTTTAACAAGTTTTCTATTTGAAGCATATATTCATTTCTTTGGTAACTCCACTCCATCAATTTTAAAACTCCTGGTGGTTCTAGAATTTCCTTTTTATCAAAATTCATAAACTTATGATATTGTCCCATTCTATTTATCGATCTCCTCTTCTAAATTCATTTCAACAGCTTCTCAATTTTTTCCCTGTTCTAAATCTTCTTCTATACAGGTATTCCAAATTGCATCTCTCTCATCTTCTGATAATTTATATCGTTCTTCTACAACATTACCATCTTGTATACTTAAACTTCCAGAATTTTCTATTATGCCTTCATCAGCAAATTCACATTTGAATATATCATTAGGATATTTATGTGATAATTCTAATATAACGTTTCCTGCAAATCCCCATGCTGTTTCAAATATCATAGTGTCTTGATTGCTCTGAAATGAATTTAAGTCCCATTTTGTTCCCCATTTATCAGTACACCATTCATACCAAGTTGCATGACCATATTTTTCATAATTACTAATATATTTTTTACCTAATTCTACATTCTTTATAAATTCTGGATCTTCATTATACTTGTCAAAATGCTCTTCTATTTCTTCAAATCTTCTATCCCTATATATATCACTATGAAAAGGATTTAAGGAATGAAAAACTCTATTAATCTTTAATTTAAAAATATCATCTTTACTCTCCAAAAATAAAAACATCAGTCCTAGTTCACCACTACTACCTGCATCTATATCTAAATCTTTTGGCATTGGTATAACTTTATCAAAGGAAAATTTACCATCATTAGAATATTTACTCATTACATCTTTTAATACTTCAGGTTTAGTTTTTACAATTGTTTTTACCCAGTTAGGCATAAAATCTCCTTTCTATCTTTCAAATTCTAATTCAACACTTTCCATTTCTTTTTTTCTTAATTCTTTTGATATAACTTTTTTCAAATCACATCTTGGTACTAGAACAATTTCATTTTCTTCTTTTTTACGATATATTCCTTTTTCATTTGGGGTAACGAAATCTTTCATTATAAAATTTTCATATCCACTATCAATAAATCCTTTTAAAATTTCTTTGGCTTCATTGTCATAATTGATTGAATTATACACATCTCTAACTGTCATATTATCTTCTGATAATGCAACTATTAAATTATCTGTCGCAATAGTGGATGTTGCAAAATATCTCTTTTGATGAGGCAAAGTCCAATATACACCTTTGGCATTTTGTTTATTCATAATATAATCTGCCTTTCTATCTTTCCATTTCCATATCATCTTGTTCTATTTCATCATTAGAAATAGTAAAGTCTTTGTGGTATAATTCCTTTTTACCATAAGTGATTGATGTTACATTCGAAAAAAGGAACTCTTCAGTCCCTCTATGATTTGTATTATTAGTATTTTCTTTTATAAAATCAGATACCTTATCGTAAGCAACACCCCAACTACTACTACCCCTATCATCATTCAATAAATCTCTTTTTAATGTACCATAATCATACTTAAAAGTCATATCATTTGTTCCATAATGAATAGTAATATTCAAAGTTTTAGCATCTATATCTTTAATAGAATTGTACATTTCTTTATTTATATAAAGATAATCAAACTCATGATTTTCATTATTCTTTATTTGATTTAAATAATCAATCTTATCTTCATATATTAATAACTCTAATCCTAATTGTTCCTTATATTCTTCTATTAATTCCTTTGATATTTTTTCAACTATTTTTTTTGGATTATCTAAATATTTTATATACAAATTTTTGCCACGATATTCATCTTTATTCATTACTCCTGCATCATAGTAACCTTTTTCTAATGTAATGACAGGATCTTGCTCAGCTATAAATAATTCTCTAACTTCTGTCTTATACCTGTTTTTTTTGTAATCTTCAGTTTGATTAAATTTTTCGATTGCTATTTCTTTTAGCATATCTGACTGTTTGAATGAATAATTGAAAATATAATTTTTTATATCATCATATAACTTACTACCTAAATTAGAAAAGGAACTCAAATTTATTGAGCCCTCTTTAGGTATTACGTCCCTTAACCAATAATCACAGTCATAAAGACATTTTTCTTTTATATCAAGATAACCTCCAACATTATAATCTTGTTGTTCTAAATCTCCTCTATAATGTTTAATATATATTACAATAAATCTATTATCATATTTTTCTTTGTGAATTTTTAGTTTACCTGTATAACTCTTATCAAATAACTGATCATTTAAATTTTCATCTAATAAAAATTTTTCAATTTTTTCCATAATAAATAGCTCCTAATAATCCTTTTCCATATCTTCTTGATCATCATAATATTGTTCAAAAGAATTATCATCATTAGACTTAAACTGTTGCTCTGTATTATCTTTTACACGATTTAATTCTCTTGATTCTTGGTTCTCCAAAAAGTTTGATATTTCCATTGCTTGTGCTTGAATATTAGGATCTGTTAAACCTTTTTTATATTCTTCAGTAATTTCAGGATTAAATAAATGAAAATTTCTTTTCTCTTCTATTTGTTTATTTTGAAGAAACTCATACGTGTGATTCAACGCAATTTGTTCTGAAATTCTTAAATCTTTTGGATTTAAACCATTATCTAAACAAATGAGAGCTTTATAAAATAAATCCTCATTTTCTTTTTTAAATAAATTTAATTGGTCATACATTATTGAAAGAAATTTCAAACTAACAGCTTGAGATACTGTTCTTTCTATTTCTTGCCCTAGTTCTTTTTCATAATGTGCTGCTGGAACTCTTGTTGGTTGTTGTGTTTTAGGATCAATGAACTTAAATGTCATATCCTCTATTATTTTTGCCATTTCTTTAGGTTTTGATTGAATAAAATTATCATAAAATTTTCTCATATATTATCTCCTTTTCTATTTTTCTAAATCAAAATCTTCTACATCTTTAATCACTTCAAATTTTAAATTTCTATTTTTGAATTCATCTCTAACAATATTTACCATATCAGAATCAATTTCAAATAATATAGAATTTCTATTTATCTCAAGTGATGCTTCACCTAATGCACAAGAACCAGCAAATTGATCTAAAATATTTTCAAATTCATTTGTAATATATTTTTCAATCGCTTTATATAATTCTTTTGGCTTTTGTGCCTGGTGGATTCTTTCTTGTTTACTAGGTGGTTCATATACAAAAGAAGTTGGTAGCATCCCATTTGTTCCACTCATATAGTGTACTGGTAAATCATTTTTTGTAAGAATATTTTTTATTTCTTCTGAAGATAATCCCTTTGGATTAATTCCAGCTTCATTTAGTTCCTTTATATTTTTTTTAGTATCTAATCTAAGCTCTCTTGCTTTTCCTTTAGAAAGAAATAAAATATCTTCACTATTACTTGATTTTCTTCCAGTATTATTAACTTGATTACCTTTAATCCAACTAACTTTTGCATAATATAAAAAACCTGATTCCTTCGCCATATTTTTTACTTTAGTGAGATATTCCCAATTACCTCCAGATTCCTCAGGTAAGAATTCAACTAAAAAAGCTCCAGGTTTTAAAACTCGAAACTTTTCTTGAAAATCTTTTTCACTATACTGAAAACAGGAATATGAATCAGCAAAATTACGATTTCCACCTTTATTAGTTAATAAATCATAAGGATGGTCGGTTATAATTGCATCAATGGAGTTATCTTTAATCATAGATAAATCTCTACCATCTCCGTTTATTAATAAACAATCACATCCATCTTTAGAAATCTTATATACACCCTTATCAACTCTAGTAAACAATCCTTTATCAATACCTTCATAAATACGAGCACGAATAGAAGGTTTTTTTACATCTAACTCCATTACATCTTCAATTACATTTTCAGCTTCCTTTAAAGTAAATGATTCACAATCGCTAAAATAATCCAACAATGAAACTTGAATAGATGCCATTCTATTTTGTTATTTCCATTTCATTATCAATGACATCAGAGGTATCTTTAGTAGAAGATACATACGTTTTAACTTTTGCTTGGGTATTTTTATAATCTTCCATTTCAATAAGTTCTAATAAACTAGTTGCTTTATCACCAGATAAATGAATAAAAGGTTCTGAAAATTTAAATCGCTCTCTGATTATCATAACTATTTCATTAATTGCTTTATCATTTTCAAATTCATCTTTGCTACTTTCAAGGATTCCACCATCCAGACTATGCCCTTTATTATTGTAAATAGTATAATCTACAGTAGATCCTTGATTACATATATGAAGAATATGGTTTTCACTGCTAATTATAATTTCGTCCATTATCTATCCATCTCCTCTTCCATATAAACATTTATGCTTAGGTCATATTCTTTCGTTGGAGGAGCTGAAGGACATTGCTCTTTTACTTTATCAATTAGCATTTCACATTCTTCATCAGTCAATGTTACAAATTCTCCTTCTTCATTTGATTTTGAAACTAGAAAGTCACCAGCAATAATATCTTGCTTATTATAGATATATCTGTTACCAGTTAAACCATATAATTTACCCTCTTCATTAAAAATAAAATCATAATCTTCTTTATCCGAAAATGAAGTACCAAGACATTCTATAAGACCTCCAACTTCTTTTTGCATTGCTTTAAGTGTATTATAAATTTCTTTTACAATAGGTTCTTCCCCTACTTTTACAAAGATAACTTTAATTTTTTCTGGTACTGAGATTATTTCAAAACTATCGACTTCAGGTATTATACCAAACTGTCTTCCGTTTTCCCAATTTATATGAATAGTTCCTATATCATCAACATGATCGACTGTTCCAATTTCACCTGCTTTAATTGGATGATAAGGTTCTTCTTTCGTATCTTCTAAAAGTTTTAATTTTGTACCTGGTATATATTTCTCTTTAATTGCATTGATTTCTGCTTCAGTTAAAATATTTTTCATAAGTTACTCCCAATCATTAGCTAACTTTAATGTAATATACATTTCATTTTCTTCTAAATTGATTTCAATAGTAAAATCAAAATCTATAATATCATCTATTTCTTCATCATCATAATCATAGTCATCTTCATATTCTTCTTCATCTGTATCATAATTTTCAAAATAATTATTGATCTGACTATTTGATGGTATATATCCAGTAATTGTTAGTAAATTTATAAAATCAAGTTTTAGAATCTCACATAGTCTAGCAATAACCACCAAACTAAAATTAGTTCTATTGCCATTTTCTATACGTGCAAGTTCTGTATGGCTTATTCCTACTTCTTTTGCTAAACTTCTTAAACTATATCCAAGTGTAATTCTCCTTTTTTTAATAATACTTGCTAATAATACAACATCGTTTTTCATAATTTTCTCCTTTTCTATTTTTTTGTAGTCTACACTAGTAAACTAATAGTGTAAAAAAATTACTCTACTACTAACTTCATACCTAAATAGATTCCATTTTCATCCTGAATAGGACTACACATACCTGTTCTATTTGTTTTCTTTAATTCCGTAGCACAAGCATCTGAAACATTTAACATTGTATATCCATCAGAAAACAGAAAATATTTTTCAATTTTCTCCATCGATGGATTTGTAGGTGTTTCATTACTAGATGGAATTTCGTTTTTATTAGATGGTGCTGTATTGTTCACAGAACCTGAATCACTAGAAGACTTAGGTTCTTCTTGTTTTGGTTCTTCTTTTTTAGGGGAGAAAGTTTGTTGTGGAGATTCTTCAACTGATATCTTATTTTCCAAAATATTAACTTTAATTATTTCTTGGGATATGTTTCCTGAAGAATCGGAAACACTATATATAATACTTTGTTCTCCAACTAATGAAGTATCTATCTCAACATAAGTAATCTTATCCGTTAAGTCACCATCTGTATCATCTATAACACTTTCAATATATTTTAAATAGTCTATATCACCCCCTTTCGTGATTTCAATGCTATCAGTATTCAATTTTATTTTTGGTGCTGTTTTATCTTTAATAACTTCATTGTTAGTAGGTTTATTAGTTTCAACTTTATCTTTCGATGAAGTATTACTGATACCTAAATATACAAATATAGAAATGATAATTATTGCTATTATTAAGCTAATAATCACAATTCTTTTTTTCTTATATTTTTGATACATCACTAATAGTTGTTCATCAGTCATATTCCATCACCTCTCTTATATAAAAATTAATTTTTAAAATTTGGTTTCTCACGAATTATTACTAATAACCTTGCCTTGATTACATTAGAAGCTGAATCGCTTACTTCATAATCAATATAAAATTCACCAGGTTGAGAAGTATCTATTTCTGTATATTTAACTTTTTCAGTTAAATCACCTTCTAAATTATCTGTAGCTTTTTTGATAAATGATTTATAATTAATTTCATCTCCTTGATACATAATAAGTTTATCTTGCTTCAAAATTAAAACAGGACTTATCAAATCCTGTTTTAATCTTTCTTCATACTCCTGTTGTTCTTTTTGCTCCTCTTGAGTAATAGCTATATTCCTTTTAATATCCCTATAATTAAATAACACTGATATAATACTACTAATAATAAAAACAACTATTAATAAAACTATCAATTTCTTTTTATTCATATTTTCTCCTTTTTACCTTTCTAACTTAGATATATAAACCCTACAATTGTTAGACCACTGCTTTTACTTGCTTTTCTATACTCATCAAATGAACTATAAGTTTTAGTTCTAACTAAATCATTAGCATGTTGATTTGCATATTCTACTTGATTACAAGTATCATCATTACTACAAGGATTACCAATGTTACCTTCACTAATAGTTATACTTTCACCATCGTACGCTTCGACAAATGCTACGTGTCCAAACTTTCGTCCTGCTAATACTACAACAGAATTGTAAGATGGCTGTGTTCCTGTTTCATACCCCATAGTGATTGCTGAATTTAACCATGTTTGAGCGTTTCCAGAAGGTAGTACAACTTTAAATAATTCTAATGCTCTACCATGTGAATACCAGGTACATTGACCTTTAAATCCACTTGTTGCAAGTATATTTTTTGAATTATAATTTTCACTATTTAAATCTGCTTTTGTAGATGTACTACCATAAATTGGAGTTTTTGTTTTAAAGTCATCTCCTAGTAAATCTCCAAAGGTATCAGATTGATAAAGCATCTGTATAACTTCCAATTGATCGCTAGAAAAATATGTATCAGTACCATCTGATACTTTTTTCTTTTTATTAAAATCTGATATAGCAGAATAGTTATTCTTGCACCAATCCATATAATCTCCATACATTCCGTTAGTAATTACTAAAACTTTCACTGTCTTCTCTACTACATTTCCATCTGCATCTGTATCTTCAACTACCTGATCTACTATTTCATGTTTTTCTAATAGATTGGCATCTTTAAACTTTTTAATTAAATCTTTTTCTGTTTGATCTAATGTTAAATCAGCCATTGTTCCCTGCATTATTGATAATGGTATTCTCCAATCTATTTTTCCATAACTACCTTTTACACCTATTACTATTCCATCTGGATTTTCTTGTAAAAAAGTATTTACTTGTTTATCATATTCTTCCTGGATAGAGTTCATATATTTTTTATATGAATTAAGTGTACTATCTGATGAACTAGAGCCAAATATTGAACCTAACGCTGCAAGAAGAATAACCACAAGAGCAATTGGTATAATAAATTCTGCAAGTGCTGCAAATAATGACATTAGTATTTTAATCAATTTAACTAATACTGTTTTAGCTAATTGAAGTAATTTTTTTCCAAACTTTTGCTTGAGTTTTTTAGTAACCTTGGAAGTTGCTTTTCTTGCTGTTTTAGATACCTTTGTCTTTACTTTTCGATTAATTTTGTCTTTTATATAATCAGTACCACTACCATCTTCAGTCATTGCTTTATTTAATTCTCTTGAAGTTTTTACTAATGTTTTCCCAAACTTTGATACCGTTTCTCCACCTTTACTAACAACAGTAACAGTTTTAGAGATTTTACCTTGATTATCATTAAATTTGAATACTTTCTTGCCCGTTTTTTCTATTGCTGTTTTTAACTTACTTTTTTTAAGTGTATTTTCTTCAGATTTTATTTCATCTGCATTTGAAGAAATATTTTTACTATCTTCATTAATATTAGTTTTTAATCTAGTTGATGAATTACAGTCACTATCAATTTTTACATCTTCAGTTGATTTGTTTGGATTATTATCAACATTCTCATTCGTTTTTAACCTTGATTCTGAATCAGAATTATCATTATTTACTTGTTTTTCTAATTCTTTATTTTCATTATAATCGGATATATTTTTTGCTGCTTTATCAACTAAGCTAAATGTACGGTTAGATGCTTCTGATGATAATGTTGATAATCTATCAATTGACTTTTTAGTATCTCGTTCGGTATTATCTTTCATAATTACCTCGCTTGAACTTGACTATCTGTATTATTAACTTTATATATTAAATAATCAGTAGGTACTTTATTAGTAAAAGGAATTACATCTGAACCAAAAACTACTAATCCCTGTCCTGTTGGAGCATCTCCTTGCACATACATTGATTCCTCTTCACTTATATTGAAAATATTACAAATAGATGGCAAGTCTAGTGGTTTTTGTTTTAATATTAGGGCAAACTCTGAATTTGATAAAATATCTTTACCAGATTCAGATCTTAACAAATGAGATATTTGTTGAGATATAACAGTATTTAAAGCATTTAATTTTCTTCCTGTTTTATAGAAGTTTGCGACATATTGTGCAGAGTATGGATTAGCAAGTAATATATGAAACTCATCAATAAAAATCCACGTATACTTCCCTAGTTCCTTATTTCTTGCGAGTCTATTCTGTATATGATCTAATACAACTAGATACCCAGTAGTTTGCAATGATTCTGATAGTTGGCTAATATCAAATGATACTAATCTATTTTGGATATCTATATTTGTTTTTTTAGAAAACAAATCCATAGAACCCTTGACATATCTTTCGATAATAAGTGCAAGATCTTTTGCCTCTTGTTCTGGCTGTTTTAAAAGCATATTATAGAAATCTGGTAAAGTTGGTAGTAAATTATCATCTGAAAAATTACTTTTTTCATAATCCTCAAATATAATTTTAGTGCATCTATCTATAATTGTTTTTTGCCCACCAGTTAACGCATTAGCTCCAACGATGCTCTCAAGAAAGGCAATTATATATTCTACCTTACTTTTTACAGGTTGACTCTTTCCATTATCAGTACATCCATAATTTAAAGATAAATCAAAAGGATTGATATGAGTATTAGAGTTAGTAGATATAAATATCTTTTGCCCACCAAAAACTTCTAGTAAATTTGAATACTCATTTTGTGGTTCTATTATGCAAATATCATCTAATGGGTAGCGAATTAAAATTTGCTCAATAATTGTTTTAACATTAAAAGATTTACCTGCTCCTGAAGTTGCTAAAACACATCCGTTCCCATTGATTAATTTTTTTCTATCACAAAATATAGCATTTTTACTTACAAGATTTACTCCATAAAATAAAGACTTCTCATGATTGAAGTCTTTACTATTAAATGGAACATTAACAGCTGTTGCTTCACTAGTCAATGTCCTTTGAAATTGGAGAGTATTATGCCCTAAAGGAAGAATATTTTGTAATCCTTCAAGTTGTTGCCATAAAAGAGGTTTTAATTCTACTAACATCTCTGAAGCAACTTCTTGTACTCTAACTGTTTGATCTTCTAATTCTTCAAAACTATTAGCTGTTATACATACTAAAAAATTATTTTGAAATATCTTTTGATTATTTTTTTGAAGATCATATTGTAATTGTTCGGCATTTGATATTTTTGTTTCTAATTTTTTATCCTTTACCCATTCATAGTCTAAATTACTTTTACCTGCTCTTTTAATCTTTTCAAGTCTTTCTGTTTCCATAGCTGATAAACTCTTATCAACCTGTTTTATCATTTTTGCAGCATTCGTTGGAGTTATATTTAATGTTGTAATTAAATTAACTTCATCTAGTGTAGTTATTCTATTGTAAAATCTTGGAGTCAAACTTTTTGGGAGTTTAGAAACATATAAAACCCTTATAAACTTTTTATCATCTATTTCTATCAAGTCTGCTTCACGCATTAAGATTTTTTTAGGAGCAATGACATCAAATATAGTTAAATTATTTGCTTTTGCATACTCACAAATACTATCTATATTTTTATCCTCAGTAGATTCTACATTAAAAAAATTATATATAAATTTAAGTCTTTCTTTAATACTAACTAGATCCACTTTCGATTTTAGTTCTTTAAACTTTTGTTCTGTCTTTAAAAATATATTTAAAAACAAAGCATTTGCTTCTATATAACTTTTTGCTTTCAAAGATATAACGATGAATCTTTTTGTTTGTAATGTTTCTTCATTAGTACCCAGTGAATTTGTAATAAGATTATTTAATTCATCTGCAATTTTCAGTTGATTTTTATCTTCTAAATGTTCAGTTTGAAATACAAACCTTTCTTTATATTTTTCAGTCTTTATTGGAGTTCCAGCATTGATTACTTCAATGTGGGCATCCTCACGAAATGAATGTAAATATTCAAGCCATTTGAAGAAAATATTTTCTGCTTCCTCATCATTTGCTTTAGCAAATGAAACATCTGTATATTCCATGCAAATAGAATAAGTATCTTCATTAATTTGAAAAATACCAGTTCGTTCATCTACATCTTTAAACATATAAGAAATTATTTGTTGATTGGTTTTAGGAGTGAACACTTTAGGTATCATTTTATTCTTCTTTGCATTCTTTTTGTTCTGTTTCTTTTTCTTGTTCATTTATCTGACCATTATCCTTTCCCACAACTTGTTTTGCAAGTTTCAGTAATATTTGTGCTTCCTCTGGACTTAATGAAAAATCACTAGTAGTTGTTTCTAATGTATTAATTCCAAACTTCTTTTTTGCTCTTGAAAGTTCCCTTTGTTTATTACGCTCCTTTTTTTGATTCTTTAACCTTATTTTTTCGTTCTTTTTATCGTTCTTATATTCCTTTTTTGATACTTTTAAATTAGATTTTTTACTACGATTACCTTTTGATTTTTCTAATAGCAATTCTGCTTCAGTTTTATAAAGTATTGGTTTAGCAAAATTAATGTAATTACGTTTCCAATAAAAAATTATTCTTTCAGCATTTAATCCTTGTATTGGTACAAATCCAAAAAAACCAATAGGAATTGCAATTATAATAACTACCCATCCTGTAATATCACTGCCTATCTTTGGTGATAAAATCAAGTATAAAGGCACTGTGGTTATAATAATAAGAATTCCAAAAATCCATTGTCTTAATGTAAAATTATAAAATTTTTCTTTGTAATCTTTTATTTCATCGTGAATCCTAGGTTCAATTCGATCCATTATGCACCCACCCACCTTTCTGCCATTGTACTAGTCATAGAAATCATAGCCATTAAAAATCCATTCAAGAACATTATCGCTATAAGTGAACTTATAGAACCTGCATCTGTTAATGTTGATAATGCTAATGAATATATTGCTGTGGAAACAACAATCATTGATGCCTCTATTCCAAGAGCAATAGTAGACATTATAAATCTTCTGCAAACGTTTTGACCATCTTCCCAAGTGCCCACAGCTATTGGAATTGGAGAAAATGCAAAACTTAAAATCAATTTACCAATACGTAAAAATACTTGAACTAACACGCCTATCAAAGTACCCATAAATGGTATATATAAAATTAAGATAATAACTCCCATAAACCCTCTATCAATAAATCCCCCTGCATTTCTTACTAGATCACCCATTTGTGTTGCTAAATTAGGTAGTGATATTGCTGTCGACATAGAACTAGTGACTTTTGTAAGAATCTCATTTGCAATATTCATTATTGATGAAAGCAATTGGAATGAATTTTCTATTAACATTTTAAAAATTAGGAAACGAATAAATGTAAATACTATTCGTTCCCAACTCATACGCTCATAATCCATTGCTTTTTTTGTCAAATCTATTAAAAAGAAGAGAGTTAATAAACTTAATCCTATAGGTACAATAATTGAATGGATACTAGATGCCAGTGACCATATAGTTGTTTTTGTCACAGTATTCCAATTACATAAATTGCGAATCGTGCCAACGAAGTCGCTAATATCTATCTTGAATCCTAAAACTCTGAAGGATATTCTAAATAGATTTTCAATAAATCCTGCCACTTGTAAATCCTCCTTTTTTTAGATTTTATAAACCAAATAAACCTTTAGATTGACTAATAGCTATTACCATAAATCCTGCCATCATTGTCATAAGACCACGACTCTTACCTTCGGCATCGTCACGTTGCCAACCTAGTGCAAACATAACTGCACCAATCAAAGCAACTACTCCACCGATTTTTAATAACCAATCACATATAAAAGTTATGAATCCATCGATGCTACTTGTATTACTTCCTTCAGCATGAACACTGTTCATACTTAAAATAAAACCACAAAAAACGATATTCATTAGACTTACTACCTTTTTCCCTGCTTGTTTAAATCTCACCACTAAATTATTTTTTTTCATAATTTTCTCCTTTTCTATTTTTGCAGTTTACTAGTGTAAACTTACAGTATAAAAAAAATTAGCAATAATTTTTGCTAATTCATTTACTACAGACGATATTCTAAAAAACAAAAAATTAGTACAACTAATGTACTAATATCTATCAATTAAATCTATTCATTAACAATTCTTTTTAATTCAGAACTAACTTGGAATTTTACAGCTTTACTAGCTGGAACTTGAATTGCTGCTCCAGTTTTTGGATTTCTAGCAGTTCTAGCTGCTCTGTTTGAAACTTTAAAAGTTCCAAATCCTGATACTGCAACATTATTCCCCTTTGCAAGTTCACCTTTAATCATTTCAAATACTTCATTAAATGCCTTTGTACTATCTGCTTTAGATAATCCAGTAGCATTTGCTAGTGATTCGATCATTTCTGATTTTTTCATTGTTTCACCTCCTGTATTATTTATTTAATTATAACATATTTCTGGAATTGTGCCTATAAATTATCTAATAATTCATCTGTCAAACTTTTAGAAGAGAGAAGAATGGTATCTTTGCTAAACTGATGTTCTTCATATTGAGTTAAATCTCTTGCTTTAAATTCTGGTTTAACTTTAACAAAACCTAATCCTAAATCTCTGAACATCTTTTGCTTTCTTCTATTGTCCTTACTCCTACCTCTCTCCATGGAATGATCATAACGATTATTTATAGTTTCTTTTTCATTCCAACTTTCAAATAATTCACTATATCTTGGATGTTTAGTTAAATCATATAATTTAGAATAAAACGGTCGCATACCTGCAACTAATAAAATTCCATATCCACTTTCCATTCTAGCTAATTCATCTACAAAAGCCAACTCACGACCAACAATATCCCAGTTATATGATGATGAACCCTGGCGAGAATAAGTACGCCCTGAAGATTTTTTATACCAAGTTTTTTTACCTAACATAGATGAAATATATTCTAATGTTTCCTTACTACGTGAACCCATAAACAAGACATAATCACAACAATCGAGTGCTGTTTCCCAGTTATCTTTATAAACTTTCTTTAGCTGAGATAATGATTGTAAGCAAGTGGTAATACCACAATTAAGCCCACGAACGTATGCTAAATTTTCTAAATATCGTGGTATAACTCCTAGCTGAGCCCATTCATCACAAAATATTTGACAAGGTGTAGCTAATGAACCGTTGTTTTTAGTTGCATTTGCATCTATAATAGAAAATATTTGAGTATATAAAATACTTGCCATAAAATTGAAAGTTGAATCGTTTGGACTATTAATTATAAAATAGGCAATTTTTCCTTCATCACCTTTTCCACCAATACGATTTAATTCCATAGTATCATCAACAGTCATTGACTCTATTTCAGATATATTAAATGGAGCAAGTCGAGCTGATGCTGTCATAATTATCGTGCTCATCATCTTTGGAGATGATGCAGATACTTTAAAATGCTTCCATTGCTTTATTCCAATATTATTTGGATCTTTTGTTTCCCATACCTTAAACATATCTCCTAGTTTAGAATTTCCTTCTTTATCTGGTTCAGCGTATCTTATCAGTTCCAAAACAGTTTTAAAATTTTTATCCTTGTCTTCATAATTAAAAATTATATAATAAATAATGGCTTGAAGGAATAATGCTTCCGATTTTTCCCAAAATGGATCTCCAGTATTTGTTTCAATCGTTTCAGATTTCGTATTTAACATTAAAGTATTAATCAAGGTCATTACATCATCTTCAGCTATCCATTCTTGGTTTTCTGCTTTATCATTTAATTTATTTATCTTTTTGATATACAAAAGTGGATTGAAGTGATCAGATTTTGATTTATCTACTAAGTTTAAAACACGTATATCATATCCAAGATTAATCAAGGACATTCCACAATCTCTGACTAATTCTCCCTTAGGGTCTGTGACAACAAAAGTTTCTCCATTAGCATTCAACAAATTAACCTTAAAATAGAATCGACTTTTCCCACAACCTGGTCTACCAATAAGCATTAAATGCCTGTTTCTTTTAGATATTTTCATATTTTTTGAAAACATTTCAGTTGATGTAAAAATCTGATTTCTTTCTAAATTTTTCTCACAATATGGTTTTACTGCTTTTGAACTTTCCCATTCTGCACTACCATACGTATCTTCCTGGAGATTTTTTTTATTTTGATTCATAATTGTTTGAATAATTAACCAACAAAAAACACCAACAAATAACGATGTAGTGATAGTTTTTATATTAATTATTACAGGAGTAGTTATAATATGGATTTTATCCAATGCTTCTGTTAAATGCTCAAATTCAAATTTACCAGCCACTTCTGATAAACTACATACTCTTAATGTATAATATGAGGCAATTAAAATAATCAATATTGTAATTAAAATACTACTATTTTTATTACGTTTAATTATCAATTTCTAATTCTTCTTCCTGTTCCAAAATATTATTTTCTGGAACTTGAATATCCTTATTTTGTTCAGCAAATTCATTTGCCTCGTTTACTAAATCTGCCGTTTTCGATTTTTTTTTATTATCTTCAACTAATTGTTGAGTATCAGTTTCTTTTGCTAATATTGTTATTTTACCATTGGGATTATATCTAGCAACGTAATCCTTAGAAGAATAAGTTTCTTTAAATTGCTTATATTTTCTAAAATCTTCAATCTCTAATTCAATGATATCATTATTATTTGATTCACTTTCTATTTCTCTACCACCAGATACTCCATATTCTTTGATAGGTCTATCAGGAGCATAATCTTTATATTCTTCTAAGTCTTCTGAGCGAACAGCAATTATCATTTCATTTTCATTTAATACACAAGCTCCATGACTTGGAAGTTCAAATAATTGTTCTCTTATTTCACAATACTCTTCCTTAGTTATTTTCTGGATGCAATAATTTTTTTGATAATCTCTAACTGGGCATGAACCAAAATCTTCTCCAATTCTATTTAAATCATTAACTGTTAAATTCATACCCCTTGATAACATAGGTTCAATATCACGTTCATCAATAATACCATCCTTATTGATGTCTTCAATATCACTTTTTGCATTTTGTTTAACTCTATTTGGTGGTATCTTTGCAAGTTGTTCATTAAAGAAACCCATTCTACTTTTATTAAAGATAATAACATAATTTTCTTCAGAATTTTTATTTTCATCCTGGATAGATAATTTTTTATATTTATCTGCTTGAGATTTACAATATCTATTTAAAATTTTTATTTTAGAAGTAGATTTACGCCTCTCATCCCATTTTTTGTATTTAATTTCATTTTTAGCAAGTTTCTCTTGCTTATGAAGTGATTGATTTTTTCCTTCTTCACCATTAGGATCCATTTTCTTAATTCCCATTAAAATATTATTCTCACGACAAGCTGTTATTATTTGCTTTACCTCAGCTCTTGTTAATGGTGGTGATACGCATAATTCCTTAGTTGAACCATCATTCCTTAGCGCTTTCATAGATGAAGAAAAATGCTTTTGATAATAGCGATTTGCTTTTATTAATAATTTGCCAAATAATTTAGTAAAAATTTTGCTAGATTTGGTTGATACAGCAACTGTTCTTTCTGCTGTATGTTCTAAATCATGTTTAGCATTGCCATCCATTATGCTGCCTCCTTTTCTGGTACGTCATAAACAATACTTTGATTATCTGGAATTTGAATTATCTTGTTATTTAATATCATCTCATTATAACTATCACAAATTTTAGAACTATTATAATGATTGATATATTCACCATTACTACTATGAAATCCAATTTGTTCTTCTTTTGTTAATTCTAGTATTACATTGTCCTTATTAATTTTACTCTTAATAAGATTCACTTCAATATATCCATTTATATCATCTATTACTAAAGGAATTTTTATATAGTTGGATTTAAAACTACATTTTTCTTTTGGAATTTCAAGAGTTAATATTTCCCTCTTTTTAGAATCCTTTGGATAAAACACTTTTATATATTTATCTATTTCTGAAAAAGATAATTTCTTTTCAAAATCTTTTTTAAATCCTTGTAATCTATACTTAGATATTCCACTATTAAATAATCCTTTTCTTGGATTAGCTATTAAATAGACTTTATTATCCGTCCAATTACATATCTTCTTTATAGCAAATAGTAATACATTAGGATCTTCAGTTTTGATATAAAATCCCTTTTCTGTTTCTAAATATATTTTAGAATGATAAATTCTACAAAATGGTTCTTTATATCGAGAAATATAACTATTATCATATATTATTTTATCATCAACAGATACCATCTTGGATTCCTTAGATACTAATTCAGAATTCTTTTTTTTTGGTGAATGCAGAGATACTGACTCTTCTTTTGTCTTATCGTCCCATTTTTCTTTTAATTCATCAAAACTTTTAGTAAATATATATTCTCCTGAAGAATTATAAATAGGATATGATTCTCCAGCTTTTAACTTAGTAAAAATTGTTTCACCTGGTTTAGACCAAATACATTCTTCTTTAGGAAGATAAAAATATTCTTTAGCTTCAGTACCTGGAATTCTAACAAAAAAATGTGTTCCTGTTTCCAGTGATGGAACGAGTAATGTTTTATTTATAGAAAAATAATAATCATTATTAAATATTTGATTTCTTACTTCTGGTTCTTCTTTAATGACTGATTCTTCATTATCTTTGATTTGCTTTTCTGATATAACATTGTCTTTATCAATATTAAGTTTGTTATTCAAGTTATTATATAATAAGATTGTTTTAAAATTCCCTGTTGAACCTTTGAACTTATTATCAATAAAATCTTTATTTATACTTGGAAAAAGACTTCCAAACTTAAAGAAATCCATTTTATCTTTGTTTAAAAACATTCTATCTTTTAAATTATCTTTAAATAAATCAAGGGTATTATTCTCATAATTTAAAATTCCATCTATATCGTCAATACTATTTATAATATATAATTCTTCAACTTCTTCTAACGCAAGTTTAGATTGATCACTTAGACTATTTTCAAATTGTTCTATAACCATTTGTCTTTGAGTATCTTTTAATTTTATTTTTGCTGAACCATTTGCGTTTTTTATAAATGTTTTTTCAAAGACATTATTATACTTAAATCTGTTAAGAGATTCGTAATCTGAATACTCTTTATTTTCTTTTAAAAATTCTGATAATAATGACTCTATATTCAAAGTTGAATTACTATAATTAAGATATAAATCTGGATCTTTATTAAATATAGATACTAACCTATTTTCTACCGAATTTCTATAAGTAGTATAATAAGTAGATAATACGGAATCATTCAATTTATCTACTTGTAATTTTAACTCAGTATATAAAAAATTACTCATAGCTTTAGAAGTAAAATTATTTATAGATTTTTCTTTTTGTTCTATCTTCTTTGGATAAATAATTTCATCCAATTCTTTTTTACTAAAATCTGTCTTTGATAATAAATATTCTTTAAATAACGATTCATCATAGGTATTATTGATTAATTTATGATTTTTTAAATCTTTATAAACTGATGCAATATTTTCTACATTTAACTCTTTATCCTTAAAATATTTATAATCTAATATAAACGAAAAACCAGAAGTCTTAACTTTTTGAATCTCCATGTACGAAATTCCAACTTCACTTAATTTCCCAAAATCTTTGTAATCTCCTATTTTTGAAATATCTATAACATTTACTTTGAAATTCTGTTGCAATAATTCTGGAATATATTTAATCATAGCATCTAATCCTGCCTGATCATTATCAAGAGCTAAAGTGATTGTAGAATGATTATTTTTTATCAATCTTAAATGCTCTGGAGTTATTGCTGTTCCCATAACTGCAACAACATTTTCAAATCCAATTTTTTTTGCTCCAACAACATCCATATAACCTTCTACTAAAATTAGTTCATTATTATATGCAAGTGTTTTTGCATTGTTAAAATTATATAACAATTCTTTTTTCTTAAATATTTCAGTTTCAGATGTATGCAAATATTTAGGATTTTCTTCTTTGATTGTTCGTCCACAAAAGGTTACTATATTTCCTTTTTCATCGTGAATTGGAATCATTACTCTATCAGAAAATGCTTCATATATATCACCACGATCATTCATTTTCAGATAACCTAATTTTAATAACGCCGATAATGGATACTTATCACTTTTTTCTGATACTTTTAATAACTGACCTTTAGGAACAAAACCCATACTAGCAGATTTAAAATCATTATCATCAATTTTTCTATTATATAAATACTCTTTTGGTTCTTTACTAACACTTAAATTATAAGTGAATAATTTGTTTAAATTCTCATTAACTTGTAATAAGTTTTTTTCTTCCTCAGTATATTTTCTGGAAGTTACTGAGTATTTATTATTATAACTTTTTTTATTTAGATGAGATACATCTATATTTAAATGACATATATCCACAACTTTAGCAATTGCTTCATTTGTTGTTATATCGTTATGATTAACAAGTTTTTCATATTTTTGTACTATTGATATAACATTACCTGTTGTTTGACAAGAAAAACAAGTTGCTATATTCTTTTTTGGATTAATTACCATACTAGGATGATTATCATTATGAAACGGACATAAACACTTATTATGATATATATTTAATCCATAATAGTTCAATACGTCTACAATTCTTGCTTGTTTTAATACTTCACTATATAGATTAATATTTTATCCCCTACCTTTCTAGTTCAAACTCTAAATCTATACCGTTATTTTTATTCTGATTTTTTACTGAATCCATTACATTTTCAGCTGCAATTCTACTTTTATAGATAATATCTGATGAAAGACGAGATAGCATTATTGCAATTACATTGGTATTTTTTACAATTTCTCTAATAGTTGGTGACTTTGAATCCTTTTCTCTATTTTCCAATATATTTTCTATATAGTTATCTTGATCAAAATCTTTGTAATATTTTTGAATTTGATTAACAATATTTGCTGTATTATTATTTGAAATATCTACATCAAATGAAAAATTGTTATCTTCGTGTAAATCTAATTGCAAAACCCAGGAATTATCTTTCTTTAAAACTTCCCAATTACACTCTTCTATAATTGACTTTAATTTATTAAGAGAAATTTTATTTATATCTATTGATTCTCTATCTTTGAAATATTCTCCAATTTTTAATTCCTTAAAGATTTTATCTCTATCAGTAAATCTGCTTGTATTACGACAGAATGCTAAAAATTCATATTCTAATCTTTTAAAACAATCTCCATAATGAATGCGATACCCACTAATATCATAGTGGGCAATATCACCACAAGCATTCATAAAGAAATGATACATATCTTTTGTTAGTTTAGATAATGTACCATCAAGTTGTAATTGTCTATATTTTTTGACTATTGTTTCAAATGAATATACTGTGTTTCCATCATATAATATATCAGCTTTTATTTTATTATCGTCAATACATTTTTGAATAATTAATCTATCTTTACTTTCTATACCACTTAATTCGAGATTTTCAATAAAAGGTAAAGATCTTTTTATAACAGCATCAGTGCCATACAAAGCAATAATTTTACCATTCTTATTCAAATCTATTCTTTTCATACACTATCCTTCCTTCTTTTTCAGAGCATCTACCTGATACTATACAACATGAATAAATTGTTAATATTAAAAATGACAAAGTCAAAATTCCTAAAACAATTAATATTTTTATTATCATATATTTTCCTTTCTAACTTATCTATCAATCTCTAAATCTTCTTGTAAAGACTTTTCTAAGCAAGGTTTTAATAACTCTTCCAACTTATTACATAGCTCTATTTGATTAGTAAAAGAGTACCACTCATAACTATCATGGTACTCTTTACTATCAATATCTAAATTCAATTGAGCTGTTGTTAAGGATAACTTACCAAACTCATGAGAAATCCAAATTCGCTTATTAATAATCTTACTTTCCATTACTATCCATAAAGGTCTATTAATTTCTACATAATTTTTATTTCCTTTATACATCCAATTTGAATAATCAGAAATATTATCTATATCAGCTGTAAAAATCAATTTATAGATTTCTTTATACTTTTCCCTATATATAGAATTTTCAAGGTTTTTTATTCGTTGCATATTTTCACCAGACCTTTTAATTAAAAGAACTTTGACCAACATTACGAGTCCATGCTTCACCATATCCGTTTGTACAACTTACTGAAACCCAATATAAGTAAGGGAAGTTATAATTTGTATAGTTTGTATGGGATGCTATATAATTTTTTTGAATTTCAGCTTCAGCCCTTGTCAAAGTGAACTCAGTAACAACCAAATAGTTTCCAGGGAAATAAGGTGTTTCTTCAATATGACCTTCCCATCCTGCTGACTGAAATACATTTAATAATCCACTAGCATTGCCATATTCACCATGTCCAGTCATTAAATTGCAATATGCTTCAGTAACATCAGCATATAAATCAACATCATGATTTGGCATATTATCTACCCAACCATTCCATCCGTGAAAAGTATGATATCCATCAAGTGCTGATTGCCCATTAAGATTTTCTAAGGAATCATTATATCCAACTGTTCTTGTTGACCACAAACTATCATTTATATAATAATTGACTGTATAGTAATTTTTTGACCAGGTAGCTGTATAATTTCTATTTCCTGTTGAACCTTTGCTTATGACAACATTTTTTGTAGCAGAATCTAATCCTGTACCAGTCCATCCTAAGAACGTATATCCTGTTCTGTCTGGTTTTGGTAACGTAAATGTATTACTTTCTACATTATAACTAGTTTGTAATGGCGATGCTGTTCCACCACTCAAGTTGTAAGTAATATCATAATTGATAGCTTCCCAATTGGCAGTATACGTTTTATCTCCTACACTACCTTTAGAAATGCTAACATTTTTTGATGGTGTTGTTCCATTTGAACCAGTCCATCCTAAGAACGTATACCCTGTCCTGCTTGGTTTTGGCAACGTAAATGTTTCTGTTTCTACATTATAAGTTTGTTTTAATGTGGATGCTGTCCCACCATTTAAATTATAACTTATATTATAGGTAATTCTTTCCCAATTAGCAGTATATGCTTTATCTCCTACACTACCTTTAGAGATACTAACATCTTTTGTTGGTGTTGTTCCATTTGAACCAGTCCATCCTAAAAATTTATATCCTGTTTTTTCTGGTATTGCTAATGTAAATGTTTCTGTTTCCACATTATAAGTTTGTTTTAATGTGGATGCTGTTCCACCGTTTAAATTATAACTTATATTATAGGTAATAGTTTTCCATCTAGCTACTAATTCATGATCAGAGTTTTGATTTTGTAATGTAGATGCTTCAATTAATTTATCACCATAATACCAACCTAAGAATGTATATCCTGTTCTACTTGGTTGTGGAATCATACCATAAACACTATTATATGAAACAGAAATTAATGGTATATCTACAATTCCACCATTTGCATTTAAACTTACCTTGTAAACATTGGATACCCAGTTTGCTTTATAAGTTTTATTTCCTATTGAACCTCTTGGAATTACAACTTCTACCTGAGGTTTTAATCCATTTGAACCCGACCATCCTAAAAACGTGTATCCTGTTCTTTCTGGTATTGGTAAAGTAATTGTATCTGATTCAACGTTATAATTGACTACATTTAAATCATTATCAGTACCTATATTTAAATCATACTTTACTGTGTATTCATTAATAGAATATTCAGCTCTATAAATTGTATCTGATTTGATTACATTGTCTGATGGAGTCCATTTAATAAATGTATAACCATTTATAAACGGATCTTCTGGTGCGACTGATTTATTACCATAATTTACAGATTCTTCTTTTAATAAAGCACCAAATAAATCATAATATTTAACATTAAATTTGATGATTTCCCATCTTGCATATAAAGTTATAGTTTGACCATCTTTTGAAGTTAAATTGTAAATTTCAGCTTCATCTTCATATACAACATCTCCATTTTTTGTTGTTGACCATCCTATAAAAGTATAACCTTCTTTTGTAAATATATTTCTACTCAATTTTTTTGATTGTTCATAATGAATTGTATCTCTATTCATATTTCCTTCACCATTTGATGAATCATACGAAATATAATAAGAAATTGCTTCATAATTAGCTATTAGTTCCTTGTTTCCTATTGAACCTGTTTTTATTCTATACTCAATAACTGGTTCTTCATTTCCTGGTGTCGTCCATCCTATGAATCTATATCCTATTTTTTCTGGTGAAGGTATTACAATTTCTTCAGAATCGACATTATAATTCATTGGTGCATTTTCTAATTTTCCACCATTTAAATTATAACTTATATCATAAGTAATAATTTCCCATTCAGCATATAAATTTACATCTTTAGGAATGTCATGTTTAGTTTCACTTGAAACAAATTCATCATCTGAATTTTTCCAACCTATAAAATTATAACCTTCTTTAGATATATCTGGTAATTCACCATATTCAGTATCAAACTTTACAACTCTAGTAATCAATGAATCATTATCATCTTTTGAATTAAATATCAGATTATAAGAATTAGCATCATAATTGGCTATTAATTCTTTGTTCCCTATTGAACCTGCTTTTATTCTATACTCAATAACTGGTTCTTCATTTCCTGGTGTCGTCCATCCTATGAACGTGTATCCTAGCTTTTCTGGTGAAGGTATTACAATTTCCTCATTCTCAACATTATAATTCACTGGTGCATTCTCTAATTTTCCACCATTTAAATTATAACTTATATTATAATCATTAATATCATACAAAGCAGTTATTTTAACTTCTTCTTTCACTACATCTACTTCGTTATCCCACCCTATAAAAGTATATCCATCTCTAATAGGATTTTCTGGTTTGATTATTTTCTCTCCATAATTTATAATATCTTCTTTGATAATTGACTCATTGTAATCTAAAAAGGTTATTTTGTATGAATTAATACCCCAAATTGCATATAAAATAATTTGTTCCCCAGGTTTTGTGGATAGACTTTCTATTTTTGAATTATCATCATATACTGATTTTTCAGATTTTGTTGTTGACCATCCTATAAAAGTATATCCATCTCTAATAAATTCATTTTTTATTAAACTACATTCTTCATCAACTTTACAAGTTATAGAATTCATATTACCATAACCACCATTTGCATCAAATAAAATCTCATAGTCTTTATTTATTTGAGGAATAGATGATGGTAATGTTTTATCAGGTTTTTTATCAACATTATTTTTAGAATTTGGCTTCTCTACATTATCATCCGAAATAATTTCGTTATCCTTTTCTTCTGGTATAATAATGTCTTCATGAGCTGGATTCTTAATTGGTTCACCTTTGATTTTCCTATCTAAATTCATAAAGCAAAAAAAGAATGATAAAATTAAAAAGAGAAAGAGAAGGAAGAAAAAAAGAGGGATACGTCTTTTTAATTCAATATAGTTATTATTACCAACTGAAATGTATCCCTTTTTAAATCCTAATATTCTTTCTTTTATTTCATACTTCTCATTATCGTAAAATAATAAATCTAACTCTTTATTTTCAGAGCTAGATTCATATTTTTTCAATCTAGTTTTCCCAACAACTACATTATCTTCAGATTTATTAAACTCTTTTTTTGATATATATGGAACATTTTTATAATACTTTGTTTCTGAACATTCAATAACAACATATTTCTTTATCATTATTTGTCCCTCTTAATAAATAAAACTATTTTCTTTTTTTCTTCTTACGCAATGAGATAACAATTGTTATTACACCTGTTAGTGATAATCCACTAATTGCAATATATAAAGGCATATTATTGTCATATCCAGTTTGTACGCCTTGTTCTTGAATTACAGGTAGTAAAGTATTTTGGTACTTGATGCTATATAATAAATCTTCATCAGTTTCTACAAGTTGATCATTAACAAAAAGACCTTCTGCATTAAGACTTACTTTTACTACCTCTGGACTCAATAAGTATCCTTCAGGTGCTTGTGATTCAGAAATAAAGATTGTTGTTCCATACATTACATCTATCAATGCTGTTCCTTTTTCTACATCTGCACTATATTCACCAATAACTTCATTACATTCTATATCTTTACATACTTTAAATTTAAAATCTTTACTAATAATATTTTCTAGTGTCTGAGAATCTACTTTATTAACTAAAATGTAATTTTTGATTATTTCATTATAGATAGTTTGACTATTAGATATTTTCTCAATATTTTGTCCTTTATACTTAGTATCTAATGAAATAGATTCCTTATTCTCATAATACCCTTCTAATTGCTTTTCCTCTGTTATTTCAAAATAAGTTTCATCATCTAATGAAATAGGCAAATCTGCATTAAAAATGTATCTACCCTCTGAATTAGTGATACCTTGTTCTATCAAAGTTCCAGATTTTACTAAAACTTTGCCATCATAAGATACAATATCTTTGATTGCAGTTAAATTAAAAACAACACCTTCAAGTGCTGTGTTAGTATCTTTATCTAATTTAGTTAAATCTGTTTCAACTTTCTGACGATCATTTGTGATTGAAATTGTTTCCATAACAACTTCTGTTTCATTATTAATGAAATCTAATGATATCTTATATTGATTTGTATCAACTAACATTGTATTTGGAGCTTGATGTTCAAATCCAACATATTTTCCTAATGGTAATAATTTAGATACAGCTTCTCCTGATGATGTTGTAACAATAACATCAACTAAATCACCCTTTTTATAAATTATTGAACTATCAGCTGGATCTAAAATATCTTCATCAGCTTGAATGTAGAATTCCATACCTTCTAATGGTCTTTCTTCATAAATAAATTTAATATTGCCTTTTTCATCTTTTTCAATACCAGTTAAAACTTCTCCAAATTTTTCTACTTTTACTCTACCTTTGACTGCCTTATCTTCCATTACAACAGTTAATATAGGATCTCCATCTGAATCCGTTTCAATAACATTAGTATTTGTGACTTTAAAACTTAATCCTTCTTTATTAATTAAATATTTATCTGGGCTTTCTATTTCTTCAAGTATCCAATCTCCTGCTTTTACTTCTAGTGGTAATTGAATCATACCTTTGTCTGTTGTTTTCCAAGTATCAAAAGTTGTTTCTCCCACCTTTTGAGTTAAATATTCTCCAGTTTCGGCATTTTTAATTTTAAAAGAAGTATTTGACATAGTTATTAACTTTCCTGTTTCTGAATCTACCTTTTGAATTTTGACATAAGAAGTAAACAAACGATTGTTAATAATATATTTTATCGTATCTTGATTTTCTTTTGATACTGTAAAAGTAAATGTTTTTTCAACTAATTCTGTATCCATTTTTCCTTTTACCTGTTTTATTACAAAATCGCCATACGCTAACTGTCTACTTTTAGCATATCCTTTTTTATTTGTAACTAATTTATCATATTCTTTATCTGTAAATTCATTTCTATGCTCCCATGCTGTTTCTATATCACCATACTGATCTACATATTTTTTAGCAACTACTAAGAATTCTGCTCCTTCCTCTTTTTCTACTGTTTCTGATTCTTCCCCTGAAGTAATTATTTTTTCAATTTCAAAATCACCAGTAATAACATTCTCTTTTGATATAGATTTAGCAGTTACTACTTTTGAATTTTGAGATGAATAACTTAGTGTAAAAATTTCTTTATTTGGATTAAGTTTATATCCAGTGCTACTAGTCAATTCACGCCAATAGTATGAACCTAAGTATAACTCTTCTACTTTTGCAGAACCATTCTCAATACGAACTCTGGTAATTTCATCATCTTTATTATAAATGATTGAACCATCAGCTGGATCTAAAATATTTTCATTAGCATATAATCCATATAAAGCCCCATCTATTTCAGCAGAATTTTGACTATAAACTACATCTGAATCTTCCTTAACTAAAATAGCTGTACCAAATACTCTTTCATTAGACAAACTTAAACTAATACTTCCACTACCAGTAGCTGAATCACTATCGGTTGTATTATCTGGATTTAACCAATATTTTGTTTTTGTTTTTACTTCTACTACACTATATTTGTGAGTTTTAGATGCCTTTTCTGTTGCATCTTTTTGTGCTTCAGAATCAGCTGCTGCTTGTGCTTCAACTTGACTATGATAAGCACCTCGTTGATCAACCTCTGCTTTTTCTTCATCACCTAAATCATTATAATTTGTACAATAAGTTTTAGGAGATGATGACGCAGAATGAATAACAGTTGAAGTTGCTTCAGCACGTCCATTTTCATCGGTAATTGCTGTTGCAAACTTTACGTCATCTCTATAAAATTCTACTTCTACACCAGATAAAGGTTTTCCTGTATCTTTATCAGTTTTATAAAACGAAACATTAACAACCTCACTTGAAGATTTTTCTGATGATAGAGTAGCATACTCTGGCTCTGCTTTAGTTAATCTAAATACATGAATAAAATCTAATGGATTTACTCTTACTGTTGTTCCACGAGTCATAATATTAGTTGCTAATACAGCATCTCCTACACCATTTGGATCTCCATTCGCTCCATACATAGATATAGTATTACCATATTTATGAATTAATCCTACGTGACCATCTCCAGTATAATTAGCTCGATCTTCTGGTCTTTGAATAACAAGATCCCCATTTTCAAATAAATCTGCATTGGCTTGTACATCTTTAATATATCCTGACCAAATATATTGTGCATCTTCAGGATGATTTATGGCATTTATGTACATCATATCTGGAGCATATCTTGCACCAGTACCAACTGGTTGTGGTGTATCAATATCGTATGGATGAATTCCTACTATTGATTGCCCTATTCCTAATTTATTCAATGTACGAGTAACCAAACCTGTACAAGTACCTACTTCCCAATACCCCCAATCACTATAAGTCATAGCTGTTTCTATAATTTTATCTCCAGAAACTTTTGAAAGTGCATTAACTTTAGGTATAAGTGGGGTAATCGGAATAGAATTTATTATAATTCCTACTACCATAACTGCATTTAAAAATTTTTTTAACTTCTTACCAATTTTCTTCACAATATTCTCCTTTCAATTATTGGTACTACAAATTAAAAAAACAGCAAATCATTATCATCCCCTTTCTTTTCAACAAAAAAAAGAGAAAATGTGTATAAAAAAACAGGTATAAAAATATACCTATCTACTCCTTTTTACATTTTCCCTATATTACCATAATAGCACATTTTTTTAGGAACGTCAACGGAACGGTTTAAATTTTTTAAATTTTTTATTTGTTATGATTATGCAAAAGATATTATAATTTCACTTTTAATAATCAATCATATCACAAAGGTGTGAACTATCTATTTCTATTTCGTCCATTACCTTCCTTATGACAAAATACCCAACACATTGATTTTGATTTCTGTCTATAGGAATAACTCCAAAATATATAGTATCAATGCCATTAGTAACTGTAAGTAATTCATCCATTTTTACTATTGCAATATTATTTTCATCAAATTTAAATAAATTAGGATTAATATTATAGGCATCTTTTATATAACTATCATAAATAGTAAAGTCATTTTCAGATATTTTATATGAATTATAATCATTTATCAATTTTATTGAAACTACACATATTAGTAAAAAAAGCATTATGCCTATTATGTAATAAGATAAAAATTTATTAATATTATTTTTAATTTTTTTCTTCATAGTTTCCTCCACCTATAATTACATTAAAACTAATATGGGTGTTGACAGATGACAATATATTGATTTTTCTTTTATTATATATATGGAAATAATATCTACCTGGTTCATCTATAATTTCATTATAATTATCTAATAAAGTACCATCATAGATTTTTTTATTCATTCTATAAATTTTTATATTAATAACATTATTATTTGTTTTATTATAAATTAAATTAGCATCAAAAAACCAATTAAAATTATTATTTTTTTTATAATTATTCTTATAATATACTTCATATTCATCAATTACTAAAGACATATCATCTTTTAATTCGACTTCATTTACATTTTTTTCAACAGAATTGTATCCAGATGAAGATGCACTAACTATAAACATATTATTATATTGTTCTGAATAATAACAATTCATATCTATATCATTAAATTTTATTTGAAAAATATTTTTGTCATAACTACTATAAAATTTTATCAAAAAAATATATATAAATAAAAAGAATATTATTGAACTAATCAAAGTTATTTTTATCGTTTTAATAAGGTTGGGCAAAAACACATCATTCATTCATTGTTAAAGAGCCAGAATCCATTGTATAAACAATGTCACATAACTCTTCTATATCCTCCTTAATATGAGTTGCAATAATAATAATTTTATCTTTTTTCATTTGAATTATTTTTTTTCTGATTTTTTCGGCACTTTTTTGATCTAAACCATTAAATGGTTCATCAAATATCATTATAGAAGGATTTTCCATTAATACTTGAGCAATTCCTAATTTTTGTTTCATTCCTAATGAATATTTATGATATTTCTTATCTTTTTCTTCAAAAAGGTCAACATCTTTTAACGTTTGCAAAATTTCTTCTTTACCTATAGTATTATTAATACCAGCTAATAATTCTAAATTTTCATATCCACTCAAATTTGTAATAAACTTAGGTTTCTCAATTAATGCTCTTGCTTCTGATAAAAAATTTTTTTCTTCATATATATTGGTTTCATTATATAAAACTTTACCCTCTGTTGGCTTGATAAATCCACAAATTGTGTTAAGAAGCATGGTTTTTCCACTACCATTTCTTCCTATAATTCCATATATTTTTCCTTTTCTTAATTCTAAATTAATATTTTTCAATATTAAATTACCTTCTATATTTTTGCTTAAATTTATTAACTTTAACATTTTATTTCCTCCTAAAAATTTTATATATATTAAATATGCTAATTTTGTAAATTATAATGTATAATATGATTAAATATATTATTTCATAACCTTTATAAAATGAACTAAAAATTATATTTGATAAAAATTCAAATGTTGAACTAGTGGACAATATAATGGTAATCAAATAAATTAACGAAAGAATAATTGCAAAATACTTTTTTGAAACTTGAAATAAACCAATTGTGATTAACATTAAAATAATATTTGAAATTATACTATTAATTATTATTGAAAATATTTTTATAATACTAAAATAAGTTCCAAATAAAGAATATAACAAAATCAAAACCAAAAACTCAATAATGGAAATAATTGTAACAATTAATGTTTCTGATAATAATTTATAATCTAACCATTTTTGATAAGGTATTCTTAAAAAAACTATTTCTTTGCCATAATCAATATTTAAATTAAATAAATAAACTGTCACATATACAATAAAACCTACATTTAGTATCAATTGACTATATTCTATTAAAGAATTCATTTGTGTTGTTCCACCAACATTTTGATAAAATATTTCTATAATATTACTTTCACGAAAATCATAGTCTAAGACAAATTTAATAAATATTGGATATAATATTATTGATAACAGATATATAAATAAATATTTTTTCTTATCAATAATTGATTTAATATCATTAATCAACAAGAATTTACACATTCTATTTATACTCCTTTTGTATACACTTATATTTATAATATATACATGCTATAATTAATACACTTAATAAATATATACTAGAAAAAATTATATTGGAAATAAATGTAGTGAAATGATATGAATACCCTATATAATGTGCAGGAAATAAGATAGAAATTTGTTCTGGAATATACCCTAAAAAAGAAATTAATGTTAGAAGATTAATTATTAAAATCTTTTTTTGTTTAGTAATCTTTATAATAGACATATTAATAATAGTTATAGAAAGAACAAAAATTAATAACTTTATTAATAAAAATATTAATCCTATTACATTATTTATTTCTGGATAATAGGGATCTTGTAATATAAAATGATTTCTATCTGAAAAAAGATTTGCAAATAATATAGTAATAAATAAAAAAGTAGCAAATATAAATATTACATTTTTCAATATTAAGTTTAATTGAAATTGTAATAACTGTTTCCTATTTTTGAATCTTATAAGTATATTTTTATTTTCACTAGCACTATTTAATATTTGAAATGTAGCAAATATAGAAACTGGTGTTAGAAAAAAAGCAATTAAATATGGATGCCCCATGACATAATAAATCATATTTATATACGATAATTCAGTATTAGAAAATGAAAAAACCAAAATACCAAATATAATATATATAATTAAAAACTTAAATGCAAATGTATTATAGTAATCTTTTAATATATTTTTAACAATCTGTTTGCTATTCATAATCCAAAATCACCTGTTCTTTTTTAGAATACAATTTTACTACAACTATTGATGAAACAATCAACAAAACTATACTAAATATTATTTCCCAAATAAAACTAGGACATGAATTTAAATAATATATATTATATAGAGAAAAACCATTCATCATCTTTTCTATTCCTGTTATATTAGCTACTAAAGGGGCTAATAACAAATTATTAACATTTTCTATAAAAATAAATGTAATAAACGAACCTAATACTACTAAATAAAATTTCTTTACTAATTTTATAAAGCATAGTCCTATGTTTATGATTATAATGCCAAATATGACTAATAATATAAAATATATAACCATAAACAAATATGGATTCATATTTTCCATAAAATCATTAACAAGTTGAAATGGATAACCATCTGCATTTACATATTTTGTAATTGTTGAATTGGGATAACAAAATTTACATATAATAAATGAAATAAAAGATGTTAATGGTAATATTAATGAATAAATCCAAGATTTTATTATCTCTAATATAATAGTTTTTTTATAACCGACTCTCGATATAATATTTTGAAAAAAACCACTTCTATATATTTTATAAAAACTATTACAAGATAATACTACTAAAATTATAGGATATATATATATTAAGGTACCAATTAATCCATAAGTACCTATGTACCACCAAAAAGAAAAATTACTTATTTGATCTAATCCCGAAGTATTATCAAAATGTTTAAGCCATTCTGTTTCTGAATATTTATAAAAATGAAATACTATTGATAATATAATTACAAATATTAATATAGAGGTTAAGAAATATATATTTTTTTTATTTATTATCTTCTTCATATTTCCTCCAAAATTCATATAAAACAAATTAGCATAAGAGCATTGCTATTATTTTATATTTTTAGAAATCTAGAACCCAAGTCCCTGTTTCAACTTTTGTTTGAACCCATGGTAATGCTAATTTAGCACCAATTTTATATTTTGAACCAGAAACTTCTGTTGGAATTTGATAAGCTGAATCTGACCAATCTTTAGTTACGCCTGTCTTAAACACAATCCAAACATAGCCACTAACAGCTTTATTGTCTTCTGTAAATTCTGCTAATTGAACTTCTCTGTTACCTGTTGTCTTTACAACTTGAACTTGTTGACCACTCCATGTTGTTTTTGTATAACTACTTGTATAATGAGGATCTCCTAAAAAATCTGCCTTTAACCCATTTAGTGAAGGTGCTGTAGTATACGCAGACACTAAATTTGTTCCTCCAATTATAAATGTTGCACAAAATAGTGCTAGGAAATATTTTACTTTCTTCATTTTATTTCTCCCTTCAAGCAATGCTCTTACACAATATTGCTTGATATATTGTAAAATACTGCCTAACAATATTTACCAAGCTAATGTTATTTTATCATAAAAGCATTAAATAATCTACTATGATTCGACAAAAGATGCGAATAAATGCCCAAAATTTGATTTATAACTGTTTAGGATAAGAAAAAAGATGATTAATCATCTTTTTTCTTATCTTGAACTAGCAATTTTTCATACCCATAAAAAAACTCTCTAATATCAAAATTATATTTTTGTGAGAGAATGAATAAGGTATCAAGAGAAACTCCAGTCTGAACATTTGGGCTTTCGATTTGAGATAAAAATCCTCTACTCATATCAATATCATCAGCAACTTTTTCTTGGGATTTTTTTATTAAGTCTAATCTTATCGATTTCATATTTTGACCAATTAAATCAAATAATTCGTATATATCTCGCATTTTATACCTCCTATAAATATTGTATAAAAATTGATAAATAAATACTGCTAGGGCAAAACTAGCAATTATGCTACGAAATAATGAAAAAATGTGTTATACTTATAAAGTAGTCATGCAGTATCGATTACGAATGAAAGGAGGAAAAAGTGAAAGGTATTAGTTGTAACATTTGCAAGATAAAAAAATGAAAATTAAAAAAATTGCATTTAGCAAAGCTGATGCAAAAAAATTAGTTGCAACAATAAAAAAAGATTTAAAGGCAAATCTAATTTCAGATGATGAAATTGTTAAGAGATTTTCTAAATACTTAACAAGTAAAAAAATCGAGTGTATTATTACCAATAAAGAAAAAATTATCTTTGCCTGTGGTACAAGGGTAAAGCCATATTTAAATTTTAATATATCCGATAATTTAAAAAAAATAGTTGACGATAAACATCTTAGTGAGTCATGTTCCGTTTTTCTCGAAATAATTAACCATAAGCGTATTAGAGGTGTATATTTCTATAAAGCAATTAAAGCAAAACGCATATATAGAGGAGAAAACATAGGATGTATAATTTATTTTTATAAGCGTAATAACTTGCATGATGTACTAGAAATAAAAAATAAATTTGAGTTCTAAAAAAAAAAGTAATTAAATTATCTTTGGCGAGATCTGATTAACTACTTTTCTTTTGAGAATTATTTGATAATTTAATGTGATTTATTTCGTTTCATTTTCCTATAAATATCTAGTCTTTCAGGAAGTCCTATTGCCTTAGGATTTTGAATGAAAAACTTGTATACTGGAATTTGTAATATTTCGGATAGGGTGTCTAAGGTTTCAAATGTAGCACCATATCTTCCACGTTCTAAATCACTAATGTAATGCGTCGTAAAATCGGTTAATTCTGCTAATTTTTCTTGTGAAAGCCCTATGTCATCTACGTTAGTAATTTTTCCGTTGTTATTATATTCTAATCTGTAATATCTTAAATTTTGCGAGAATATATCAATAGTTGACATTTGGCTCACCCCCCTTAGCATTTTAACTAGTTCTACTATTAATAATTTACAGTATATGGCTATTATATACAATGAACGTCACAACGAGATACGACTTTAACAACGGATAATAAAAGGAATCTGAAGTAAATAATGTTTATAAATTTTTATATCGTTGCAATAAAATATTAGTAATGAGGTGGTAAAGATAAAATCAACTTTATTCTCTAGTTTTAATAATGATTTAAAAACTGAAGCTAGGAGGATATCAGAAATTCTTTTAAAAGAATATAGTAAAAAAGTAAAATTTAATATGTCTTTTGAGGAGATAGTAAGAAAATATTTGAAACAGGAATATCAATATTATGTAATAGATATTATTTCTTATGTTTTATTTTATAAACCAGATAATTTAAGAATTGATCCACTTAACGAATATGTATTTGTAACACAGGAAGAATGTGAATTAAGACATATTTCTAATTATGTTTCTTATTGTTTAAATAAAAGGCAAAGTAAAAATCCCAAGATAGCAGCAACTAAATTTGCATTGCTATTAATAGAAATGAATAAAACAAATGAAATTAAAAATTTAGGATTACCTGAAATTTTATCTCATAGTATGCCTATTTTATATCCAGATCATCATGATAGTGTAGATGCAAAGGCGTTAGTTTTATGCTTACAAGATGCAATAGAAAATTTTGGATATGTAATAGAGCAAGTAAATCCTTTAATTATAAAAGAAAATAATATCATAAAAAATAAATAGGAAAGAGGGAAAAAATGTGGTATATAGTATTTTGTAGTGGTTGTATTATAGTAATTGTAATAGTATTATTATTATCAAAAAGACAAATTAGTAAAATTACAAAATTGAAAAATTTGATTAGTGCTGACTTTGAATATATGTATAAGAGAAATTTTGTTGAGGAAAATGCTATAAAACAAATTATTAATGATGCAGCCATACAATTAGAAAATTTAGAAAAAACAAATAGTTTAGATTATAAAAATACATTAAATCTATTAAAACAGGATTTTAATAATATCGATGTCATTATAAATGATGAAGTTATAGCAATAGAAGAAAAAGTAAATTTGAAAGAAGAATTAGAAAAACTAATTAAAAATATTTCTTCAGAAATATCCAAAAAGAAGGATATTGAATTAATTTTTAAAGATATAGAAGAACAATATATATGTGATAAAAACAAATTATTATCTGCTCTAAGATTGATAATTCTTAAATTAATTGAAAATAATAGAAAGGATATTATAAAAATCTCTGTTAGTAATAAAAACAGTGTTAGATCTAATGCAATTATTGAAATTAGAATCCATAATGTAGTATTTGGGGATACAAAAGAACAGATGGAAAATATATGCTCACTTTTAAATATTGAAGATATAAGCCCCGAAATTATCGATTCTAAAATTGATCCATGCTTTATGATAATTCGTCAGAATTTACTTAGAATTGCTAATGATATTCATTTCGAAAATAATAAACAATGTGATATGATAATAAATCTTTCAGTTAAAAGAGTTAAAAAGAAAAAGAAAAAGTATAAGGCATTAATTGTCGATGATAATAAACCAACTGCTAAAATGAATCAAGAGGTTTTAAATACAATTAATGTTGATTCTGATATGGTTTTTAGTGCTGAAGAATGTATTGAAGCTATATCAAAAAATTATGATGATTACGATATAATTATTACAGATAATCAGATGCCAAATATGAATGGGACAGAGTTAATATCAGAATTAAAAAATATGCCAGGTTTCAATCTACCAGTTATTATAGTTACTGGAGATAGCAATAACAATAATATATTTATAAAACGGTATGGATTTGATGGATATGTTCAAAAACCATTATCTAAGGAAAAGATAGAAGAACTTATAAAAAAATTGTTATAAAATATAAATATTTATTTTGAAGCAATAGTCGCTAGTACAGGACTATTTTTTTATATAAGATTTCAACCTTTGTATACAATAATATGTGTAAATTTAAAATTTTTCTTAATAACATGCTGAAATAAAAATCTAGTAGTTTTTCTTTACTATCTACTAGATTCAAAAATCAACTAATCAATTAATTTCTAGCATAATTAATTATGCTCTTTTTCAATTCTTCATATTTTTTGATTTCTAATTCATTACTTTGATCAGTATTTGGAAAAACATAATCATATTTGCTAATGTCAGAACTACTTAATGTATATTGCTTATAATTTTGTAATACTAATTATTTTTGAACTTTAATAAACACAAAAGCGAATTCAAAAAATTGAAGAAAAAATTATATCATTTTTTATTATTTCTCTATTATTTCTTTTAAAATTTTCGTATCTCCTGTATGAAATCTATACTCTTTGTCATTTTTAAAACCAAAATGACCACTTTCCCATATCCAAACAGTTGATATCAAACTATCATTGTCGTCATATATAAGAAATTTCCAATTGCAACTTTCTGATGTTACTACACCATTTTCTTCAACCCCATGGGATAAAATATTTAATATTTCTCCTATTTCATTTTTGTCTAAAATAGTTTTTTTAACTTCATTATTATTTCTAAAATTCTCAATAACTATTTTTTCACCTTTTGAAATGCTTTTTATTTTTTCTTCACTTATCATAATTGATTTTTCATCTCCGTTCTTATTATCATTTTTCAAACTACAACCACTTACTATAAAACATACACTAAGCAATAAAATTATAATAAACTTTGTCCTCATTAATTTTCTCCTTACATTTATATTATACCCTAATTAATAAAATTCTGCATAATTCTATGTATTACTTTCTATAATTCTTAAAATATTAATATACTACTATTTTGACATTTCTAATATATAATATTACTGTTATAAAAACAAACTAAAATTTTGGTTCTAGATAATCTAGAGCCAAAATTTCTAGTTTCTTATATTTACTAATACCTTGATAATCCAAATTTAGAATTAATATAATCTGCTCTAGTAAATACCATGTTATTACCGTTAGTTTTGAATACAGCAATTCCTGCTGTCATGTGTGCTTCAGTAGAACCGTCTGGATTTGGTAAAGCACTGCTTAATTTTAATGTGTAGTAAACTATTCCACCACTATCACCAACTTCTTGATAAACATCAGTTCCAACCATTTTTGTAAATTTTGTTTCTGGTGCACCATCATATTCTCTAACATTTCCTGACCAACTTACGTTAGTAATTTTTCCTGTTCTATGTCCTGATCTTGAACCAATTTTTCCTACACGCTCACCTTCATAGAAACTAGTCTTAACAGAAGTTGATAAATATAATGTTGGCATTATATATGGTGCATAAGAATGCCAATTATTTGTTGGTGTTGCAGAATAACCATTTGTATCTACCCAAGAGGCATCAACATTTCCACCAAAATTTTGTTCTCTTACCACACCAATACCTGATATTTCATTACCTTTTCTTAAACCGTGTCCGTGTGTAACAAAACCTTCACCAGATGTTCCTTTTCTAGCTCTATATCCAACAGAACCACCTGCTCCATTTGGAGCTCCTGCATCAATGGTAACAGCAGTTCCACCAGCTTCTTTAAAAGTAATGATAGGTGAATCAAATGAAGTATTTTTAAAGTTTTCAATTTCTTTTTCAGAATAATCTGATAACTCTACTACAATTCTATTATTACTAACATTCATATAAAAGGCACTTACGGAACTAGGTAATTTGTCTTCTAAAAATAAATCTTCCATTTGATTATTAAGTGCAATTATTTCTGAATATGAATATTTTACATTTTCAATAACTGCATCTTCATCAACAGCTAATACGTCATTATATAATTTTCGTGCTCTTGATTTTGTACTAGGTACAACTTCATCAACAATCTGAATAACTAAACGATCATCATCATTTATATATAAGCCACCAATATAATTAGGATACATAATATCCCCACTGAAAGTTCTTGGAAACTTAGATTCTATTTTTTGAGCATTCTGAACAGATTGTGCATTACGTTCATAAAGTTCCTCCCAATTTTCACCATATACTTCTTTTAAATATTCTGCCCTTGATTCTTGGAATTCTTTTGTTTCAAAAATTTCATCGGTAATATCTGGTTTTTGAATATTTTGCTCTTTTTCAAGTAAGCCATTTAAATCACTTGCCGAAACTATTGGCATTGTAGAAATAAACACAAATGCAACTAAAAAGAGCGACATAATTTTTTGTTTCATTTTATCCTTCCTTTCTAAAAAATATATATTAAAAGCACCTGTACTAGCATACTTTTAACCAAAATTATAGGTCTATATTTACTCCACCCATTGCATCATAGTAATTATCTACTCCTCCGTAGAATAAGAAAACATTTCCATATCCACCTACACCCATTGTATAATTTAAACTTGTTTGCAATGAAATATCTTTAACTGCATGTTGATAACTTGCATATACTATTCCACCAGGTTGAGTAAATAGTTTTTGTTGAACTGATATATTGGTTGCATCAGTTGGTAATTTAACAGATGTCCCAAAGCCATTTGCTAAAAATTTATTATTTGATGAATATTCAGTTCCTTTACTAGAGGTTATTTTTGTAGTAACAGTATTATTATTTAAACTTGTGTTATGGAATCTAACGCCAATCAAATCATAGCTTCTAACAGTTGGATTAGTTAACCAAGTTAAATTTGTGATAATAGTACAAACATAACTAGAACATGCTTTAGAAATAGATAACTTTTTACTATTTGTAGAATAAGAAGGGCTCTTCATCATCCCATTATCAAAATTATAAATAGTTTTGATTTCTACATCTCTATTATTTATATCAAGATCAGAAATCCAAATATAATCATCATAAGTCATATTCTCAAAAAAATCTTCTCCATAAAAATCATTTACGAAATGAAATTCTTTTTCTGTCAGTTCAATACCATTATCATTGACATACATTGTATCATTACTTAAAGCAGAAACTTTTGTAAAACTTAGTAATGATATACAACACATTAGTGAAAATAATATCTTTAACTTCATAGCATTTCTCCTTTCACTTTCATTGTAGTATAATTGAGCATAAAAAATAAAGGGCAAATATTTCACATTTTATTTTTTCTATTAATGCGAAGTATTTACCCTTTTAATTAATTATAAATTTTGCTTAAATAATTTTCTTTAAAATTGTCTATAGATGAAATATCACAATTTCCATATTCACAGTTTTTAGTTTTCATATTATAACTAAAATTATCCACCATGTTTCCTTCTTTAAAAAGATAAAAATTTACAATTTCATCATTTAGCGAATGTTCAAAGCGTTGCTCTAATTCCTTATTTGACATAACAACAAGATACATATTTGAGTTTAAAAAATAAGTTTCAATAATATTGGATTTATCATTAACAGTATTTTTAGAATATTCTTCCTTATCAGGATTGTATATAAAATTTTCTTCTATATAGTCAGGAACCGAAGATTGTAAATTATTATTTTGACCATCTGATATTGGTGGAGTATTATGATTGTTTATTATAGCATCATTAGCAAAATCTTTATAAATAGTCAAATCAAGAATATATTTATTATCTTCATCAGTTGTTATTTCTAAAAATAATCCTTTCAATATATTTTTAATATCTTTATATGTAAATAATTCATTGTAATTAAATTTATTTATCAATAATATTTCAGTGTCATTTTCTCCGCCAACAAAAATATTGTGTTCTGTATCCCCCTGTTTAAAGTATAACCTTGTTTTTGTTATTTTTACATCGGAATATTTGCCAATATTACCAATTTTTATATAACCCTTTTCTTTTGATAAAATCATAATACCATCGTTAATATAAAAATTTTTATCATCACCATAAATTCTATACACTTTTATAGAATTATAATTATTTATAAAATAATAGACAAAGAAAGAAATTAATAATATAACTATAATTAGACTAAAAACTATTAAAGACTTTTTAAGTTTTTTCCTATCTTCTGCCATTATATTAATAGGGATCGCATCTATTTGATTATTATTATCTAAATTTTTTCTTTCACCATACAAAATTTCGTTAATACTTACATCAAATAATTTTTGTAATTGAAGTAAATATTCTACGTTTGGAATGTATAATCCTCTCTCCCACTTTGATACCATAGTTCTATCAACTAATAATTTTTGAGCCAAATCTTCTTGAGTCCATTTTTTCTCTTTTCTTAGCTTTGCAATAAATTCCCCCATTTTTTCTTGATTCATTAATACCAACTCCAAAAAAAAGCAATACAAAAAAAGTGTACTGCTAATAGTTTAATTATACCATTATAATTGCATTTTTTCAACGTTGGTAGCAAAGATTGACCGAAATTATTATAAGTATACATTTATATTTAGCATTTATTTGACACTAAATGATTAATTTTTTATTTTTTCTTATAACAACATATTAATAATTCATCCTAAACGAAATTACTGCATACCAATAATTATTATATTCATAAACACTTGCTGCCATTGCCACATTCTGCTCTCTTAACATTGCTGCATTATGTGGTGGGCTGTTTTTCCATGCTGTTATAAAGTCTGATCCAATAGAACCATCACCTATAATTTCACCAAAACCATATCCAGCTCCATCATGTGAATAATAAATAGAAATTTCTTTCGCTCTTCTATCAGCTTCTGCCTGTGCTTCAGAAGTAACAGGTAATTCAGATAATCCTTTTGATTTTCTATAAGAATTAACTTGATTTACATAAGATTCTGCAATGTCAGTTCTATATCTTGGAGTTGTAGTATTACTTGTATTTGGTTGATTTTGCACTTGATTGTTAGATGAACCTGAATTATTAGAAGGATTTTGACTTTCTAGTTTTGGTGATTCCTCTTTAGTATTAGAAGAATTCTCTATCACTACTTCCTTCTTTTTTACTTTTATCAAGGATTCTTTCATAGTTTCATTACCATTAGAATCGGTTGCAATTACATTTATCTTATACTCACCTTCAAGTGCTAAATCATAATCTCCATCTATTTTTATATTAACCTCTGTTAAATCGGTTGCTTCAAAATACGATGTTAAATTCATTTCTTCTAATGTTTCTTCTAGTTCAATTTGTTCCTTAAAATCTTTAAATTCTGGAGCAATAGTATCCACCACTTTTATAACAATTTTCTCTGATAATTTCTTATATTGAATCTCAACAGTGTATTCTCCAACTTTAACAAATTCTTCATCTGTAACAAGTTTTTTATCTACTACTTTCAAATCAGCTGAGAATAATTTGTAATCTTTTATATTCTTAGTAGAAGTAGCATTTTCCAAATAATAAGATACATCCCCACTAATGTCCTCACCTAACTCAAAAATAAATTCATTATTTTTTAAAATTATTTTACTAGTATCCTTAAATACTAAAAATAGTAAACCTACTAAAAATATAATTATTACAATTATAATTACAAAAATATATTTCTTCTTCATTTTTACTCCTCCAACTTCTTATGTCTTTAATGTGGCTTTGCCACATTAATAATACACCTATTTAATCAAATTGAAAATAGTATGTTTGTTCATATATAAATTCAACTTGATTTGAATATACAGCTAAATGAAAATATGCTCTTGCCTTATACTTTCTAACTGTTCTATCCGTTATTTGTAATTTTTCTGATATCTCTCTATCAGATAATCCGTAAAAACATTTCCATTTTAAAAATTCACCTATCGTTTTATCTTTCTTCTGGATTTTTAATACATTATGAATGTAACTTGCTGTTTGATCATCAATCCATGATAATCGTTCAATTAATTTATTATCCGAAGAATTACTATTATTCTTATTTTCTGAAAACATAATGAAACTTGCTGAATTAAATGGTGTACTTTTTACTTGTTTTAATCTTTTTTCTACTAAAGGTTGATATAAATCACATATTTCTTTGCCATTCTGTGATGTTTTATCAATATCTATTTTTGATATGATTTTACTATCAAAAATATTAACCATTATTCACTTTCTACATTCTCTTCAGCATCTTCAGAAATGGAAATTTTATGTACATTAACTGCCTTTTGTTTTTCCTCATTATAGTCAAATTCTACTATATCATTTTCCTCTAATGTTTTAAATCCTTCCATTTGAATATCTGAAAAATGAACATAAATATCATTTTCAACTCCCTCGCTAGATATGAATCCATATCCTTTTTCACTGCTAAACCATTTTACTTTTCCTTGCATACTTTCTTATCTCCTTTTCTATTTATTTCAATACTACCTACTGCTATATCATATAATTTATCAATTCTATTTGTTAATTGTTCAATTATAATCATCACTACACTAAATACTACTAATAAATAAAAACATCTCATAAAACTACCTACTGCTAGAAAATTATAAATTAATAATATACTAACAGGTAGAAATAACAAACTATCTACAACTAAATATATAATTTTTTTTAGTAAATATTTTTGTTTTCTATTGCTATAAAAAATTATAAATGAAGTGCTAATAAAAGTTGTTATATAAACATCTAAAATAAATTTTTTAAGATCAATAGAACTTAATAAATTAAATTCCATTTTATCAAATAAGCACACTATACTCTCCGTAGATAATACTACAATATAAATTGCTAGTAATACTATTAAAATATATCTTATTGTTTTTAATATCTTAGATAATTTATGATAACCTCTCATTCTCTTATTATTTCCTTCACTATGCCAATACTTTTCAGAACTTCCACTACACAAATCTTCAAACACTCGCATTAATGTTTTTATAAGTTTTCCTCCCTCTTTAATCCCACTGAAATGGATAAAGCCCTGTCTATTAGTTCCATAGTTTTTTCATCTAAAGTTTTAATATAAGAAATTATTTGCTCTTTTGAAATAGTTAAAATACATTCACATAATGCCATTTGATTTTGAGCCGTTATTACATGAACAGGCATATATGTCTTCTTGAGTTTTGTTGTTAAAGGTACAATCACTATTGTTGGTGAAAATGTGTTTCCTAAATTATTTTGAACAACTAAACAAGGACGCTTACCTGATTGAACATGTGGCGAAGTGTTATTTAAATTTACTTCGTAAACTTGCCCTCTTTGTATATTAATCATATATAATAACTATGCACTATACACTCAATTTCTAAAATATAATAGGCATTACGTGGATACTTCACTTTTCTCTTTGGTTTATAAAATATATCATCGTATATAATACGTAATATACAAGGATACCCCTTTTCTCTTAGTAAGTATAAAAATTGATCCTTTCCTAATTGCTTTACTATTTCACGTCCACAGCAACAATTACCATATTTTCTTAGATGATGTAATATCCATCCTGGGATTATACTACCTTCATCAGAAAAATTCATAATAGTTGCTCCTCTCACAAAACTGATGAACTAAATTAAACTACCTTAATCAAGTCTACTGCAAAATTACTTCCAGAATCAAACCATTTAATTTCATCAATACCATCAAAAAGATAAAATACAATATTATTGCTAACTTTTATAATGGTAAGGAAATAACCGTGATTTTCTGATAACGTATTATAAATACGATATCTTTCCTTTACTCTAAAAATCACTCTCACCTCACTTTACTTTCTTTATGATTGGTTTACACTAGTAAACTAACAAACTAAAAAAATAAAATATGATGCCTTGGTTTTACTACTATGTATACCTACTTTATACATTTATGTCATACTAATAAACCACCTCCAATATACTTCCATAGAGTTTATACTAGTAAACTCTTCTATTAAAATAATAAACTTTATTTTAAAAAAAGTCAATACCTTATTATAAATTCTATTTTTTACAAATAAATTGCTGTATAGATAATCTATACAGCCAATACTATTTTCAATTATTTAAAGATTTAACATAGTTACCTAAAATCTCTAAGGTTTTGTCTAATTTGTCTTCATCTTCAATTGAAATAGTACCGATAGTACCAATTATCTCATATAATTTCTCCATTTTTACTACCAAAGAATAAGTATTCAATAAATCGTTTATAGTTTTATTATATTCTTCTTTTATTTTATTTAATTTTTCTACAATGTACTTCATTTTTTCAATAGGCATATTTTTCCCATTATCAAGATATTCTCCAAATACTGCTAAAACTACTTCTACTTCATTTACTTCATTTTTCATTTCTTTGATCATATTTACTTTCCTTTCCCATAATTGGTACATTTTTTATGTGACGTCTTATCCTTCATATTCTTTAGACATACTTCTAAAATACGAATTGTTGTTTCGTCATCCAACTGGGTGGATAAAGCTATTCCATTTTCGCCTTCTTTTACGAGAATCTTTATACTTCTAGTCTGCAACGAAGACTGTCTTTTATTCAAATTTTCACCTTCCTTTCCATGATAGTCAGGATGAAAACATCACCCTAATTATATATATCATTTTACTACCTCCTACTACATATAGTTGACACTATACAAGAAACATTTTATCAAAAAACATTCCAAAAGTCTACTAGTATAAACTTAATTCTGGTTATATTTTGAAAAAAAAGTTCTCACTAGTAGACTTTTATTAAAAAAAATAGTACAATGTTAGTGAAATTAAATATATTGGAAAGGAGTTTGAAAATGAGTAGAGAAGATGCTGTAAGACTTATATTGATTGACTATTGCGATACGCATAGGATATCCCCCACTGAATTTGGTAGAAATTCTAACGTAAGTAAATCTAGTATAAGTAAAATTATGAATCATAAGTATGGGCATATAGGCATATCTGGAACAATTTTAGGGCTTATAGCTAATGGTATGGGAATTGAATTATGTGACCTTGAAAAATTGATTGAAGCATATCAAAATGGATCTCCGCCTGAACCAATCACCTCTGAAAAAGTAAGACTTATAGCACTTATAAATAGTCGGTTAGAACAACTCAATGAAAGTGACCTAGAAGTATTACATAGTATTATTTTAGCTGCTGATAGTAAAGCTCTAAAAAATTTAGACATAATATTAAAAAATATGAAATAAGCATATTTTTTATTTTATTCAATATCTTTGAACCATCCTAATTCATCATCCCATTCCATTTTATCAATATGCTTTATTTTTTCTATATTGTTAAGAATTGAACTCTTTAAATATCCAAATTTATTCTCAATTAGATTTCCATCATCATTTATAAATTTCCTATTAATCACTTTAGAAATTATGTAGTGATTAATTACGACCAGATCTGTGAACTCATAATCTTCTAATAATTTTTTGAATAAATTATCATACTTCCCTAGTTCCACATCATCTGGTTCTAAATATTTTCTTTTAACCAAATCTTTTGTTAATCTATGATGATTATTTAAATCAAAAAAAGAATCAATTTTTTTTGATTCTCCTTCATCTATGGTTTTATTTATTTTATTTGTTTTATTTAGAAGTTCTTTACTACTTATTTTTTCACTACTTATTAGGGTATCTACATCGGCATACCCTTTTTGGGTATCTGGATCATTTTCCTGATCTTCATCTATAATAGGATGCTCATAGATTATGTAGTTATACTTATAATATCCCTTTTCTCCTCGTATTTGTTCAATAACTAAATACCCATTTTCCTTCAATTCATTTAAAATACTTCTAATTGCTTTTTTACTTTCTTTACTAACACTTACTAATCCATTTAAAGAGTAATCCCAGCTATCAGGTAAACTAAGCATAAACGATAATAATCCTTTAGCTTTGAAAGATAAGTTTTTATCTCTTAAATGGTAGTTACTCATAACTGTATAATTCTTATTTTTTTCAACTTTAAAAACCATGATTTCACCCTTTCTGTTGCAATAAAAAAAGAACTAAATTAATTAGTTCTTAACTTATATCAATTTCTTCAGTTTCTATATTTATAATTCCATTTTCTAAATCCACATCTTTCCATTTAAGATTTCTGATTTCTTTCCAAGAAGATAATGAATCGCCTTTTAAATGTTTTAATTTTTCATATAACTCTCTATTATTACCAAAGTATTTTACAAACTCCAAATAATCTATTACATCTCCATCTTTAAATGTTTCATCAAAATTATCAATTGATAAATCATCTATACCTTTATAATATTTTAGAGTATCCATTATGGATGAATGTCCTAATATAGATTTTAAATTTAATTTACCAATTTCACTTAGTTTTTGATAATCAATATTATACTCATCTTTTATTCCTTTTATCGTTGGATATAACTTAATTGCCATTTCACTATATCCAAAATAATCAAAATATTTTTTTTCTGTATCTTTCCCCATATCATTTAACGATTCAAAAAAATCACGTTTTGAAAATTTTGGTGTTATTACAATTGTTCTTTCTCCTACTACTATTTTTTTACTACTCATACATGCTTTGAATATTATTTCTAAACTAGTTGTCATTATTTTTCTCCTTTTCTTTTTCTATTATACTACATAATAAAGAATTATGCTGTTGCATACGCTTCAAATTTACTTACAATTTCTTCTTCCATTTTAGTAGTAACTCTCACATAAATGTTATAAGTAAATTCTACTGAACTATGCCCTAATCGTTTGGATACTGCCTTAATATCTGCACCTGCTTCTATTAATCTTGTTGCATGAGTATCTCTAAAATCGTGAAATCTACATGGGATTCCTAACTGGTAATGAATAACTTTGAATGGGTGTTTACAGCTATCAGTTCCTTCAAAAATACCATTGTCTTTTAAAAATACAAAATGTACTTCTGGTAAAGCAACTTCAATTTCAGCATAAGCATTCACTATTTTAGTTTCTGGTTTTTTTGTGTAAGGATTCTCAACTATCTTTTTGTAATGCTTCATATACATATCACCATACATTTCCTTAAATATTTCTTGTTCTTCCTTGTATTCTTCCAATGCTTTTACTAAAGTATCTCCTATATCTATTGTTCTATAACTATTAGCAGTCTTACATGTTCCAAAATACCAAACAGTTGTTGATTTACCACTTATGTGTCTATTTTTAGTACCTCCTGCCTGGTTCTTTTTAACAATATTTCTCCTAACATAGATTTTTTTATTTATTAAATCAATATCTTCCCAAGTTAAACCAAACACTTCAGATATACGAAGTCCTGTATGATATGCAGTCAAAAAAGCATAATATACACAATGATTATTTTTTACACTATTAAAAATTAAGTCTATTTCTTCTTTTGTAAATATGTGTGCTGGATCTTCCTCTGGTTCTTCATATTTAGGAACTTTGACTTTTATTGATGGATCATATTTTATAAATTGCACTATTTCGGTTGCATACGCAAAAGATGATTTAATAACTTTAAGTATGCTCTTCATATAACTTTTTGCAAAACCTTTCTCAACATATATATCATTAATTGCTTCTTGTATAGTAGATGTAGTTATCTGAGATAATCTATACATTCCTAATCTTGGTTTTAAATGATTTTTAATAATATATTTGTAGGTTTCAATAGTACGATGTTTTAAATTTATATAACAATATTCCTCCATCCAATAATCTAAATAATCTGCATAAGACATTTGTGATGGTGTAAAATTGTGCCCTGTTTCCAAATATTCGTTATATGCTTTCGCTCCTGCTCTTTCTGCCTCTGGTTTTGTTTTAAATCCTGACTTTGAAATTCTTTTTCTTTTTCCATCCTGTGGTGCTATTTCAAATTGATATTCATATACTTTTCCCCTTTTTCTTATTAGTACATTTGCCATAAACATTTCTCCTTTACTAAAATTAGTTTAGGAAACAAAAAAGCTGTCTACATTTTTCATGTAGACAACTTTTTATACAATTTGTATACGTACAAATGCCTTGTATTATAAGGGCTCATTATTTTTTGATTGTGTTTTTTAATTTACGTAGACAAATCGTAGACAAAAGTTCCATTTTGAGCTGCTTGGTCAAAAATCACTTTATTTTGAATTTTTTCAATCTCTACAATTCCCTTATTTTTTAAGGTATTTAGACTACTTACCACAACATTGTTTATATTTCTTACCTGAGCCACAAGGACATAATTCATTTCTACCAACTTTTGAAACCCTTTTTGGTGATGATTTTGTTTCCTTTTCTTTATTTGAAACAGCTTCACCTTTAATTACTTGTTTTCTTTCAACATTTTGACGAATTTCAGCTTTCATCAAATAAACAGTTGTTTCTCTATCAATTGTCATAAGTAATTGATCAAATAAGTCATAACCCTCTTTAGTGTAAGCACGTAATGGATTTTCTTGAGCATATCCTCTTAAGTGAATTCCCTCTCTTAAATGTGACATTGTATTAATATGTTCCATCCAGTGAGTATCAATAACTCTAAGGGCAATTGCTTTTTCAAATTCTCTTGTAATTTCTTCAGGAACTGTCGATAATTTTTGTTCATATTCATCAACTAAACGCCCATAAATATAATCAATCATATCATCTATATTTTTGTCTTCTAATCCTTCCTTTGAAATAGCAACACTTAAGAATTGTTCATTTATAGACTCTAACATTTCGCTTAAATCATTATCAGTCATCTTATTACTATCACTATTAACATGAGCATAAGCTAAATCACTAACATGATTTTTAAAACTTTCTAAAATCACATCATGAATTGATTCACTATCAAGAATGATATTTCTTTTTTCATAAATTATTTTTCTTTGTTGATTAATAACATCATCATATTGTAATAATTGTTTACGAACATCAAAGTTATTACCTTCAACACGTTTTTGTGCTGATTCGATAGAACTAGATAACATTTTATTATGAATAGATGCTTCACCATCAAAGCCTAATCTTTGAAGCATAGGTTTTACTCTATCAGTACCAAAGCGTACCATTAATTCATCTTCGAAAGATACACAGAATTGTGTTAAACCTGGATCTCCTTGACGACCTGAACGTCCTCTTAACTGATTATCGATTCTTCGTGATTCATGTCTTTCAGTTCCAATTACGCATAAACCTCCAAGTTCTTTTACACCTTCACCTAATTTAATATCAGTTCCACGACCTGCCATATTAGTTGCTATTGTAACAGCTTTTCTCTCACCAGCTTTAGCAATAATCTCAGCTTCTCTAGCATGGTTTTTAGCATTTAAAACTTCATGTGGTATATGCATTTTACTAAGCATTTTGCTAATTAATTCACTTGTTTCAACAGCAATTGTACCAACAAGTACTGGTTGACCTTTTTCATATCTTTCTTTTATTTCTTTAGCGATAGCTTTATATTTACCATCTTTAGTTGCGAAAATTAAATCTTTACAGTCTTCACGAATTACTGGTCTGTTAGTTGGAATGCAAATAACATACATATTATAAATATCTCTAAATTCCTCTTCTTCGGTTTTAGCTGTTCCTGTCATACCAGATAATTTATTATACATTCTAAATAAATTTTGGAAGGTAATTGTTGCTAAAGTTTTTGTTTCTTGTTGAATGCTAACACTTTCTTTAGCTTCGATTGCTTGATGCAAGCCATCAGAATATGTTCTACCCTGCATTAAACGTCCAGTAAATGGATCGACAATAACAACTTTTCCGTCAGCAACAACATAATCAATATCTCTTTTCATACTATAATTAGCTTTTAAAGCTTGATTTATATAATGAACTAAATTTGTATTTTGGATATCGTACAAATTGGAAATATTAAAATTCTTCTCAGCTTCAGCTATTCCTTTTTCGTCTAAAACAACTGATTTTGTTTTTTCATCATATATATATCCATTGTTTTCTTTTAAGTGTTTAACAAAATTATCAGCCTGAATATATAAGTTTGCTGATTGCATAACTCCACCAGAAATAATTAATGGTGTTCTAGCTTCATCAATTAAAATAGAGTCTACCTCATCAATTATGGCATAATTTAGCCCTCTACATACACGATTTTCAGCTTTTACAACCATATTATCTCTTAAATAATCAAAACCAATTTCATTATTTGTTGTATATGTAATATCACAGTCAAAAGCCTCTTTTTTTTCTTTTGGTGAAAGGTCATGTTTATTTATACCAACAGTAATACCTAAAAATTCGTAAATTCCACGCATCCAATCTGCATTTCTTTCAGTTAGGTATTCATTAACAGTAATAACATGAACACCTTTACCTTCTAGAGCATTTAAATATGCTGGTAAGGTTGTTGTTAAAGTTTTTCCTTCACCTGTTTTTAACTCAGCAATATTTCCTTCATGAATAGCAATCGCACCTAAAAGTTGTGAATAGAAAGGTTTTTCACCCAATACTCTATATGCAACTTCTCTTACAGTCGCAAAAGCTTCCACTAAAATATCATCTAAAGTTTCTCCTTTTGATAATCTCTCTTTAAAGATTTCTGTTTGTTTTTTTAAGTCAGCATCTTTCATCTTTGTCATTTTTGAATCTAATGCTTCTATTTTATCAGCAATACTTTTAAATCTTTCAAGTTCTTTATATTCGTGATCAAATATTTTTTTAAAAAACTTCATATAATCAACTCCTAATCTATATTTTATCAAAAAACAAAAGAAAATAATAGTTTTTTAGGTTAAATAATAAGAAAAAAGGATGATTAACATCCTATTTAGTTTCTATTATTCCTAAATCTCCATCTTTTCTCTTATATAATATGCAAGTGTTCCCACTTTCATCATCTTTATAAATAAAGAATTCATGTCCAAGCATATTCATTTGCAAAATTGCTTCTTCTTCACTCATTGGTTTTGTATCCATTTGCTTTCTTCTAACAACTTTATCTTTTGCTTCTTCTATTTCTGAATTATCAAAATCTATATTTATTTCTATATCGTTTGTTTTAGATTTTCTTTGAGCTATTCTTGTTTTATTTTTTCTAATTTGGCGTTCTAATTTTTCTGATACTAAATCAATAGCTGCATATAAATCTTTATTAGTCTCTTCAGCTCTTAAAACAATTTTCTTTATAGGTATAGTTACTTCAACGATTTGTTCTTTACCTCTAACTTTTAGTAATATACTTGCAGTTATCTCATCAGATTTAGAAAAATATTTTTCTAATTTTCCAATCTTCTTTTCAGCATACTCTCTAATTGCAGGTGTTACATCAATTTTTTGTCCTCTAATATTAAATTTCATAATATCATCCTCCTATGATTATTATAACACTTTTTTATCTATATTACAAAAAAAACCACTATACAAGAGCAGTTTTAATTTCGACAACATTTTTTGCTTGTAACCCTTTATCTGTTCTTACTAGTTCAAATTCAACATATTGCCCTTCAACTAGTGTTTTATAACCCTCTGATAAAATTGTACTATAATGAACAAATATATCTTCGCCATCCTTATATTCGATAAAGCCATATCCTTTGTCATTGTTAAACCATTTTACTTTCCCTTTCATAAAAAATCCTCCTTCTTGTAAAATTCGCTTACAATATAAATATACCGTCTAAGCCATTGATTTTCAATAAAATCAAGCATTCAAAAACCGACATTATCTGCACAATTTTAAAAGCACTAATTATAAATTTTATCAAAGTTTTATGCTATTTTTATTGGTTTGTGTGTAAGCAATTTATTTTTGTATATTAATTAGTACATTATTAATTATAAGTTAATTATATACTCGTTCAAACATATTTGTAGTAATGTACTAAAATGGATAAATGTGATTAAATGAATAATGATATTGTTATTAAGGTAAGGGGTAGTATATGAGAAATTTTATTATAAATAAACAACTAAATGTTATTCAAAAATATAATAATTTCGATAATGAAAAATTAGAAATTATAAAATATGGATTAGAATCTATATATATATTAATAACTAAAATGATTGTTATTTTAATAGTTTCTTATTTATTAGGTTTAATAAAAGAAACATTGATTTTTCTCATTTGCTATAATTTTATAAGAATACCATCATTTGGATTGCATGCAACTAAAAGTTGGATTTGCTTAATATCATCACTGTTAATTTTTATAATTCTTCCTTTTATATGTACGATTATTCAAATACCTATTTACTTAAAAGTAATAATTGGTCTAATCAGTTTAGCTTTTATTATAAAAAATGCTCCAGCTGATACATATAAAAGGCCAATCATAAATAAAAAAAGAAGATTTTGTTTAAAAATTATATCAACAATTATCGCGCTTATTATGATTATTTGTTCTTTATTTATAGATAATCAATTCTTGGCTAACTCTTTATTAATTGCGATTGTTCTACAATGTTTTATGATATCTCCTACAGTTTATCGCATTTTTAAATTACCATATAACAATTATAAAAAATATCTTTAATATGGTTTAAATTTATTTAAACATAGAATAAAAAGGGAGGAGGTATTTGTTATGGCATTTATAACTTCAATAATTGCTTCAGTAGCTGGATTTGTTGCCTCTTTAGGAAGTAGTGCTTGTTTCGTTTTTGTTATCGATGAACCAGAATGTCCAAAAGCACTTCTTAAATAATAAAAAACTGCAATCGCAGTTTTTTATTTTTGTAAATTTAAAATTACTTTTTGAACAAATTTTTTACCATATATGTATTTTTGGTTATCTAAGCAACTATTTTTATCAATTAGCTGTTTCATTAAAGCTAGTCCATATCCATGACCACTACCTTTAGTTGTATAACCAATATTATCCATTTCACTTAAATCTAAATCACCTTCAAAGTTATTAGAAACGATAATGATAAATTGATTATCTATATAGTCCATTTCTATATCGATATTTTTAGTTTCTAATTCTTCAACAGCTTGTCTAGCATTATCCAAGATAACTCCCATAATTTTACATAAATCTTTATTTAAATTTACACCCATTTTCTCTAAATCTATTTTTCTTATTTTATTAGAAATACTTAAATTGACATTAATTTTCTTTTCCTTCATTGATAATAGTTTGTAATAAACTAAACCTCTTAAACCACCAGAAGGAATAATATTAGTTCGATATAAAAAATCTTCATTATCTTCACTTTTTTCTAAAATTATACTATTAATATATTCATCTACTTTAGAATCTTTTTTATCTATCATACTTTTTATAACTAATAATTGATTTTTATTTTCATGATTAGCAACCTTTTGAAAGTCTAACATTTTTTCGTATTCATTTAAATTATTTACCACATTTTCATATTCATATTGAATCTTACTACTATTGTTCTTTTCATTAAACAAAATAATAGTTATGATAGTATAAATCAGTATCACAATTAAACTTAAAACAAATCTTAACCTAGTCGTTGTATCAAAATAATTTATATAAATAATAATACTAATTGAAAAACATAATATAACAATCAAGGCAATTAAATAATACCTTTTTGAAGTAGCTATTTTTTCAAGCCAACTTTTTAATAAGACTAAGAATTTAGGAATTTTAATTAAAAGAAATAAAATTAAGGCTATACCAATATTTCCCAGTAAAACCCCATAAAAACTTTCGACATCAGCTTTTAGTATATACATAACAACTATCGCAAATAATAACTCAGATATTGCCAGCAAAATGAATATAAAGAATCCTGCAATAAAAGACTCTTTAAATGATTTTTTCATAATTAATATTATTATTAAGGATATTGCAAAAACGAATAATAGATATCTTAAAAAAATCATAGTACTATAATAACTAATAATTAAATAAACTGATAGCGCTATTATCGATATTAAGTATCTAATAATACCGACTTTTTTGATAGATAAATCCATTATCTGACTAATAACATAAATAGACGATATTGATAAAATCAATGCACCTAAAAGATCACAAAGTATCTTCATTTACACCAGTTCCTTTCTACAACTTTTTGATAGTAAATCTACAACATCATCATTATCAAAAATAATGGTGTTATTTTTCTTATCAATCATTCTAATGCGATCAACATTTACAATGCAGGCTCTATGTGAATGCTTAAATTGATGTGGTAATAAATTTTCCATTTCCACAAGTGTTTTTGATACCCTAAATTGGGCGTAATCTGTCTTAATAACAATTTTTCTTTCAATTGTATCAGTTAAAATATAGATAATGTCTTTAACAGGTAACGTATAAATAGCGCCTTGGTCCTCAAATCTAACAGATAATTTTTTCCCAACGAGATCTAAAGCCTTGCAAATAGCTGATTTTAGTCTTTTATTAGCGTTATCAAATTTACAAATAAAAGTTAAAAACATAATTTCTTCTTTTAATAATACTGGTCCTACTTCATTATGGATAGTCAAAAAAATAATTACACTATCTACATCATTTTCTCTTATTTGTCTAGCAATATCAATACCAGATTGACTAGGAACTTCTACATCTAGAATATATATTTTGCACGATAATTTTTCATTCATTATATCCATAAACTTATCGTTATAGTCTGTAAAAGCATGTACTTTATATTCATGACGATTTTTCATCATTAGTTGATTAATAAGTTCAACTACTTCATCTAATAATTTCTTATTATCGTCACACACAATAAAATTAATCATATAACCACTCCTAATTAAATAAAAAAATTGCATCCAGCAAACCTTACTATACTAGTAAATATTACCATATTTTGACAATTTTTGCAATCAAATTTCAAACGCAAAAAAATGCATTTCGTGCATTTTTCCTAAACTCCTCCTACCTGTCCCTTTTTTCTAAGATAACATTTACGTAACCAATCAACAGGTATAACAGTAGCTGATAATAACAACATTATTAAAAATTCTACATAAGTTAAACCGGCCGTTCTAAATAAATCCCCACCATAATAAATTAAAACAATTTGAACAACTAAAATAAATAAAATAATGAAAAGAAAGACTTTATTTTTTAAAATATTAGCTAATAAATTTAATCGATTCGTTCTAGCATTAAAACTATTAAAAATGGTCATGAAAATGAATAAACCAAAGAAAGCAGTCATTAAGTAGAGATTATTATTATCTACTCTAAAAAAGTTCTTTATAAAAGGTAATTTCAAAAATACAACGCATAAAATAGAAGAATACAAGCCAGTAAATAAAATTTCGCCAGCCATATATCTATTAATAATCTGTTCATCTTTTCTTTTGGGTAACTCAGTCATATACTCTAACAAAGGTGGTTCAAAAGAGAAGGCAAGTCCTGCTAAAGTATCCATAACCATATTAATCCATAACATTTGAATAACTGTAACTGGCGTATCAACACCAATAAATGGTCCTATTATTGATAAAGATACAGCACATAAATTAACTGTTAATTGAAAAATAATGAATTTTCTAATACTCTTAAAAATCGTTCGTCCAAATAAAATAGCTTTGGTAATCGATTTAAAATTGTCATCTAAAATAACTATGTCACTAGCCTCTTTAGCTACTTCTGTACCACTTCCCATAGAAAAACCTACATCAGCTTTTTTTAAAGCAGGAGCATCATTAACCCCATCACCTGTCATTCCAACTACTAATCCTAGTTCTTGAGAGATTCTAACTAATCTACTTTTATCTTGTGGCAAGGCCCTAGCAACAATTCGCAATCTAGGTAAGATTTGCTTTAATTCTTCATCTGTCTTTTGATTTAATTCGTTTGATGTCAAAATAATTGAATTCTTATCGATTAGACCAACCTCTTCACCAATGGCATAGGCTGTATCTTTGTTATCTCCAGTTATCATAACTGTTTGAATATGAGCCTCACGAACTAATTTTACACCTTCAATAGCTTCTTTTCTTACTTCATCTTTAATATAAATAAATCCTACTAATGTTAAATCAGAAAATCTAGTTGGTTCATAGGAAGTAGATGTAGCTATAGTTAACACTCTAATTCCTCTTTTTGTTATACTACTTATAGTTGATGCTAACTTATTTTTATCAAAGAGCGTTTTTTGTTCACCATTTTCTGTATAATAGTATCGACAAAATGGTAATATTTTTTCTGGAGCACCTTTAATAAGGTTTAGTCTGCTACCATTATTAATGACAGTAATTGAATATTTGTTTTTACTATCAAATGGAATATTAGAAATTATTTTGAAATTTTTTTCTCTGTTATCATTAATAAATTCTAATAAAGCACGATCTGTTATATTTCCACCAACTATCTTTTTAGCTGTTTCGTCATAGCTACTAGCATTATTATAAAGAAGTGATGTTCTTACTAATTCATAAAATTTTGGATTTTTCTCTAATTCAATTTTGTTATAATAGACCTTTCCAGCACCACTTAATATTCCAACTACTTCTAATTTTCCTTTTGTTAAAGTACCTGTTTTATCAGAAAATAGAATATTTAAACTACCAGCAGTTTCTATTCCAACCAACTTTCTTACTAAAACATTATCTTTTAACATTCTTTTCATATTAGAAGATAATACTAAGGTAATCATCATCGGTAAACCTTCAGGAACAGCCACCACTATGACAGTTACCGTTAAAGTTAGGGCATATAAAATATAACCAGACATTAGGGGAAAATTGGTAATAGTATGTTTAATAGCTATTAAATTAAAATTATTATGAATTACAATAACAGAAAATAGATAAGAGAAGGCGACTAAAAAGGCACAGACATAACCTATTTTACTAATTATTTGAGCTAATTTTCTAAGGCGAATTTTCATAGGGCTTTCTGGTTGTTTTTCTTGTAATTCTTTTGCTATAGAACCATAAAACGTGTTATCACCAATTTTTGTAGCTAACATAGTAGCTTCGCCATTATAGACAACTGTTCCACGATAAACTTCATTTTGTTTTGCTTCCTTTGCACCCATATTATTAACTGGATATTTATATTGTTCTTTAGCTTCACCATTAAGTGACGATTCATCAACACTAATATTTCCTTTAAGAATCACACCATCAGCTGGAATACGATCTCCTGACTGTAAAATGATAATATCGTCTTTTACAACATCATCAACATCTACTTCTTTTAGCTTTCCATTTCTTTTTACTTTACATTTTATTTTTGAGGCTTCATCTTGTAATCGCTCAAAAGCCTTTTGACTACCATATTCTGATATAGAGGAAATAAAAGACGCGATAAATATAGCAATGACAATGCCAACTGTTTCATACCAATCAAAATTTTTAATTAAAAAAATCGTTTTTATACCAAGCGCAATTAAAAGAATTCTAATCATTGGATCACTAAAAGATTCTATAAATAGACTAAAAAAGGTTTCTTTTTTTAATGTAGTTATTTTATTACTACCATATTTTTTACGATTTTCTAATACTTGTTCTTCTGTTAATCCTTCTATATTTCTTTCCATAGTTATTCCTCCCATATAACTATATAAAGATAAATATTTTTATAGAATTATTTTTTATCGACAAAAAAAGCCTTTATATTAAAAGGCTAATTTTCATCATCTAATAAACCATTTCTTTTTAAAACATTATATATACATGAATAGCTTCTTTTTCCATAAAATTTACAAAATCTTCTAATACTTGCATTACTACGTTTATATAGATTAACAATTTTTTCTTCTTCCTCTATTGGTATAGTATTAGCTGGTTTCTTATTTTTATTACCATGAATATAATTGATATTATCATCTAAGATATCTTTTTTTAACTTTAATATATATTTAGGATGATAATTAGTAAGTTTTGCTATATCAACATATGATAAAGAACTTTTTTTGTTTAACTTATCTTTAATCAATTGAATAGCTTGTTCTCGATCTTCGCTCATGAAATCACCTAAATAATTATATCAACTAAGTAATCTTTTTGCAAGTTAATTTAATACTATAAATTAATTTTTAGATTAATAATCTTCTTGCATACTTTCTATTTCTTCTTTTGTTACAACTGGTAAAACAACTCCCTCATCTTCACATAATTTTTTAAATTTCTCACGAAATAAAGTAAGTTCTTTTACAATACTATCAGGATAAATTCTTTTACTTGTTTTGATTGCGTTATATACGTCCAAAACTGTAACTTCGGAATTATTATTATATAAAGCATGAGAGAATGCTTGTGTTAAAACTGATAACGAAACATCGGGATACATAGCTGCTAAACCGTAAATTCTTTTAAATTCGGAAGTAGCACTTACAATCGATGTAAGCAATTTCTCAGCAACATAATCATTATATTTAAATTTGACACCTGTTTGCTTTTCAATTTTTGGTAATGTACCCATTAAAATTTTAACAGTTGTTGGTTCATCCGGTTCTAAAACATCAATACGATCAAAACGTCTTAAAAAGGCACGGTCTCGAATAACATAAGTATCATACTCAATTGTAGTTGTAGCACCTATTGCTTTAATAGTACCACGGTCAAGCCCTGGCTTTAACATATTGGCTAAGTCCATAGGTCCTGAACCTTTTCCACCAATCAAAGTATGAATTTCATCGATAAAGACAATTGTTTTTCCAGTAACTTTTAATTCATCAACTAAAAGTCCCATAACTAAACGTTCTTCTCCATCAAGTGTTACTTTTCCTACTAATGATGTTGAATTGAATTTTATAACACGATATCCTAATAAAGCATCTGGAACTTCTTTTCTTTGAATTAGATAAGCTAATCCTTCAACAATGGCTGTTTTACCTATACCTGCTTTACCAATTAATAAACCAGATTTTTCTGGAGTTAGTAAAACAATCATTAGTTTCTTTAATTCACTTTCTCTGGCAATAGCTGGATTCGTTATATAAGTTTTAGCAGTTAAATCTTCTCCATAATTATCTAGAACACTAAATTTTACGCCAGTAATATCTGGAGCTATCTCTTTTTCTTCTTTATCATTATCTAATTCTTCTAAAAATTCAATATTATTATCTTCCATCTATATCCCCTATTCTTTTATAAATCCTGCCTTAGTCAATTTATCGATAACTTTATCATAACTTAAATTACCATTTATACGATTATAAGTTGTTTTTTCAGTACCATTGTATATAAATACTGTAGTTGGTGTTGCACTGAAATTAATATAAGTTTTAAACTTATTTGATTGTTGTTCAGTAAATTTATGTATATCAATATAATAGATCTTTATTTGATAGTTTTTGACAACACTTTTAACAGTTTCTTTAAATGCATCACAATGTTGGCACGTTGATGAACCAATAAAAAGTATAAAGTCATCCTTATTTTCAATTTTCTCTATAAATTCATCATATTCAATTTCTTCATATGTAGTTAATTTTGAACCACAACCTGCTAAAAGAGGTAATAACATTATAATAAGTAAAAATACTTTTTTCATCTTGCACTTCCTATCTAACTATATTAATATTATATAATATATTTTTATAAAAAAAAAGAGTTTTTCTCTTTTTAAGTATTACTTACGATATAAAATTAATTGTTCTGGTAATAAATAAATTGTAGCATTATCTCTAATTATTTCCTCTTGATTAGCTCCTAATTTTGCAGCTACTGTACCTAATGAATCATTCTCACGTGTTACATATACATTAAAATTTTGATTTGGAATAATGATTTCTTGGTCTGGATAAATATAGTCATCAGCATTTAAACCATTTATTTCTAATAGTGTTCTATAATCTACACCATAACGACGCGCAATTTCATAAACATTATCGCCTTTTTTTACTGTATAGGTTGCAAATGGTAAATTTACATTCATAGGTATAACAATATAATTGCCAGGAGTTAAATTAGTATCAGTTAGACCATTTATTGTTGATAAAATCTGTTTTGTTGTGCCAACTTTAGAAGCAACACTATCTAGTGTATCACCAACTTGAATTTGATATATACTATACATTATTTCACCTCGCTTTATTATATGTAACTATCTATTTTAGGTAACTAATATTAGTTATTATTAATTATTTATAGGTAATAGTTTACACTAATTTATTTTTTTTGAATATGTTATATTGAAAATAATATGAAGGGGTGGATTATATGTGTAATAATAATGAAAATAACAATTGTCAATGCATCGCTGAAATCTTAACTGTTATATCTATTTTACAACAAAATGCTAGTTGTTGCTCTGATGCTTGCTTAGATACTTGCGATAGAGGATTCTTAGGTTGTTCATCGACAACTCTTGGTTGCAACACAAGACCTATAATGCTTTATACTTGTTGCGCTAACGCTGGCACTCCGCTAGCTATGCCAACTTCTAAAGAAGATGTTTTTGGTACAACAACATCTCCTGTGTTTAGAGTAGAAAAAATTGATGGATGCTGTGCAACATTTAGAGTTTTAGCACCAAATCCTGATACTACTCAAGTAGCAACAATTCCATATGTAGCAACAAATTCTTTCTTTACAACAAATCTTAACTGTGTTTGTAATCTAAGATGTTTACAAGATACTTTCGTAGAATGTTTATAGTATAATACATTAAAAAAAATCTGCACATTAATTTGTGTGGATTTTTTTTAAAAAAACAAATTTTGAACATATTTAGAATAAAAAATAATAATATAGATACTAAAGTTTCAAAATTTGTGTTATACTTATTATATGTATTGAAAGGGTTGACTATAATGAAAACTATCAGAAAAAAACTTTTTATTTTAAGTTATCTAGGAAGCTTACTATTAATTGTGGCAACAGTTGTGCCAATTACTAAATTCAATAATCAATCATTCGCATTTATCGATCAATTTTTTTATCTTTCGTTTGCAATTATAATTTTATCAGCAATTACTTTAGTTTTAGTTACTATCAAAAAATATAAGTTATCTTTAATACCGACTATATTAAATATAGTAATAATTGGTTATGGAGTATATGACATCTTAACGATTGAGGGATTAACATCAACACCAAATTTTGCTTATGGTATTGCACTTATTCTATATCCAATTGGTATGATTTTTAGTATAATTGGTGGATTATTTACAATAAGGAAAGATGTTGAACAAAAAGAAATAAAAACTGTAACTTACGATGAAAAAATGGATAATAATTTTGAAGTTAGCGAACCTCCAAGCATTATTGAAGATACTGATATATCTTTAAACTATGAAGAACAAATACCTCTTGCTAACATTTTAAATAAAAATAAATTTAATGATGAGCAAGATAATTTAAATGAAAATGATTTAATAGAAGATACTGATATTGATGATGATACTGAAGATATTATGAATTGGGATATTGATATTGAAAATAAAGATGAAAATGTTATAACTGAAAATATTAATATCAAAAATAATGATGAAAACATCATCACTGAAGGCATTAATATCGAAAATAATGATGAAAATATCATAACTGAAGATATGAATATTGAAATCAATAATGAAAATATTACATCTCAAGATAATGACATAGAAGATAATACTGATAATAATATAATTGATGATAATATTGAAAATAGTTGGGATTATGAAAATTTAGATAATACAAATGTAACACAAAATATGGAAGAAAAAGATTCAGAGCCAGATGTTACTTTAGAATCTATAGAAGATGATGATAGTTCTATCAAGGATTCTGATGAAAATATAAATAATGGTGAAATTAGTATACTTGATGAAAACGATGAATTATTAGAAGAAATTGAAGAATATGAATACAAAGATGATGATGACTTCTTTGAAGAAATAACTGAAGATATTCCTACAAATGCTGATAATAACATAATTGATGATAATATTATAAATTCAGATTCTCAAGAAGAAATTTTCATGAATGACATTTCTGAAATACAAAATTTAGAACCTGTAAAAGAAGAAAATCAATTAATAGATAATGAAATACCAGACTTATCTTTAAATGATGAAAATATTATGACTAATAATATACAAGTTGAAGATAAACCTAAGCCAGAATTTATGGCACTTAATCCAAGTGATATCAAAATTGATGAGAAAAAAGCTTTATTTAAGAAAAAAGAAAAAAAGGAAGAAGATCCTTTAAAACGTTTAATGAAAAGAAATATACCAATGACGCTTGGTAGAACTTGCCAATTCTGTAATACTCCATTAGGTGATGATGAACGAATTTGTCCAATTTGCGGCAGAATAAATTAATTATTCTGTCTTTTTTATTGACATATAAAAGTATTAATATTATAATAATCACTATATTTTAAAGGGGTGTGTAGTATGTCAGTAAAGTCCGAACTACTATTTGAGCTAATAAAACAAAAACTAACTATTAACGAAATATGTGAGCAGCTTCAGCTATCTAGAAAGCAAATATATTATATTTTGCGCATGATGGAAGATAAAGGCTTTGAATTTAATAGACAATACTATGATAATGGAGATATTATTTATACTCCTAAAACTATAATTACGCAAAATAATCAAAAAAATTATGTAGACATTATAACCAAAAATAGTAATACACTTCGTGCTGTTGCAATATCGGATCTACATATTGGTAATAAAAAACAAAGACTTGATGCCATTGATAAAATATATGACTATTGTGTTAAAGAAGGAATTCATATCATATTTATATGTGGGGATTTAATTGATGGCACTTATGGTAAAGGCGATAAGCTTATTAAAAACCCTGAACAACAAATTGAATTTGTATTAAATAAGTATCCATACGATCATTCAATATTAAATATTGCTGTATTAGGAGATCATGACTATAGTGTAGCAGAGTCTGCGTCGCAAAATTTAGCAGTCGCTCTTAAAAACTATAGACATGATATTATCCCAATTGGGTTTGGACTAGGAGAAATAAATATCAATAAAGGAAAAATTGTACTAATGCATAAATTTGGCTATAAATATCAAAAAGAATTTGATAAAATGGTCTCAATAAAAAACTTACACAATGATTTAATTCTACAAGGGCATTATCATTCTCCATTTAGAATTCAATACATTAATACGAATTACTTTGTTACTATTCCTACATTAAGTGATATAAGAGATTTTGCTAGCGAACCATTTCCTGGAGCTGTTTTAATTGAAAGAGAAGTCCTAAATAATCATTTTTCACGTGTTAATTTTAATAATATGTCAATAAACGATAAAGTCATAGTCGATGAAAAATGTGAATCTATAAAATTTAAAACTAAAGGTTTTAGTAAACGATTTTTTTAACATATCATTGATATGTTTTTTTATATAAAAAAGACCATTGAGGTCTATCAAATTAATTCTATTTTTCTAAAAAATTAATATCTATTATGTCACTGATAGGAATTAATTTATTATCCATTGTTATTAGATGAGTTGCATTTTTACCTATTATACGACAATCAATCTCTTCGTTTTTCAAACAGATATGAACATCAGCTTTATATACATATTTTGTGGAATTAAATATTTTATTAATTTTTTGATTTACATTTAAACTAGAGTCTAATTGTTTATTATCACTTTTATTATTATCACCTACATTATCTACTTTTTCATTATTAGCTGAATAATATACATTAGAATTATTATCTATACCTCTTTCAATTTTATTAGCAAAAATTCCTGGTAACTTTTTTTCCATATATTTCACCTCAATTAAATATATGCGAAATAATTAGTTAATGCACTATTTATTACCCATTGTATGATCTAAAATATAGGAAATCATACTTCCAATTATTATAAAAAGTAAACTTATAAAAAATAATTTAAAACCTAATGTAACTTTAAAAACTTCAATTACTAATATATATATTGATGATAAGATTAAACCAACAATAGCGCAATAAGTTTTTATTGGATATTTTTTAAAACATATATTTATAATTTTTGACATGATAATTACACCTATCAACATTCCTAAACCAAAGGGAATGAAAAATTTAGTTGTTTCAAATAATGACATGATATTAAAGATTTGACTAAATCGCAAAATAACTAAATCATAATAGCCTACTAACATTAATAAAGCAGTTCCACTAATACCAGGAACAATCATTGCGAATGACTCCAGAAAACCTATTCCAATTAATGTTACAAAATTAGCTTCTGTCTTAACTGTATGGTCTGGACTAAAAGAATTTAATATTATTATAATTATAAACGCGAGAGTTATAACTATAATGTTGCTTACTTTTTTTACATTTATTTTGCTTTCACTATACAATTTTGGTAACCCACCTATAATTAAACCAATAAAAAAACACATTGTTATCATATAATAATTATTTAATAAAAATATTACCAAATTGCTGAATATTCCAATTGATAAAACAAGCCCAATTCCAATATAAAATAATAAATTCATGTTATCTTTGATATTTTTCGTAAAGTTACTAATAGCATATACACATTTATCATATATTCCTAGCGTTATTGCTAGCATCGCACCACTTACACCAGGAATTATTTTTCCTAATCCAACGATTATACCTTTAAAAATTAAAATTATTTTTTCTTTCATAGTATCAATCCTCATATAATTATATGTAATATTATTTAATATTATAATTATCCTGGTTGTGGATAAATTTAAACTGTGTTACAATAAATATGAAAAGAGGTATATTATGAAACAATATGATGTGGTAATTGTAGGAGCTGGTCCTGCTGGTTTATTTGCAGCTTATGAATTAATTACAAAGCAAAAAAATTTAAAAATTTTATTATTAGATAAAGGACGTTTAGCTACAAAAAGAGCTTGCCCAATGAACAAAAATAAATCTAATTGTACAAATTGCAACCCATGCCAAATATTATCAGGTTTTGGTGGTGCAGGAACTTTTTCGGATGGAAAGTTAAACTTTATTCCAAAAATTGGAAAATCAGATTTATTTAAATATATGTCAAGTGATGAAGCTTACCAATTAATAGATGATACAGAACAGATTTTTAATAAGTTTAATATGGATAGTAAAGTTTATCCAAGTAACTTAGACGAAGCTGAAAAAATAAAGAAAAAAATTGCTCTTACAGGGGCTAGATTATTACTAATAAAACAAAAGCATTTAGGAAGTGATAAATTACCAGAACATATTATTAAGTTTTCGGAATTTCTTCAAGATAATGGTGTCGAATTATTAGAATGCGCTAATGTAACTGACATTTCAAGTAAAGATGACAATAATATTGTTACTTATAAAGTGGGTAAAAACGAAGAATCAATAAGTGCTAAAAATGTTATCGTTGCTCCAGGTAGAACTGGTGCTAAATGGGTTCAAGAATTAGCTGATAAATATGAAATACCTTATATTTCACAAAGTATTGAGATTGGTGTAAGAGTTGAAGTTAGAAAAGAAATTATGGAAGATTTGTGTGATATTATTTATGACCCAACTATCTTTATAAAGACACCAACTTATAATGATGAAATTAGAACTTTTTGTACTAATCCTCAAGGGTTCGTAGCTAAAGAAAATTACTATGGTTATATTTGTGTTAATGGCCATGCTTTAAAAGAGAAAAAATCTAACAATACCAATTTTGCTTTTATTTCAAAAGTTACTCTAACACAACCTGTTACTAATACTAGAGAATATGGAGAATCAATCGCTAGAATTGCTAATGTTTTAGGTGCTGGAAAGCCAATTATTCAAACTTTAAAAGATTTAAGAATAGGTAGAAGATCAGAATGGCATCGTATAAATAAAGGCTTTATCGAACCAACTTTAAAAGATTGTGTTGCTGGAGATTTAGCTCTAGTTCTTCCTTATCGAATTATCACAAATATTTTAGAGGGTTTAGATAAACTAAATGAAATTGTACCTGGAATAAATAATGATGAAACTTTGTTATATGGTCCAGAAATTAAATTCTTTAGCAATGAAATTACAACCAATAACCATTTTAAATTAGATAATTATAATATATATTTTATAGGTGATGGAGCTGGAAAGGCTGGTAATATTGTGGCTGCTGCTGCAACTGGATTAGTAGCTGCAAGAGATATTTTAGAAACAAAAAAAGCTAAAAACTAGCTTTTTTTTTATGAACCTTTTTTCTTTTGAATATTATAAGAGAATTTAGTTACTAATTTACGAGGTATTAATCTAGTAGCAAAAATTCCTAATTTCGTTTTCATACCTGGTATAATGATTGTCTTTCTTTTAAACATTTTATCAACAGTGTATTTGGCAACATCTACACTAGTCATTGATTTTAAATTAAATTCTACGCCAGCTACCTTATTAAAATTAGTATCAACAGGTCCAGGGCACAAAGCGCCTATATATACATTACTATTTTCTCTTCTTAATTCTTCATTTATGGCCTCTGTAAGATGTAAAACATAAGCTTTTGTGGCATAATAAGTTGACATTAAAGGTCCCGATAGAAATGCAGCTGATGAGGCCACATTTAGAATATATCCACGATTCTTTTCTTTGAAATCTTTTAAAAATAATTTAGTTAAGGTATGGACACCTTTGATATTAGTATCTATCATATCCATTTCTTTATCTATTTTTGTTTCTGTAAATTCTCCAAATAGACCAAACCCTGCATTATTAATAACAATTTCAATATCTTCTTTTTTTACTTTATTATATAATTTCATACAATTAAATGTACTTGAAATATCTGTGTCAATAATATCAACATTTCCACTTAACCCTTTAGCAAATTTTTCTAATTTTTTACGATTTCTTGCTACTATTATAAGATCATAACCCATATCATTAAGAATAATAGCTATTTCTTTTCCAATACCTGAGCTTGCGCCTGTAATTAATGCTTTCATATTACCCCCACTTTCAATTTAACCTACTAATACTATTCTATCATATAATATGACTCTATATATAGTTAAATTTGAATAATTGTAAATTTTAACTAATAATTAATCTAACTATGCCCTACAGTGCCACAGACTATACTCTTCATTCAAAAAATAATTATTTAATTATAACAAAAGAAACAAAAAAAGATGCTTACTTTGCATCTCCTTCTACTAATTCTAAAATAACCATCAAAGCATCATCGCCTCTACGTTCAGTTAATTTTAAAATTCTTGTATAACCACCATTTCTAGTAGCATATCTTTTAGCTAAATCATCAAATACTTTTTTAACAGAAGCTTCATCATTATGTAAAAATGCCAAAGCTTTTCTTCTAGCTACTAAAGATCCATCTTTACCATATGAAATCATTTTATCAACAAATTTACGAACTTCTTTAGCACGAGTTTCTGTTGTTTCAATTCTTTCATTCATGATCGCATCTTTAGTTAAATTAGCTAGCATACTTCTTCTATGTTTGTTAGTACGTCCTAATTTTCTGTACATAAAATTCCCTCCTAACTTCTAGTCTTCGTCACGGAATTTAAGTCCCATTTCTTTAATTTTATCAATAACTTCTTTTAAAGATTTTTTACCTAAATTACGAACTTTCATCATTTCTAATTCTGTTTTTTCAGTTAAATCACCTAATGTATTTATGCCTGCTCTTTTTAAACAATTATAAGCACGAACTGAGAAATCTAAATCATCTATTGATGTTTCTAATTTCTTTAATTTGCTATCTTCTTGTTTAGCATTCATAATACCAGTTGTATCAGCTATTTCACTCAAATCAGTAATAATATTTAAGTGTTCAATTAATATTTTGCTAGCCAAAGCCATAGCCTCTTCTGGTTTAATTGAGCCATTTGTATAAACATTCATTATTAATTTATCGTAATTAGCGTTTTGACCAACACGCGCATCCTCAACTTCATAACTGATTCTTTCGATTGGTGAATATAATGCATCAATAGGAATATATCCTAACTTACTATTTTCGATATGACATTTATTTTCAGTTGATGGAACATAACCTCTACCATTAGCTACAATCATTTCCATCTCTAATTTTCCACCTTTAGCAATTGTTGCAATTATTTTATCTGGATTCATTATCTCAATATCAGCATCGCTTTCAATATCTCCAGCTTTAACTTCACCTTCAGTTGAAGCAGATAGTTTAATAATCTTTTTTTCTTCTGAATGATTTTTAATTACAACATCTTTTAAATTTAAAACAATAGCTGTTACGTCTTCAACAACGCCTTCAATTGTTTGAAATTCATGCATAACGCCTTCTATTTTTACAGCTACAATAGCACTACCTGGCATACTTGATAGCATTACTCTTCTAAGTGCATTTCCTATTGTTGTACCAAAACCTCTTTCAAGTGGTTCTAGTTCAAATTTACCATAATTATTATTTTCAACATATTCAGTTATTTTATATATTGGCTTTTCAAAATTTAACATTATTAAACACTCCTTTTCTTTTATCCACGTGGACGTTTTGGTGGACGACATCCGTTATGTGGTACTGGTGTTACATCTGTTATTGAAGTAATTTCTAATCCAGCAGTTTGTAATGAACGAATTGCAGTTTCTCTTCCTGAACCCAATCCTTTTACATAAACTTCTACTGTTTTCATACCCATATCAACAGCAACTTTTCCTGCTGCTTCTGCTGACATACCAGCTGCATATGGAGTAGATTTTTTACTTCCTTTAAATCCTAAAGTTCCAGCTGAAGCCCAACTTATAGCATTTCCTTCTAAATCACTAATTGTAACAATTGTGTTATTAAAAGTTGAATGTATATATGCTCTACCAGCAGGGATATTCTTTTTAACTTTACGTTTTCTTGGTTTATAAGCCATTTACTTAACCTCCTTTTTAGTTACCTACTATTTTTTCTTATTAGCAACTACTTTTCCTTTTCCTTTACGAGTTCTTGCATTTCTATTTGTTCTTTGTCCCCTAACAGGTAATCCTTTTTTATGACGTGTTCCTTGATAACAGTTAATTTCCATCTTTGTTTTAATGTTCATATTAACTTCACGCCTTAAGTCACCTTCAGTAGTATATTTAGCTACTTCATCACGAATTTTAACTAATTCATCTTGACTTAATTGTCCTGCTTTTTTATTAATATCAATTTTAGCATCAGCTAAGATTTTATTTGATAAACTTCTACCTATACCATAAATATAAGTTAATGCAATTTCGATTCTTTTATTATTTGGTATATCTACACCATTTATACGTGCCATAAAACACCTCCTATATTAACCTTGTTTTTGTTTATGCTTAGGGTTTTCACAAATTACCATTACTTTCCCTTTTCTTTTAATTATTTTACATTTGTCACATATCGGTTTTACCGATGGTCTTACTTTCATTAAGATCCCTCCTACTATTTCCTATAGGTTATTCGCCCATGTGTTAAATCAAATTCTGATAATTCTAACACAACTGTATCACCTGGTAAAATGCGAATATTGTTGATTCGGATTTTACCAGAAACATGAGCAATTACAGTATGTTTATTTTCTAATTCAACTTTGAATTCTCCTCTTGGTAAACATTCTACAACTTTACCTTCTACTTCGATTGCGCTCTGTTTTGCCATTTATCTCACCTCTTCGTCAAAATTTCAAAACCGTCTTTAGTTATTAAAACAGTATGTTCAAAATGGGCAGATGGTTGATCATCAGCTGTTATAATTGTCCAATCATCATCTAAAATAAATATATCTGGTGTACCCAAATTAAGCATTGGTTCAACAGCAATAACCATACCTTCTTTTAAAACTGGCCCTGTAGCTGGTTTACCATAATTAGGAATATCTGGTTCCTCATGAACATCACTTCCTACACCATGACCTACTAATTCTTTAACAACTCCTAGGTTATGTTCGGTAGCATATTCTTCAATTTTATTACCAATATCGCCTACTCGAATATGGTCTTTGATGACACTTAAACCTTCAAATAGAGCCTGTTCAGTATGTTTTAAAAGATATTTTTTTTCTTCACTTATCTCTCCAACAGGATATGTCCAAGCTGAATCTCCATGATAACCTTTATAACAAGCACCTATGTCAATTGAGATAATATCACCATTTTTTAATTTACGATTTTTTGGTATTCCATGAACTACTTCTTCATTGATAGAAGTACATATTGACCCAGGAAAACCATCATATCCCTTAAACGATGGTGTTGCATTCTGACTAATAATATAATTATAAGCTAATTCATCTAATTGTTTTGTCGTAATTCCTGGTTTTATAAAAGGGATTAAATATTTATGTGTATCACCTGTGATTTTTCCAGCAATTCTTAATAAATCAATTTCTCTAGCACTTTTTATACTAATCATTTTCTCTTCTTATTATCCTTTCAACTTGTTCTAAAACTTTAGATAATTGAACACTACTATCAACTTTATATAATAGTCCTTTAGACTCATAATAGTCTGCTACAGGCTTAGTTTCTTGAAGATAAGTCGAGAATCTAATATCAAAAACCTCTTCATTATCATCTTCTCTACGTGATAGCTCAGACCCACACCTATCGCACAATCCAGCAACACGAGGTCGTGTATCTGTTGAGTATAAGTTGTATACTGTTCCACAATTAGAGCAACTTACACGTCCTAGAATTCTTTTCTTTGCCTGTTCTCTATTAATATCAAGTAAAATCGCAATACCTAATTTTATATTATTTTTAATAACAAATTCATCATAGCGTTTTGCTTGATTTAAGTTTCTAGGAAATCCATCTAAAATATAACCATTAGAACAATCACTATCCATAATTCTATTTTCAACTAAACTTATTATAATGTCATCACTGACTAAATTTCCTAAATTCATTTGTTGTCTAATATAATTTCCTTGCTCATCATCATTTAATGTCGCATTTCTAAGTAAATCACCTGTTGAAATGTGTGGTAAATGATACTCTTCACATAATATTTTTGAAATTGTTCCTTTACCAGCTGATGGCGGAGCAATCAAAATTATACTTTTCATCTTCTTTTTCTTCCCTTCACATAATCTCTAGTAACTAATTCACTTTCAATTTGTTTATAAGTTTCTAAAGCTACACCTACAACGATTAAAAGCCCTGTTCCACCAATTGATACACTACTTGGTAAATTAGTAAATATCATACCAAATACAATTGGTAAAGCTGCTAGAATAGCTAAGAAGAATGCACCAACGATGGTAATTCTTTTTAAAATTTTTGAGATATAATTGACAGTTTCTTCACCAGGTCTTACCCCAGGTATAAAACCACCATTTTTCTGTAAATTTTCTGCCATTTCTTTTGGTTTTAATTGTAAGAATGTATAAAAATATGCGAAAGCTATAATCAATATTACATATAACGCAAAACCAGTTGGCGTATTCATTGTAAGCCATTTACTAACAAAAATAGTAAATCCATCTTTTTTAATAAATGAAGCTAAAATACTTGGAACTGATGTTAATGCAGATGCAAATATGACTGGCATAACACCTGCTGAATTTAATTTAAAAGGAATATAATTTTGTTTTCCTAATATAGCATTTGATTTATTTGCATATTGAATTGGAACTCTTCTTTCAGCATTTTCAGTGAATACAATTCCAATAATAATACCAACATATACTAGGACATATAAAATGAATGAAATAATACCTAAAGTTGTTTCTTGTGTGGTTCCAACTTTAATTAAGGCATTAAATGCATCAGCAAACATTGATGGGATTGTAGCAATAATACCTGCCATAATAATAAGCGAAATACCATTTCCTACACCCTTTGCTGTAATTTGATCCCCAAGCCATAATAAAAAGGCTGTACCTGCTGTTAAAACTGTAGCAAATTGCATATATTCAATTGGTGTACCGTTTTTTAAGAAGGCAAATGAGAATACATATCCATTTATAAATGCCAAAATAATTCCTAACACTCTTGTAATTTGATTTAGTTTTGTTCTTCCAGTATGACCTTGTTTACCAAGTTCTGCTAAATAGGGAATAATATCCATTTGCAAAAGTTGGATCACAATAGAAGCTGTGATGTATGGCATAACACCTAAAGCTAGAATTGAAAATTTTTCTAAAGCTCCACCACCAAAGACATTTAATAATTCAAAATATCCAAGATTATCAAAGTTACTTGTATCAACTCCAGGAACAACAATTGTCGTTCCTAATTTAAAAACTAATAATACAAGTAAAGTAAATAAAATTCTTTTTTGTAAATCTTTATTTTTGGGATTAAATATTTGCTTAAATGTTGCAAACATTTTAGATCACCTCTGCTTTTCCACCTAATTCTTCAATTTTTGTTTTAGCTGTATCAGAAAATTTATTTGCTTTTACAACTAATTTTTTTGTTAATGTTCCATTTCCTAAAACTTTAATTCCATCTAATTGGTTTTTAATTAAACCCATTTCATGCAATAATTCTGGAGTGATTACTGCATCTTTGTCAAATTTTTCTAAATCACTTAAATTAATAGTAGCATAAACTGTTTTAAATCTTGCATTTGTAAATCCTCTTTTTGGTAATCTTCTGAATAATGGTAATTGTCCACCTTCAAATCCAGGTCTTACTCCACCACCACTACGAGCGTTTTGTCCTTTATGACCTTTTCCAGCTGTTTTTCCATTTCCACTTCCAATACCGCGTCCAACTCTTTTACTAACAGTTGTAGCACCATCGGCTGGATGAATATTATGTAATTTCATATTATAATATCTCCTCTACTTTTTTACCACGAAGTCTAGCAACTTCTTCTACAGTTTTTTGGGATTTTAATGCATTTAAAGTAGCATAAGCCATATTAACTTTAGTATTTGATCCTAATGATTTAGATAAAATATCTTTAACTCCAGCAAGTTCTAGGACAGCTCTAACTGGTCCACCTGCTTTAACTCCAGTACCCTTTGAAGCTGGTTTCAACATAACTCTACTAGCACTTTGAACACCAATTGCTTCATGTGGAATAGTTCTTTCATCAACAATTGAAACTTTTACGATATTTTTAGTAGCTGCTTGAACTGCTTTCTTCATAGCATCTGGTACTTCATTAGCTTTTCCTGTACCAATTCCTACATGACCTTTGCGATCTCCAACAGCCATTGTTGCTGAAAAACGAAAATGACGTCCACCTTGGGTTACTTTAGTAACTCTTTTTACTTCAATGATTTCTTCTTCATATAATTTTTGGCGAGGTTCTCTTTTTTTAGTTTCCATTAATTACCCTCCTTTTAGAATTCTAATCCATTTTCACGTGCTGCTTCAGCTAATGCTTTTACACGTCCATGATATTGGTAACCACCTCTATCAAATGTTACCTTTGTAATTTTTGCTTTTTTAGCTCTTTTGGCGATTAATTCACCAACTTTTGTAGCTGCTTCGATATTGCTTCCATTTTCAAGCTTTAAATCTTTGTCGATTGAAGAAGCGCTAACTAAAGTAACTTGAGCCTCATCATCTATGATTTGAGCAAATATATTTTTGTTTGAACGGAATACGTTAAGTCTAGGAGTAGTTGCTGTGCCAGTTACTGTTTCTCTAACACGACTATGTCTAGCTTGACGCATTTCATTACGTGATACTTTTTTTATCATAGTAATCTCTCCTTTAATCTAAGCTTATTTAGAAGCTTTCTTTCCTTCTTTACGACGAACATGTTCATCTTTATAACGAATTCCTTTACCTTTATATGGCTCTGGTCCTCTAATTTTTCTTACATTAGCAGCAAATTCACCAACAGCACATTTATCTATACCTTTAATTGTAAGTTCTGTATTACTTGGACTTTCAATTGTGATACCTTCTGGTACTTCAACCTCAACAGGATGAGAATAACCAGCTGTTACAACTAATGTTTTACTGCCTTTAATTTGAAAACGATATCCTACACCAATTGCTTCTAATTGTTTTTGGTAACCTTCAGTTACACCAATAATCATATTGTTAATTAAAGCATTTGCTGTACCATGAAATTTCTTATAATTGTCATTTTTTCTTGAAACAGTAACCGTATTATCAGCAACTGTAACTGTAATATTTTTATTTACCTCAGTAGAAAGTTCACCCTTAGGACCTACTACTTTTACAACATTACCTTCAACTGAAACTGTAACATTGCTAGGTATTGATATTACTCTATTACCAATACGACTCATAAGATTCCTCCTCTTTCTACCAAATATATGCTAAAACTTCTCCACCAAGGGATGCAACTCTAGCCTCTTTATCTGTCATAACACCTTTTGATGTTGAAACGATTGCAATTCCTAACCCATTTAATACTCTTGGCATTTCTTTAGCATTTGCATAAACACGTAATCCTGGTTTTGATATTCTCTTTAATCCAGTAATTACTCTTTCTTTGTTTTGACCATATTTTAATGATAATACAATAATGTCTTGTACATCATTTTTCTTTACTTTATAATCAACTATAAATCCTGTTTCTTTTAAGATTCTAGCGATTTCTAATTTTATTTTTGAAGCGGGTACTTCAACTTCTTTATAACGCATTTGATTAGCATTACGAATTCTTGTAAGCATATCTGCGATTGGATCTGTTACCATTTATATCCTCCCTTCAATTACCAACTTGATTTTCTAACCCCTGGGATTTGTCCCTTATAAGCTAACTCTCTAAAACAAATACGGCAAATTCCATATTTTCTAAGTACTGCATGAGGTCTACCACATCTTTGACAACGTGTATATTCACGTACTTTAAATTTAGGTTTACGGTTAGCTTTTACAATCATGCTCTTCTTAGCCATAATATCCTCCTAATTATGATTACTTTTTAAATGGCATTCCAAGACCATTTAAAAGATCGTGTGCTTCTTCATTTGTTTTTGCAGTTGTAACAAAAACGATATCCATACCACGTACTTTTACGACATTATCATATTCTATTTCTGAGAAAATTAATTGTTCTGTTAAACCCAATGTATAATTTCCACGTCCATCAAACGCCTTATTAGAAATTCCTCTAAAATCTCTAACACGTGGTAATGTAATACTAATTAATTTATCTAAAAAATTATACATTGACTCTCCACGTAAAGTTACTTTGCAACCAATAGCTTGGCCTTGACGAATTTTAAATCCAGCTATAGCTTTTTTAGCATGAGTTTTAACTGGTTTTTGTCCAGTTATAATTTCAAGATCAGCCATTGCTGCATCTAATAACTTACTATTTTGTGATGCATCTCCGACACCCATATTTACAACTATTTTTTCTAAGACTGGAACTTCCATTACACTTTTATAATTATATTTTTGTCTTAAGCTTGGTACGACTTCCTTATTATATTTTTCTTTTAGGCGGTTCATATATACCCTCCTTCCAATTAATTAAGAATTTCATTAGATTTTTTTGTACATCTAACTTTATTCCCTTTTTTATCAACAGTATGTCCTATTCTGGTTCTTTTATTAGTTTTAGGATCAAGAATCATTACATTTGAAGCATGGATTGGAGATTCCATATCAACGATACTTCCACTTGATTCTCCATTTGGTTTAACATGTTTTTTTACCATGTTAATTCCTTCAACAATAACTTTATTTTCGCTTCTTAGCGTTTTTGTTATTTTTCCTTCTTTACCTTTGTCTTTACCAGCAATAACCACAACTTTATCTCCAACTTTAAAGTTCATGCTTTTCCCTCCAATACGATTTATAACACTTCTTTAGCAAGTGATACAATCTTCATAAAATTTTCACGCAATTCACGTGCTACTGGTCCAAATACACGAGTTCCAACTGGACTTTTATCATCTTTAATAATAACACAAGCATTATCATCAAACTTAATATAAGATCCATCTTCTCTTCTTAGACCAAATTTGCTTCTAACAACTACAGCCTTAACAACTTTTCCTTTTCCAACTGTACCATTAGGAGTTGCTTTTTTAATAGTTCCAACAACTATATCACCAATATTTCCAGTTTTTACTTTACTTCCACCTAAAACTCTAATGACAGATAATTCACGAGCTCCAGAATTGTCAGCAACTTTTAAACGGCTTTCTGGTTGAATCATATATTAATCCTCCTATTCGTTTACAATTATAAAATAATTGCTTTCTCAATTATTTCAACTAAACGATATCTTTTCATTTTTGATAATGGTCTAGTTTCAACAATACGTACTTTGTCTCCTACTTTTGCTTCATTTTTTTCATCATGAGCAATATATTTTTTAGAATATTTAACACGTTTTTTATAAATAGGATCTGTTTTATAAGTTTCAACTAAAACAGTAATTGTTTTATCATTTTTATCACTTACTACTTTACCTATTAACTCTCTTTTTCTGCTTTCTTTCATGTTAGCCTCCCTATTTATTTAGTTCTCTTTCACGTAAAATAGTTTTCATACGTGCAACTAATTTTCTAAGTTCATTAATTCTTGATGGCTTTTCAAGGTTACCAGTAGCTTGGCTAAAACGTAAATTAAATAATTCTTCTTTATACTCTTCAATTTTAGCTAGTATTTGTTCATTTGTTAATTCTCTAATTTCACTATTTTTCACTAGCTTCACCACTTTCTTTAGCTACAAATTTGCATTTAATTGGAAGTTTATGCATTGCAAGTCTTAATGCTTCACGAGCTGTTTGTTCATCAACGCCCCCAATTTCAAACATAATTTTACCTTTTTTAACAACAGCAACCCATACCTCTGGTTGACCTTTACCTTTACCCATACGAGTTTCTAAAGGAATTTTAGTTAATGAAAGATGAGGGAAAATATTAATCCATACTTTTCCACCACGTTTCATGTAACGTGTCATTGCAATACGAGCAGCTTCGATTTGTTGTTGAGTAATCCAAGCACCTTCCATTGCCATTAAACCATAATCACCAAAATGTAATTCTGTATTACCTTTGGCTACACCATCATATCTTAGACGATGTGGTCTTCTATATTTAGTTCTTTTTGGTATTACTGCCATCGCTATTACCTCCCTTGTTCTTTGATCCAGGAAGGATTTCTCCTTTATAAATCCATACCTTTACACCAATTTTACCATAAGTAGTATTAGCCTCTTTATGAGCATAATCGATGTTTGCTCTTAAAGTATGAAGTGGAATATTTCCTTCAGTATAACCTTCAGTTCTAGCCATATCAGCTCCACCTAAACGGCCTGATACAGAAGTTTTAATTCCTTTTGCTCCTGCTTTCATTGTATTTCTAATTGCTCTTTTTTGAGCGATTCTAAATGATACACGATTTTCAATTTGATGTGCGATTGATTCTGCAACTAAACTTGCATCTAAATCAGGGTTTTTAATTTCCATAATTGAAATTTGTATATCTTCTTTAACTAATTTTGCTAATTGGTTTTTAAGTTTCTCAATTTCGTCTCCACCATGACCAATTACAACACCTGGTTTTGCAGTATTAATAATTACATTAGTTTTCTTAGCATCTCTTTCAATAAGAATACTTGAAACTGCTGCGTCTTTTAATTTTTTTTCTAAGAACTTACGAATCTCAACATCGTTATTTAAGAACTTTGCGAAATCCTTATTATCAGCATACCACTTAGATTCCCAAGTTTTGTTAATTCCAATTCTAAGTCCAATTGGACTAACTTTTTGACCCATCAGTTTACCACCTTTCTTTTAATTTTTTTCACTAACAACAACTGTTATATGACTTGATCTTTTTTTAATTGGATCTACGTGTCCACGAGAACCAAATTTCATTCTTTTTAAAGTTTGACCTTCATTTATATATGCTTCTTTAACATATAATTTAGTTTTATCTAATCCTAAATTATTTTCAGCATTTGCTACTGCAGATGTTAATACTTTACGTATTAATCTAGCAGCTTCTTTATTTATATTAGCTAAAATTGTATCAGCTTCGATAACACTTTTATTTCGTATTAAATCTATAACTAAACGGCTCTTGCGAGGCGCAATTCTAACATCTTTTGCGATTGCACGTGCTTCCATTTTAGTCCTCCTTCCTGGTAACTAATTACTAATTTTTTCCTTTTTCATCGCCGTGTCCACCAAATTTACGAGTTGGTGCAAATTCACCTAATTTATGACCTACCATATCATCTGTTACATAAACTGGAATAAATTCTTTTCCATTATGAACAGCAAATGTATGACCAACAAAATCAGGGAAGATTGTTGAGCGACGAGACCATGTTTTAATAACTTCTTTTTTTCCAGATGCATTAACATTAGCAACTTTTTTTCTTAAGCTTGCTGCTGCATATGGACCTTTTTTAATACTTCTACCCAATTTCAATCATCCTTTCCCTATTTTTTACGACGACGAACAATTAACTTATTTGAAGCTTTTTTCTTGTCACGTGTCTTGTATCCTAATGCTGGTTTACCCCAAGGAGTAACTGGACCTTTACGACCAATTGGTGCACGTCCTTCACCACCACCATGTGGGTGATCATTAGGGTTCATAACAGAACCACGAACAGTTGGTCTTATTCCCATATGTCTTTTACGACCAGCTTTTCCTAAACTTACTAATTCGTGATCAGCATTTCCTACTTCACCGATTGTTGCACGACAAGTACTTAATACTTTACGAACTTCACCACTACTTAAACGTAATAGTGTATATTTCCCTTCTCTACCAAGGATTTGAACACTTGAACCTGCTGAACGAGCCATTTGTGCTCCTTTTCCAGCTTTTAATTCAACGTTATGAACTAATGTTCCTTCTGGAATATTTGCAAGTGGTAATGAATTTCCAACTTTAATATCAACATTTTCGCCACTTTCAACTTTATTTCCAACTTTTAAACCTTTTGGAGCAATTATGTATCTTTTTTCTCCATCAGTATAATTAATTAAAGCAATGTTAGCAGATCTATTTGGGTCATATTCGATTGACATAACAGTTCCGATTACACCATCTTTATTTCTTTTGAAATCAATGATACGGTATTTTCTTTTTTCTCCACCACCACGGTGTCTAACTGTTATTCTACCTTGATTATTACGACCACCATTTTTCTTTAAAGTAACAACTAATGATTTTTCTGGAGTTGTCTTAGTAATTTCATCATTAACTAAAGTTGATTTTCCTCTTTGACCATTAGTCATTGGTTTATAATTTCTTACTGGCATATTTATCCTCCTTTAGAGTTAATTAAGTTCTATTGAACTTCCTTCTTTTAATTTAACAATTGCTTTTTTTATTCTTTGTGTTTTACCAGCATAACGTCCAACTCTTTTTTTCTTAGGTTTAACGTTAACTGTATTAACATTTTCTACTTTTACATTGAATATTTTTTCAATAGCTTCTTTAATTTGTGTTTTATTAGAATGAATATCAACACTAAATACGTAAGTATTATTTTGAGCTAAAGTAGAACTTTTTTCAGTAATAATTGGTGCCTTAATTATGTCTCTATAATTATTCATATTATGCTAGCACCTCCTCTATTTTTTTAACAGCTTCTTCAGTAATAACTAGTAAATCAGCTGATACAACATCTAATGTATTGATTTCATCAGTTTCTAATAAAATTACATTAGCTAAATTACGTGTTGCTAAAATTACATTTTCTTCTAATTTATCAACAACAATTAATGTTTTTGCTTCATTAGCTTTTAAATTAGTAAGAATTTCTATAGCTTCTTTTGTTTTAGAGCTTTCTAGTTTAAAACTATCTAATACAATCATCTCTGAATCAATTAATTTATATGATAAAGCTGATTTTAAAGCTAATCTTCTTTCCTTTTTATTCATTTTTCTAGTGTAATTACGATCTGGAGTTGGTCCAAATACTACACCACCATGATACCAATGTGGAGCTCTTGTACTTCCTTGACGAGCGTGTCCTGTTCCTTTTTGTCTCCATGGTTTTTTACCACCACCACTAACTTCACTACGTGTTTTAGTGTTAGCGCTAGCTTGTCTTGCATTGTTTCTAGATAATACAATTGCATCATATAAAACAGCATCGTTTGGTTCAATACCAAATACAGTTTCATTTAAGGTAATGTCTTTAACTTTTTCGCCTTTAATATTTAATACAGATATATTAGTCATCTATATATACCTCCTACTCATTTTCTGAAGTAGTAGTTTCTACTTCTTCAGTTGCTGCTTCTGAAACAACATTTTCTGTTTCTTCAGTTTTACTTTCTGTAGGTTGTTCAACTGGCGCTTCAACGTAAGAAATCAATTCTTCTCTTTCGTTAACTTTTCCAGGATTTTTTACAGCACTCTTAATAATTACTAATGATTTTTTTGCTCCTGGAACATTACCCTTAACTAAAATTACATTGTTTTCAATATCAACAGCTACAATTTCAAGATTTTGAATAGTTACTGTATCAACACCCATATGTCCTGGTAATTTTTTACCTTTGAAGACACGCATTGGACGCATTGTTCCCATTGAACCAGGTCTTCTATGGTAATGTGAACCATGACCCATTGGACCCCTACTTTGATTATGACGTTTAATAACACCTTGGAAACCATGTCCCTTAGTAGTTCCTGTTACGTCAACCACTTCACCTTCAGTAAAAATATCTGCCTTAATTTCTTGACCTAAAGTATAATTACTGATTTCTACACCTTTTATTTCTCTAAAGAAGCGCTTAGGTGTAGTATTAGCTTTATTGGTATGCCCAATAGAAGCTTTTGTCGCTAGCTTTTCTCTCTTTGTATCAAATCCTAATTGAATAGCCTCGTAACCATCATTTTCTTTTGTTTTAATTTGTGTTACAACATTTGGTTCAACACTAATAACAGTTACAGGAATCAATTTACCAGATTTTGTAAATACTTGAGTCATTCCTTCTTTACGACCTAAGATTCCTTTCATACTCATGATTATTTCCTCCTATTATTTTTTTGTATCAATTTTGATATCAACTCCGCTTGGAATATCTAAATGAGCTAATGCGTCAATAGTTTCCTTGCTTGGATTTGCGATATCAATAAGTCTTTTGTGTGTTCTTTTTTCGAATTGTTCACGTGAATCTTTATATTTGTGAACAGCTCTTAAAATAGTTATTTTTTCGATTTCAGTTGGTAATGGAATTGGTCCACTAACTTCACCGCCAGTTCTTTTAACTGTGTCAACTATTTTTGCGCAAGCTTGATCTAAGCTTTTATGATCATAAGCTTTTGCTTTAATACGAACTTTAGTATTAGACATATTGTATCCTCCCTTCGCCTATATCCAGTATAGACTTGCTCCGTGTAAAAACCCGATTACCATTTTAAATTTATTTACAACTTAACCTGGTGTATCGACAACCTCACACATCAATGCATGCCACACATTCAAAATTATACATAAAAATTATATGAAATGCAAGTGTTTTTTATGAATTTATCAAAGATTTTTTAATTTTTTTATGTAAAAAATAAAATCTTATTTTATCATAGTTAAAAATTTTGAAAATTAAATAAGAATTTTCTATTTTTAACAAGTTTTATAAACTCATACATATATTTTTATAGTGATGATTAAATGAGTGTACTACCTAATATTGATGCTAAAGCATATAGTTTGAGTGCTATTATTGTTGGATATTTATTAATTGATCAATCAACACCTGCTGAGCAAAATGCTTTAGGTGGTTGGTTTATGTTAGTTGGTCAACTTCTATCTACTAATTCAGCACAACAACAACTTTTAAATAACAGAAATAAAACTTCTAATTCTTCTAATAGACATATTGTTAATGATGACAATTTACATAATGATTCACAAAGTAACAATCAATCAGATATTGAAGAACAAATTATAATGATGCAAAAGGTAATTAATGCTATGCAACAAGAAATTAGTAATCTAAAAAATAAAAAGTTTTAAACAAGTATTATTGTTTAAAACTTTTTTATATTTCTTATTATTTAATTTTCATTTATTATTTTACAAATGGTATTAAAGCCATAAATCTTGCTTTCTTAATTTCACCTGCAATATGTCTTTGATGTTCAGCACAGTTTCCTGTCATTCTTCTAGGTAAAATTTTTCTAGTATCAGAACTAACATATTTTTTTATTATATCAACATCACTGTATTTTACATCTTTACCAGCACACATTTGACATACTTTTTTTCTTTTCTTTCCACGAAATTCTGCCATATTTTTATCCTCCTTATTAATCTAGGAAATTATCATCAATTGATACACTATCGCCAAAATCTGCAAATGGATCATTTTCTACACTAACATTATTAGCGTAGTCATTATTTTGATAGTCATATGGGCTTGGCTCGTTATCACTATTTCCCATAGATTGAGAACGTGATTGACTTTGAGCCTTACTCTCTAAAAATTGAACACTATCAGCTACAACATCCATAGAATATCTTTTATTTCCATCTTTATCTGTATAACTTCCTGTTTGAAGTCTACCTTCAATTGAAACTAGACTACCCTTATCTAAAAAATTACATACATTTTCTGCTTGTTTTCTCCAAACAATTATGTTTATAAAATCTGTTTCTCTTTCACCTTGTGCATTATTAAAAGTTCTATTAATAGCAACTGAAAATCTTGCATAAGGTAAATTTGAACCTGTATAACGTAATTCTGGTTTAGCAGTTAATCTTCCTACTAATTCAACTCGATTCATAATTACACCTCTTCTTATTTTTCTAATTTAGTAATTAAATGACGAATAATATCATTGCTAATTAAAGCTAAACGATCAAATTCTTTTATAGCTTTATCATCATTAGCTTCTAGGGTAATTACATAGTAGTAACCGCTTTTAAATTTTTTTATTTCATAAGCTAATTCTCTTTGACCCATTTCTGTTGTTTCTGTAACTTTTCCACCATTATTAGTTATGATATCTTCAAAATTCTTTACAGTTTTTTTGATATCCTCTTCACTTAATGTTGGTTTTACAATAAACATAATTTCATAATTTTTCATTGTTCCACCTCCTTATGGTCTATTGGCTTCCTAAAAGAAGCAAGGAGTAAATTAATACTCGCTAAAGATTATAACAAAATTAAATTAAAATGTAAACGTTTTTTATTTAATTTGTTCAATTATATATTATGCGAAATATATAATTTTAGAAAAATGTTCCCTTTTTATATATTCAAAATGATAAAAAAATAATGACAAGTGTCATTATTAATCATCTCTTTTAGCAAATAGTCTTAATAATTTTAAGAATAAGTTAATAAAGTCTAAATATAATTCTAATGCACCATAAATAGCTAAATTATCTTCATTATCAAAAGACTGCAATAAATAATTTATTTTTTTTACATCATAAGCTGTGTACCCTAAAAAGATAACAACTCCTATAATACATATAGTTATGTCAAAAGTTTCACTTCCAACAAATATATTTATAATTCCACAAATAATTATTCCTATTAAGCCCATGAATAAATATGTGCCAATTTTATTTAAATTCATTTTAGTAAAATGTCCAACTAGGGCAAAAATACCAAATAATAATGCCGTAATACCAAACACATAAATAATTGAACCTAATTTATATGTAAGGAATATTGATGAAAAGGTAAGTCCTGTTACAATAGAATATATAACAAAACAAATTTTTGCGGTTATTGAATTCATTTTTTGAATTCTTGCTGATAAAAATATTACTAATACAATTTCAATAATAGAAAATATTATCCATTTATTACCTTCATATACAAATAATAACATATTTAAGTTATTAGCAACTGTATAACCTGTTAAAAATGTAAGTAATAAACCTATGAACATCCAACCAAATACTTTTGAATAAACTTTATTTAATTCCATTTTATCCCTCCTATTTAATTATATTGTAAATGTTAAAATATTACAATACTATTTATTAAATCTAAAATAACATATATCTCCATCTTGCATTAAATATTCTTTTCCTTCTAAACGCATTTTTCCAGCTTCTCTAACTTTTTTTTCGTTTCCTTGATTTTTTAAATCAGTATAACTCATGACTTCAGCCTTAATAAAGCCTTTTTCAAAGTCAGTATGAATAATTCCAGCACATTCTGGTGCTTTCATGCCTTTTTTAAATGTCCAAGCTCTAACCTCATCAGTTCCAGCTGTAAAATAAGTAGCAAGACCTAATAAATCATATGTTGCTTTTATTAATTTTTCTAATCCACCTTCTTTTATACCTAAGTCGGCTAAAAACAATTCTTTTTCTTCATCTGATAATTCACTTAATTCTGATTCTATTTTAGCGCTTACTTTAATTACACTAGCATTTTCTTTTTGGGCATACTCTTCTACTTTTTTAGTATATTCATTTTCACCTGTAATTAAATCAGCTTCACTAATATTAGCCATATAAATAATTGGTTTTGCCGTTAATAAACTAAATGATTTAATTAACTTTTTTTCAATTTCGTTTAAATCAACTTGTCTTACAGCAATACTTTTTTCTAAATTAGATTTTAACTTAGTTAATAATTCCACTTCTATTTGTGTTTCTTTATCTTTTGACATTGCTGCTTTTTTACCAATGCGATTAATTCTATTTTCAATAACTTCTAAATCAGCTATAGCAAGTTCTGCATTAATTGTTTCAATATCACGAATTGGATCTATTTGCCCATCAACATGAGTAACATTAGAGTCTTCAAAACATCTGACTACTTCAACAATAGCGTCAACTTCTCTAATATGCGATAAAAACTTATTGCCTAAACCTTCACCACTTGAAGCACCTTTAACAAGACCTGCAATATCTGTAAATTCAAATGTTGTTGGTACTAAACTTTTTGGCTCATATAAATTGTTTAAAAATTCTAATCTTTCATCTGGAACAGTAACAATTCCAACATTTGGATCAATAGTCGCAAATGGGTAATTAGCGGCTAAAATATTTTGTTTTGTAATTGCATTAAATAATGTTGATTTACCTACATTTGGTAGTCCAACAATTCCGGCTGTTAAACTCATAATAATTCCTCTTTTCTTGTTTTTTAATTATATCATAAATAAAGAAAAACACCAAATTGTTATTTGGTATTTATATATTTCTTTACTATTTCTAAAATACTAGTTAATTCACTCATTAATTCATCATAATTATTATTTATATATTCTATATTATTTTCTTTGCTTTTCATTTCATGATTAAAAGCAAGTTCAGCTAATTTTGTAAAACCTAAATATTTAGAATCACTTTTTAGAGCATGAACTTCTATAGCATAATTCTTCATGTCTTTTTCTTCTTTATATTTATTTAATTTATTAGTTCTATCTTCGATATTATTTATAAATTCTTCTAATGTATCATTGTAGTCATCTATACTACCTAAGATCTCAATAGAGGCATCAACACCAATATTGTTGTTTTTTAAATAATTAATATCTTTTTTAACTTCTGAATTTAAAGAATCAGTATCTATTTTTATTTCATCTAATGGTTTACTCATATCTAATAATTCACTTGGAATATCTGTAAACATTTGATTATGTTGCTTAGTAGATACCTCTCTATTTTCAGATACTGAGTTATTATCTAATAATTTGTTAATTATTTTATTTAAAAAACTTTTATCAATTGGTTTTGGAACGTATTCATCAAAACCAGCATTCAAAAATTTTTCTTTAGCACCTGCTACAGCATCAGCTGTTAAAGCCACAACTTTTGTATTAAAATTAGGTAATTTTTTTAATTCTTTTAATGTCTCAATTCCATCCATATCTGGCATCATATAATCCATAAAAATTAAATCATAAATATTACCATTTTTTATTTTTTCTAAGCATTCAAAACCACTTAATACTTTTTCTATTTGAAATTTGTATGGAGCAAGTGCTTTAGCAGCAATTTTAATATTTATTTTATTATCATCAACAATTAGTACTTTTTTATCGCTATAATCCAAATAGTTAATATTAGCAGGAATTGATTCATTTTTTATTTCATTTGTTTGATTAGAAATACTTTTTGGGTTTTCTACTATTGCTTTTGTTTCTACATTAGTTTTTTTACACAAACATTTTTTTAATACTTTTTCCAATTCTTTTTTTTCAATTGGTTTCGATAGATAATCACTAAAGCCACATTTTAAATAATGTTCTCTCATACCTGTTATAGCATTTGCTGTTAAAGATATAGTAGGAATATTAAAGTTTTCTAGTTCTTTTAGTTTTTCTAAAGTTTCAGTACCACGCATTTTAGGCATCATGTCATCCATTAAAATTAAATCATAAGTATTATCACTTTTTATTTTCTCAATACATTCAAAACCACTTTCACAAGTATCAACATTACAGTTATAAGGTAAAAGTAATTTTCTAGCTACTTTTAGATTTAATTTATTATCATCAACTATTAATATTTTCTTACCATTTAAATCAATTTTAGTTACAATATCATTTGATTCTAAGGTAATCTTTTTAAGAGATATTCTTTGATCAATTGCAGCTGTAAAGTCAGAACCCTCACCATAAATACTGTTAACGACAATACTACCATTCATCATTTCAACTAATTGTTTAGTAATTGCAAGGCCTAAACCTGTCCCTTCAATAGTAGTATTCATATCCTCATCAATTCTTTGAAATTTATTAAATAATTTATCAATATTTTCTTTCTTTATTCCACGACCTGTATCTTTTACAGAAATAATTAAGCGACAAATATCTTTATTTACTTTTACACATTTTACACTTAATATAACTAAGCCTTTATCTGTATATTTTACAGCATTTGTTAATAAGTTAATCATAATTTTTTTAACGTTTGTATGATCACCATATAAAACTGGTGGTAAGTCTGGCGCAATATCAACTTTGAAATCAAGTGGTTTATCGCCAATACGAGCTTGAATTAATTTTGATACATCACTAAATAATTTATAAGTATCATAATCAGTTTGAATAAGCTCTAATTTACCTGACTCTATTTTTGATATATCAAGAATTCCATTTACAATCTCTAATAAAGTTTTAGATGCAGTTATAACATCTGTAGCGTTTTCTTTTGCTTCTTCTAAAGAACTAGATTGTTTTATACATTCTGAAAAACCAACGATAGCGTTTAATGGGGTTCTAATCTCATGTGACATACTAGATAGGAAATCACTTTTAGCCTTGTTTGCTTTTTCAGCTGTATTTTTGGCTAAATTAAGTTGTTCTATCATTTTCATATCTGGGTTTTCGATAGTATGATACATAAAAACAACAATAAAACTAATTAACCCAGAAATGAGTAATAATTGCGGATTAAACATTTGTAATAATACAACTGGAACTAATAATAATATAAATGTAATCATAGGAAAATATTTTTTGTTTTTTATTTTATTCATATTCCTATCTTTAATTAAATATAAAATCCAAAAAAGAACAACTATTCCTGTAACAAAATATAAAAAGTCTGTACTAGCACCATAGGCATATATTACTTTGCCAGATTTATAATAATGAACTGGTAATACTAATTCAATTATAAAAACTAGTAAAAAAGTAATTGTCAAAACTCGAATTTTTTTATTTTCATTTTTGTCCATGGAAAAATTATTGGCATAAACAAATATATATAAAGATAATAAATAAAGCATTGCTAATAAATATGTATAATATAGTTTTAGTACTATCCACCTAACGATACTACTATCATCAATATAAAGACTTACGTATACACCTATCATATCAATGATTGTGCCAAAGATAGCCAATATAAGTATATATTTAAATACCTTTGTTTCATAATTATTTACTCTTTTTTTAGAAAAGTAAAGCACAGATATAAGTAATAAATAAAATAAACTTACTATCATTAAAGGAACACTTGCATTCAAAATAATCACCTCATTATTACATCATACAAAAAATTAAAAGATGAGACCACCGAAAAAGTAATAAAAAAAATTACTAATTATTATTATATTATAAATATCAATATATTCACTGTTACATATAATGATTTATTTTTTAGAAATATCATTATTATTATATCAATAAAAAAAGACTATGTATACAGTTTAACATAATCTTTCTAATAGTTTGACAGTGATTTTGTCAAAACGATTTATTCATTTTTTTAAAATTTTAATATCTTTGCTTTTCTCTTGATTTTCTTCTATTGCAATTGTTTCTATTCTTTCCATTTTTTCAATCATTTCATTTATAGCTTCAATTGATTCATTGACACTTTTTTTCCAAATTTCAGCAATTTCTTTGGATTTTAATCCATTTGTATATATTGGTTTTAAAAATGATATAATAACTCTATTATCTGATTTTACATTTTTGGGAATCCAAACAATTGAAATTGGTCTTACAACTGCTTTGCCATTTTCTGCAATTTGGAAAGAATAGAGAGATTTTAATGGTAGAATATTCCCATTTTGATCTGGGTTTCTATTTAAAGTTCCTTCTGGATATATTGCTATAGAAGAATTGGCATTTAAATAATCTTCAATATATTTAAAAGTCTGAAGGTTTGTAAATATATAGTTTTCATTATTAGGCCTAGCAATAGGTAACGCACCTATCGATTTAACGAATAAAGTTGTTGCCACTGTACCTATATTTTTACCAACTGGTCCAAATATATTTTCATTATATTCAAACATTCTCTTTAAAGCTGCAAAATGAACTGGATTTTTTAAAAACGAAATTGTAATAAGTGGATCTTTTACATCTCGATGGTTCCCTATAAAAACAGTTGCCTCTTTTTTAGTAGGAATATTTTCTTCACCAAGAACAATTGGCTTAAAAGTCTTAATAACTTGATTTTTACCAACACCCCTTATTAATTTATAAAATAGTTCAGTATATACTTTTTGATATAGTTTTAATTCTTTAACTTCATTTTGCTTTGATTCAAGAAATTTTGGTAATTTTTTTTGTTTATTAGATTTTCTAATTATATCCTCTATGCTATCAGCTTTAAAAGGTATTCTAGCAATTTTTTCTTGCGATAAATCGATTTTAATATTATGTGGTGCCTCAATACAAATAGCTATCATTGATTCATCTAAAGATTTTAAAACTTCAATATTATCATCAAACACATAATTGGCATTAAGTTTTCTTGCTATCTCTAATTTTTCCTCATTTTTTTCTACTAGTATTAGTTTATCATACTTTATACGATTAAGCTTTAATTGTATTTTAGTGATAAATGGAACAATTGATTTTCTTATAAATTTTTGTAAATTATTTTCATCATTATGTGTTTTTATTCCTCTTAAACTAACAAAATTTATTTTATATCCTTTTTCTTTTAACTTATTAATAATTTTACTAGCATCTTGTTTTAGTGGGTAAAATATGTATTTTATAAAATATTTAGTCCAAAATTTAGAATTTACTTCATTAACTTCTTTTTCTATTTCACTTTTTGAATATCCTTTCTCTTCCAAAAATTTTGAAACTCCAAAAACTTCTGAAAGATTTTCTCCATAAGGATTTTGAACGAAAAAATCATATTTATATTTCTTTTTTAAATATTTTGGTGCATATTTTATCATAAAACCTGTTTCATTCGTAATTGTATCATCAATATCAAAAACTAAATTCATGAAACCCCTCCTTTTAGATAGCAACTATTCTAACAAAATTATGTTGCATTGTCAAACTAACCAATTAATTGATATTTACTATAATATTAATATTTTATTCTAGTTTTTTCATATCTATTATATTTCATAAAACACCTTGTTTAACAATAATTTACAATCAAAGTTTTAAAAATAGTATTATAAAATAATACTATTTCTTTATATATTGTTTTGCTTTTTCTGGGAAATCATTAATAACATATAATGGTAACTCGCCAGATTCAATTGCTTGGCCATATCTAAGTACCATTTCATTTATTTTATTATAATGAGCTACTGGTCTTTTGTCATCCCATGAATATAATACTAGATTATTTTTAATAATTTTTTCTATTACTGATTCATTTAATAAAACATATTCTAAACTAACACCATCAAACTCCATATCTAATGGTTTTAAATTTCCATTTTTATTTATTAAAGCTATTACTTTTAAATCAGGTAATTTTTCTTTAATTCTAAAAAGGGCTTCAAAATTATAACCTTCTAATGCTATATTTCTATTTTTATAGTCATATTTTTTTAAAATATCAACAATATTATCCTCAAAATATATTTGTTTAAAACTTGAATATTCGCCTAGTTTTCCTTTAAGTTCTATCAACATATGTTTAGATGGATTATATTCTTTCATTATGTCATCAAATAAAGCTATTTTAGAACTTTGTTTACCAAGACGGCAATATTGTTCATAAAAATATCTATCTTTATTACATATATTAAATAATCTTTGTAGGAATTGATCAGCTACTTGTGTTGTATAGCGCAACTTTTTTAATTCTTCTAGTGTTAAATCTTGAATCCTTCCTTTTGAGTTAGTAGTCCCATTAACAGTGGCATTATGCATTACAACTATTTTATCGTCTTTAGTTGGTCTAATATCAAATTCTGTTCCATCAATATTATCATTTTTTGAACAATCAAGAATGGCATCACTTGAATTTTCAGTAGCAAACTCTTGATTACCTCTATGTCCTATTATTTTTATATTATTTGCTAAATTTCTATTATGTGAAAAATGAAATGTTGTTTCCATTGTTGGTTGCTTCTTAGATAAAGGATTAGCTCCAAAACCATGACCTATTGCATTTATACTACTCATTTTATTTTCCCCCTTTTTCTTGGCAAGATATCTTAATACTTATTAATAAATTTGTCAATACTAGAGAGTAATATTATCTTAAATGATACTTATTGTCCTAATCTTTGTTTTATTAATTGTTTGGCTTTAGTGGTTTTAACCATTTTTAGCCATTCAGGTTTAGGACCAGTAGCTAAATCATTACACATAATTTTTACTATATCCTTATTATTAAGTTGATAGTTAAAAGGTACAGAATTATCATTGACTATCACTTCATCTAAATGATTACCTTCATCAGTACCTATTCTATACGCAAAATCAATTGGTGTAGCTCCCTTTGGTAATTCAATTATACTTCCTGTTGCTGTAAATACATATATTCTATCTGATAACACTTCAGCTTTAGCCTGTTCAACAAATTCTTGGTTATTGCCGAATGCTGAATCAATTTCAATTAAAGACTTAAACGATTGATATTTATGTAATTCCTGTTGCATTTTTTCTCTGGCATCACAACCTTTAATATGCCAATAATCTGCTAAGCCATATGTTGCTACCCTATCCATAACATAATCTCTAATTTGGGCTTGAACTAATCGTCCATTTTCGCCAAAAACAGTTGTATGTAAAGATTGATACAGATTATTTTTGGGATTACAAATATAATCTTTAAATTGAGAATTAATTGGATGGTATTTTGAATGTATTAAGCCTAAAGCACGATAACAATTTTCGCAAGTACTTACAGATATTTCTAACGATAATAAATCGTGCATTGATTTGAGTTCATATCCTTTATTTAATTTTTGATAAATACCATATAAATTTTTAAGTTGAATTTTAATACAATTCTCTATTTCGTGAGCATTTAAAATTTTTTGAATTATATCTCGCATTTCCTTTAGATGGTCTTTATTTTCTTCTTCTATCTTTAATCGTTGTTCATCAATATCTTTATAATCATCTGGCAGCAAATACTTAAATGATAAATCTTCCAATTCTCTTTTAATTCGATATGCACCTATATAATAAGCAAGTGGAACAAAAATTTCTAATGTTTCTAAAGCATTTTCTTTTTGCTTAAATTCTTTTTTATGTTGTAATGTTCGCATATTATGAAGCCTATCAGCTAATTTTATAATAATTATTCTAACATCAGTAGCTATACTGGTTATTATTTTTCTAGTATTAGCTAAATCCTCATCAATACGAGAAGAAAAATTCATTTTACTAATTTTTGTTACGCCATCTACTAAAGTTGCAACATCTTCATTAAATTCATTGATAATTTCAAGTTTTGTTGTATTTGTATCTTCTAATGTATCATGCAACAATCCTGCACAGATTGTATCAATATCAGCGTGCATTTCTGCCAAAATACAAGCAACATTCAAAGGATGAATTATATATGGTTCGCCACTTTCACGAGTTTGACGCGAATGCAAAAAATCTGCAAATTTATAAGCTTTTTCTACAACTTCAAGTTGTTCTGGTTCATAAGCTCTAACTAGATTAAATAAATTTTGTATCAAATCATTCATATAATACCTCACAAACTTTACAAAAAAGAACAGCCAAAAATCATTGGTTCTGTTCCTTATTTTATATTGGCTAAATTGCCACAAAAAAGAAATATATTATTAGTATTATTTAACAATTGTTTTTGGCAAAATAAATAATTAAAATGATTATCAATCATATCTATCACCTCACAATTATTACCTATAAATTACATCTTTTTATAAAAAAAGTCAACAATTTTTTAAAATTACAGTAAAAAAACAATATTAAAAAATACTGTTTCTATAATAATTTTATATTTTTACTAATTTCTTTTGTTCTTCATCATAATAAATCATTGATGTTGGCTCACCCATAGAGTCGCTAACTATAATTCCTTCACTTTGATAGTTAGCTTCAATTGTTTTAATACACTTGTCTCCTTCAAGAATATATCCTTCTGGTGCTACATAAAAAACTTTACCATCAATTTCTACTTCTATAGGCTTATCTGTTGTATAACAAGTTTTTCCATCATCATTCATAGTATAACCATCAGGTGCTATATATTTCTCTGTTCTATATTCAAAATCACAACCTAGACCACTTTTATTATAGTGCTTTATTTGATGCTTATAAGCTTTTTGCGAATCTCCTAAGTCATAATAAAGTTGTGATATAGGGCACATATCGTCTAAATCAGTGACTGCATGGCTATGTCCTGCTAAAGCTACACTACCTGCTAATATTAAAGCAATTGCTGTAAATGGTCTTAGTTTCCCTCGAATTTTTGTTTTCTCTAGTTCTGATAAATTCATTTTTTGTTTATTATACATATTAATTTCCCCCTTCAATGTCATGTATGTTAACATAATTTTTTTTATTTGTCAAATTTAACAACATTAAAAAATGTATATACAAAAAAACACCAAATAGGTGTTTATAATGTTGGGTACATAGCAATACCCATTGGAAGACCAATTATATACCATAATACTAATATTAATAATAGTAATGATCCTAATATTAATACAGTTGGTGCCATCATTTTTAAAGTCCCAAAAATAGTAATGTTATGCTCATTATCATAATTGTACTTTTGCATGAAAGCCATCATAATAAAGAAATAAATATACATTGGTGTAATACATTTTCCAAAGCCATCTGCTACTCTAAATACAAATTGTGTAAAATCTGGAGTAATATTGGCACGCATAAATAATGGTACAATTATTGGCGACATCAAAGTCCACTTTGTAATAGTTGATGGTATAAAAATACTTATAAATACTACAGCTATAAAGAAGATAATAATAAGTAAAATTCCAGATAATTGTAATAAACTTATTTTATCAATTAATGTTGTTGCAATAACAGTTCCAATATTTGACCAATCTAATAACGCTATCATTTGTGAAAAGAAAAATAATAATACAAATACATATCCTAAATTATCAAAACTATAACCTAATCCAATACTAAATTCGTTAGTATTTTTAATATTACCAGATATTCGACCATAGATTAATCCACAAACCATCATCATAATACTAATAATAAATATTAAGGAATTTGAAAATGGTGAATTACTTGAAAATAATTGAGCAATATAAGTTGGAGCTGTTTTATCTAAAAGCAAGCCTGAACCTGGCAAACCTGGTATTATCATATATATAATTATAAACAACATGATTAAACAAGCAAATATTGAAAAGAAAAAGGCTTTTTTGGAATCGATTGTTTCTTCTTTTTCATAATGTTTTACAACTTCAAACTTAGGTACTAAAAATGCATTAATAATTATTGAACCTATAATCGTAAAAATAATAGTTCCAGCAATTTGAATATAAAGATTTGATAATAATTGATATTTATAATTTTTATCAACTTCTAAACTTGCGGAAGCTTGAGTTAATGTTCCAAGTAAATAGTCATCGTAGTTAAAAATCAAACCTAATCCATACCCTAAACAAATTGATATGAATGCGATTAAAATTCCCATCATGGCATTTCTACTAGCATATTTATAAGCAATTCCAACAATAGGTATCAAAACTATAAAACTATATTCTCCTATAATTGTAGAAATAATACCCAAAAATATTGTAAAGAAAATTAAAACTGGTGTAGATACTTTCTTTAAACAACTAAACAACATTTTAAATAAGCCACTTTTTTCACAAATTCCAATTCCTAATAATACAATAATTAGTAAAATTACTGGTGATAATTTTTGAAAATTTGTAATAGCGTTACTTAATAAAAATTTTAAACCAGGTCCACTTAAAATATTATTTACTGTTACAAGAGACGTCTCTAAAGTACCATTTTGGATATGGGTTTCCTGCCCACCGATTTGCAAAGTTGAAAAAATAAAACTAGCCAACATAATTACAACAATTAAAACAATTATCATAATTACTGGTCCCAAAAATATTTTTTTCTTATCTTTATTCATAATATACACTCAAATATATACAAAGTATAATATTTTCAATCCTTCCCTTTAAAGTTAATATGTTATTATTTTTTTTAATTTTTTATTAAATTCAATTCTAGGTAACATAATAGAACGACCACAATGTATGCATTTTATTTTAATATCAGCGCCTACTCGTGTTATCTCCCATTCATTTGTTCCACATGGATGTTGCTTTTTCATTACAACGATACTGCCTAATTTATATTCCTTATTCATTATGAATCACCAATTGAGGATATGGTATAGTTATTTTATTTTTTTCAAGTTCTAATTTGACATCCTTTAAAATTTGTCTTGTAACTTCATAATGCTTTAATGGAACTGTTTCAACTGTAATTCGATATTCAACACCAGAAGAATCTAATTTAGTAACACCTAATAGAGTAACTTCTCCTTTAATATTTTTTAATTCTTTGGTTAGTTTTGAACATAAATTAGTTAATATTTTTTCAGCTTTTTCTGTGTCTGATTCATAAGAAATTTGAAAATCAACAACTGCTAATGAATTAGCTAAATTGAAATTAACAACTTCTGTAATATTTCGATTAGAAATAATTTTCACTTCACCTGTGTATGATTTAAGTTTTGTCGTCTTAAGCCCTAAATGTGTTACTTCTCCTTTGAAGCCATTTATTTCAATTGTATCACCAACATAAAATTGATTTTCAAAGATTATTGCCATACCCGAAATAATGTCTTTTAATAAATCTTGAACTGCCAGACCTGCTACTAATCCAACTACACCTAATGAAGTGACTAATGTTTTAGTATCAATACCAAAAACATCCAAAATCATTAATAGAGCAATAATCATAATAAAATACTTAATTATATTATTAATAACGCTTACTAAGGTGTCTTGTTTTTTCTTTCCTGCTTTACTTGATTTTAATTTTACAGTTCTTTTAACAATTCCTTGAATTACTTTACAAACTATAATACTAAAAATTATTATTAAAACAGGAGCAACTATTTCTTTAATAAGAATTTTATCTAAGACATCTTTCATCTAATCACTATCCCTTAATATCCATGATTTCTAATATTCTATTTAAATCTGCTGTACTTGTAAAACTTATTTCAATTTTTTTATCCTTTATTTTTACTTTAGAATCATACTTTTCTCGTAATAAGTTTTCAACATATTTATAATTTTCTTGATCATTACTAGAATGTCTATTTATTTTTATTTTTTTCTTAATGTCTTTATCATCAGATATTTGTTCAATATCTCTAACTGCTAACTTCTCATTAATAATTTTATTAGCTAATTCAATTATTTTTTCATCATCTTCAATTTTACTTAAAACACGAGCGTGTCCCATTGATAAATCGCCATTATTAACTAAATCTTGTACACTTTGTGGTAAACGCAATAGACCTAACATATTTGTAACGTGACTACGACTTTTACCAACTTTTAATGCCAAAGATTCTTGTGTTAAGCTAAGTGTTGTAAGCATTGATTTATAGGCCATTGCCTCTTCAATACAACTTAAATTTTCTCTTTGTAAATTTTCTAATAAAGCAATTTCCATCATTAATTCATCAGATAGATTTCTAACAATAGCTGGTATTTTTTCTAATCCTGCTAATTTAGATGCACGAACACGTCTTTCACCGGCAATTATTTCATAACCTTTAATACTTTTTTTGACAATAATTGGTTGAAATACACCATGTTCTTTAATCGATGCTGCTAATTCTTGTAATGCTTCATCCTTAAAAATTTTTCGTGGTTGATAAGGATTAGCTCTTAATTCAGCTAAATTTACTTCAATAACATCTTCTTTATTAGCAGATTCATAAATTCTGTTTTCTAATTTTTGAATATTATTTATATCTAAATCTAGGTTTTCCGAATTAAATAGCTGTTCTAATCCTCTACCTAAAGCTTTTTTCTTAGTTTCCATTTCTACTAATCACTTCCTTAGCTAAATTTAAATATGCCTCAGTTCCTCTGCTATGTGGGTCATAAGCAATAATTGGTTTGCCATGACTTGGAGCTTCCGATAATCTTACAAGTCGTGGAATAATGGTATCATAAACTCTTTCTTTAAAATAACTTTTTACTTCTTCAACTACTTCTAAGCCTAAATTAGTACAACTATTTAACATTGTTAGTAAAACACCTTCAATTTGTAAATTAGGGTTATATGTTTTTTGAGCCATCATAACAGTTGCTACCAATTGCATAATTCCTTCAAGGGCAAAAAATTCACATTGAACAGGAATAATAACAGAATCAGATGCTGTTAAAGCATTAGTCGTTAAAATTCCAAGTGATGGTGGACAATCTATAATAATATAGTCAAAATGTTCTTTAATTGTATCTAAATACTTTTTTAATTGAGTATTTCTATTAAATTCTTTATCTTCATGACTTTTATCCATTAATTCTATATCAATACCAGCCAAATTTATGGAAGCTGGAATAACATAAAGATTTTTAAATTTTGTTTTTACAATTGTTTCTTCAATACCACATTCATCAATCATCAAGTTATAAACACCACATTTAATATCGCCTTTGTCAATTCCTACACCAGTTGATGCATTTCCTTGTGGATCTAAATCGACTAATAAAACTCTTTTTCTTAATACACCTAATGATGCTGCTAAATTTATACTAGAAGTTGTTTTTCCAACTCCACCTTTTTGATTAACGAGAGCAATTACTTTTCCCATAATATCACCATTTTCTAATTAAACTCTTATAATATTTTATCATATATTGTCAACAAAAGCTATCATATTTAAAACAAAAAGTACAAAACATTTTGATATATAATAAAATGGCAAAAATAACTATTAATATTTAAAACAAGAATGTGATATAATTAAAAGGGAGTTGATTTTAAATGAAAGATCCAGAAGAACTAAAGAAGATAATTAACAATAAAAATACTTATACAATAGATGAACTACGTGATTTATATGGAATCTTTAACATAGATATACGAAAAGAAATAATTATTGCGAAAAAAGATAATTTAACACACCTATATACTGGTAATAAAAATACGAAAAAAATTAAAATATGTATAGATCTGTTGCCATATGATAAAAAATTACATGAAATAAAGTCAAATGAAGATTATCCAGAAAGCTTATGTAATATCATATTATATGATAGGTATATAAATAGATATGCTCATGGTATTTTAATACCTTGCAAAAGCAAATTTGTTATGATAGATGATTTTAATTTAAATATAAAACCTAATGTTTCATCCTTCTATACTTGTTGCACAAAAGATAATCACAAAACAAGTAGGAAATTAACTGATACGGTTGGTAATGTTTATACAATTGATAATTATGACAATGATTTTTCATTTAATACAATGACAAATCCTGATTCCAAATCTCCAAAATCTAAGTATGGTGGTTTTGTAATAAGTTATAAAGGTAACCCTGTTTATGCTGAGACTAGGTACCCATCTCATATAATTTTAAATAAAGAATCATTTTTGAATTATTGTTATAATTTTATTATTGAGCAAAGAGGTAGAAACTTTTTGCAAAATGTTAATATAGATCAATTTGACGATGGTTTTATGCTAGGACATGGTTATACAAAAAAATTATAGATTTCTCTATAATTTTTTATTTTTCGTCTTTATTATTTAGTGAATCAATTAATTCTTCTTTTGTCATTTTTGAATAACCTTTAATATTCTTTTCTTTAGCTATTTCTTTTAATTCTGCTACTGTTTTATTTTCATATGAAACATTTCCTTTTTCATCTTTAGTTTCTATTTCTTCATCTTTTGGCATTTTACCATGTTCAACTAAATAATCAATTTGTTCTTTTGTAATTGTTTCATATTCTAATAATGTTTCAGCAATTAATTTTAATAAATCTTTATTTTCATTGATAATTTTCTTTGTAACTTCATATTGTTCACCAATAATTTTACGCACTTCCTCATCAATTTGAAATGCAACTTGACTTGAGAAATTACGGCTTTTATTATAATCTCTACCTAAGAAAACACTTGATTCTTGATGTTCAAATTGAACAGGTCCTAAACTACTCATTCCATACTCAGTTACCATAGCTCGAGCAATTTTAGTAGCTTTCTCAAAATCGTTATGAGCACCAGTAGTCATTTCATTAAAAGTTATTTCTTCAGCAACACGACCACCAAGTAAGCCACTTATTGTTTCTAATAATTCTTTTTTAGTAGAAAGATAAGTTTCTTCTTTAGGCATCATCAAATTATAACCACCTGCTGCTCCACGTGGAACAATAGTGATTTTTTGAACGTCGTTAGCACCATCCAATTTTAAACCAATAACCGCATGCCCTGCTTCATGATAAGCAACCACTTTTTTCTCTTTTTCTGTATATTTATGACTTTTTTTAGCTGGTCCCATTAAAACACGATCATGAGCTTCATCGATTTCTTCCATTGTAATCATTTTTTTGTCTCTTCTAACAGTTAATAAAGCTGCTTCATTAAGTAAATTCTCAAGGTCAGCACCGCTTAATCCAACTGTTCTTTTAGCAATATTTTTTAAATTAACATCACTTGCAAATGTTTTTCCCTTAGCATGAACTTCTAGAATTTCTTCTCTACCTTTAGCATCTGGTAAATTAACAGTTACTTGGCGATCAAATCTTCCTGGTCTTAAAAGAGCTGGGTCTAAAACATCAGGACGATTAGTTGCAGCGATAATGATAATACCTTCATTAGCACCAAAGCCATCCATTTCTGTTAACAATTGGTTTAAAGTTTGTTCACGTTCATCGTGTCCTCCACCTAAACCTGCGCCTCTTTGACGTCCTACAGCATCAATTTCATCAATAAAAATTAAACATGGAGCATTATGTTTGGCTTGTTTAAACATATCACGAACACGTGAAGCACCTACACCAACAAATAATTCAACAAAATCAGAACCACTTATAAAATAAAATGGAACGTTGGCCTCACCAGCAACAGCTCTAGCTAATAATGTTTTTCCTGTTCCTGGAGGGCCTACTAATAAAACTCCTTTTGGAATTCTAGCTCCCATTGCTTGAAATTTTTTAGGATTTTTTAAAAAGTCAATTAATTCTTGAACTTCTTCTTTTTCTTCAGATAATCCAGCGACATCTTTAAATGAAACTTTTTTATTATCTTCACTTAAACGAGCACGACTTTTGCCAAAGTCCATAGACTTATTAGCTGATCCCATCTGTCTAGTAATGAAAAAGAAGGCAAAACCTATCAATAGAACCATTGGTAAAACATTAATAATAAATAATAACAATGTGCTAGATTCTGGATCAGTTTTAACATCTAATTTAAAATTGCCAGCTTCTCCTAATTGCATTACTCTATCTATTACAACATCTGATAATGGAATTCTAACAAAAAAGCTTTCATCATCTTCATAATTCTTCATCTTACCAGTAATTTCATAAACACTAGCTCGATCTTTTGGAGTAACTTCTATTTCTTTTATATTATTTGTTTCAACATTTTTTACAAATTCATCATATGTAATATAATTTACAGTTTGATTCATTATATTTACTAAATAAAATATTACTAATATAAATAAAATCAAAAATGTATATGATAACATACTTTTTTTAGCTGTTTTTTTATTCATTATTTTCCTCCTCTTAATAGTACTTTAGTATTATATCATACTTTTCATCTTTTGTTTTGTCAAATTTTGACTTTTTTAAACCTGGTAGCCAAACAATGACACCATTGGCATCAACCACTATAGGCCATAAATCTCTATCTTTAAGACCTATTTTAGAATCAATAAATATGTCGTTTATCTTTTTACTACCTAACATTCCCTTGACATTCATCTTATCGCCATTTTTGCGACTTCTAACACGAAGTGGTAATTTAACATCATGACTTGATAGAAAACATACATTATTATCTGTTAATGTTGTTTTTTTAACTCTCTCAATATTTTTGCCATTTGGCAAATTAATGTAGTCAAATAATTCTATTTCATATTCATCAGATTTTATATCTTCAAAGGCAAAAACAACTGAACTATATGTTTTAATTGCTTTTAAACCATTTGGTAAATAGATAATCGCATTTGCTCTTTTTGATATCATCATATTATGGATAAGTTCAACGTGGTGATCTGTTATTAACATTAAGTCATCTTGATAGATATGTTCTAAAATATAATAAATAATTTTTGTTTGAATTAAATTTTCTTCTTTTAAAAATAAGTCAATGTCAAGCATACCATGAATATATATCTTTTGGATTTTTTTCTCTACTTGTCTATCTATATAATTATTATATTCTAATAATGTTTTACTAAATTTATAAAATTTTGTATGGATATTTTTATCTTCTTTTTTAAAACCAGGAACAATATATTTTCTAAATCTATTTCTTGTATAAACATCTTTTTGGTTAGAACTATCTAAAACATAATTTATTTTATGTTGTTTATCATATTTAATAATTTCATCTTTTGTTACTTTAATTAATGGTCTTACAATTGTATAATCTGGCATTTTTAAAACTTCCGAAAATCCGCTATACCCTCTTAAAGTTGAACCTCTAGCAATACGCATTAAAATTGTTTCAATTAAATCATCACCATGATGAGCAGTAAATAGATACCTTGCATTATATTTATGAACAACTTGTTTAAAATAATTATAGCGTTTTGTTCTAGCTTCATTGTGAAAATTATCATCACCATAATCCTCAATTTTCATGCTTTCAAATATGACTCCATGTTGCATACAAAATTTTTCGACAAATAATAATTCATCAGCACTTTCTTTACGAACATTATGATTAACATGTGCACAAATAACAGTTATATCAATTGCTTGCTTAATTCTTACAAGTAAATGTAATAATGCCATTGAATCAGGGCCACCTGATACAGCTACAACAACTGCTTCATTATAATGGAGATTTAACTCTTCAAGAAGATATTTATATGCACTTTCCATTTTCTACACCCCTCACTTTAATTTTATAATAAAATTACTTGTTTTTCAATAAAAAATTACTTATCTTGCCAATCTATTGGCTCAATATTTTTACTAATTAGGAAATTATTTATTTGCGAAAAAGGTTTACTTCCAAAAAAACCCCTATTTGCTGATAAAGGAGAAGGATGAACCGACTCTATAATTAAGTGATTTTTATTAGTTATTAATTCTTTTTTACTGCGAGCAAAGCTTCCCCATAAAACAAAAACAAGTGGTTTTTCGCGATCATTTAAGTATTTAATAATATTATCTGTAAATATTTCCCAACCTTTATCCTTATGTGATAAAGGAGTATCTTTAACAACAGTCATAATTGAATTTAAAAGTAATACACCTTGTTTTGCCCAGCATGTTAAGTCATTATTTTGTTTTACAATCCCTAAATCATTATAAAGTTCTTTAAATATATTGTTTAATGATGGTGGTCTTGCGACCCCTTCTTGAACAGAAAAACAAAGACCATGTGCCTCATTTTCACCATGATAAGGATCTTGACCAATTATAACAACTTTAACTTGGTCATAATCAGTATATCTTAAACAGTCAAAAATATGTTCATATTTAGGATATATTATTTTATGTTGATATTCACTTCTAACAAATACACCTAATTTTTTAAAATAATCGCTTTTAAATTCCCACGCTAAAATTTCGTCCCATTTTTTATTTATCATTTTACCACCTTTTATAAATTATTAGCTATATCAACAAAAATTTCAATTGGTAATTGTTCAGCCCTGACAGTTAAATCAAATTTATATTTTTTTAAAATTGATTCTATTTTTTCTAAATCATAATTTTTCAAATTATTCTTCAGTGTTTTCCTTTTTTGAACAAAACTATCTTTAATTAACTTATAAAAAATATCCTCATTTTTTACATCATAATTAGTTGTTTTTTTATTAAATTCAACAACTATACTATCAACATTTGGTTTTGGCAGAAAAACATTTCGACTAACATCCATTAGTTTCTTTATATCATAATGATAATTTAAGAATATTGATAGAGAATTATATTCTTTTGTATTAGGTACTGCTCTAAATCTATCTCCAACTTCTTTTTGAACCATAATAACAATCTTATCTACATTTAATTTTTCTTCTATTATTTTCATGATAATAGGAGTAGTAATATAATATGGTAAATTAGCAATTACATATAATTTTTGATAATTGTATTTTTGTATATCGTGTGCTATATCTGATTGTAAAAAATCATTATAAATAATTTCAATATTATTTTTATCTTTTAAGGTATTATCTAAAATTACTTTCAAACTTTCATCTATTTCATAACATAATACATTTTTAGCTTTTTCTGATAATTTTGATGTTAAAGCTCCAGCACCAACACCAATTTCTATAACTAGTGTATCTTTATCAATCATGGATTTATTTACTATAGAATTGATAATATTTTCATCAATAATAAAATTCTGTCCAAATTTTTTTTTAAAATTGAAACCATTAATTTCCATCAAATTTTTTAATTCTTTTATTTGCACACTATATCACATCCAATATTTATTATAACACCTAAAATAGGAAAAAATATAGAATTAAATCTATATTTTTAAATTATTAAAATATTTTTTCAAATAATTATAATTTTATTATTTTAAAGACTTTAACTGTTCAATGGTTAAGCCTGTAATCTTTGATATTTTATTTATTTCAAAATCAGAAGCTAACATTTCTTTAGCAACTCTTTCTATTCCAGATTTTTCACCATCATTAAATCCTTCTTCTTTTGCTTCAGCTATATAAGTATTATATTCTAGCTCTTTTTTTGATAATTTTGTATATAAGCCTATATACTCATCATCACTACATAACATTTCTACTTCACTCACAAATTCTTCACCACTTTCACGCCCCAATAAATAGGTAGCTAAATTATATAATTCGTCTCTTTTATTAGTCATTAATAATCGACACCATTTTGATAACTTGTCGTTAATATTGTAACACATCTTACTTCCTAATACAAGATCTACCATATCGATTCTAAATTTAGTAGTTAAAATTTCTTTATTTTCTATATCTGCTAAATAATATTTAGCTAACAATTTATTTTTATTACATCTAAAATTATTTAGGTTTATTTGTAATGTCTCATCGATATTTTTATAATCCTTATTTCCATATTCTAACTGGCTGCCATGTATTTTACAAGCAAAGACAATATTTCTTTCCATTATACCTGTAGACTTTCTTTCATTAGATAATTCTATATTAATTAGTCTACCATTATAATTTAATACTAAATCAACTTCATTACTCGCTTCTTTTTTATTATTAGGTATTAATTTTCTTTTTAATATTTTTAAATTACCTTTAATACTACTAATTGGTATTTCTAAATAATCTGATAGAAATTGTTCTAAGACATAAATATTTTTGTCATTATTAAATATAGTCGTAAACATAAAATCCATATTTAAAGGTATTGTTTCATTATCTTTTAATTTAGTTTCTCTTATATTGTTTCTCATCAGTTGTCTCCTTTCAAAAACTAAATTATCAAATGTTTTTTTATTTGTAAAATTAAGTATTTTGGAAATTTTTCATAATGATAGTTCAAATTTTACTAATTTATAACTAGATTTTTTATATTTGCTAGAATCATATGACAATTAATAAAAATTATAAAATTTAAAAAAAGAAAAAATCAGGAAATTCCTGATTTTACCAACCCCATCTTTGAACACTAAAAAGTGCTTGAGCATTTGAGACATTAGAAACACTAGCTTGGGAAGGGAACGCTAAATCAAACCAAACGTTACCATTACTCCATGCATTTCTCATATCATATCCAGTATCTAAAACAACTGCATAGAAAGGAGCTAAAATGCCATTATCAACTGCTATAATAGTTCCACATGGGAAAGCACTTGTTGCAGCTGCTAGAATTCTAACCTCTCCAAAATCTTGATCTATATAAGTTGTTCCATTATTTATTAAACTATGATTATTTCCCTCACGAGTTCGACACGAAACATTGCCAACAGAGCTACAACCTGGACAATCTGGACCATAACCAGTTAATCTTCCATAGAAATATCCCTGATCTCCAGTTCCAACTTCAACTACTTCATTAACAACTTCTTTTAAAACAATTTGTGTCTTATCGTAGTTATTTACATAAACAATTCCATCTTCACCTTGAACCAAAACTTTGCTTATATTAGATGGTATCTTACTATTATATTGGTAGATAGTTTCATAAGCTATTGTTTGGTTTTCAACATATGAATTTTTAGTTACATCGGAATTTTTAATTTCTGTATCAACACTATTTAACACGCCAAATAATGATAAAACTGTTACAACTAAAAAATTAACAAAATTACCAATCACTTGGATTAAATATATATTCATATTTCACCTCAATTGTCGCAAGTGCTAATTAAAATTATATCATAACTTCTAATGTAAGTCAAATTGTGACCTTGAATTGTTGGTTGTTACTGCTATTACATCAGCTATATCCATACCTTTAATGTCAGCTATTTTTTTAGCTACTAGGTAAACATTCTTAGGCTCATTTTTAGTTCCTCTTAATGGTTCAGGAGCTAAATATGGACTATCTGTCTCTAATAATATATGCTTTAAATCTATGTTTTGTACTACCTCTTGAATTTTTTTAGCATTTTTAAAAGTAACTATTCCACCTACTCCTAATTTTGCGCCTTTTTTAATAAATAATTTAGCCATTTCTAGACTTTCTGAAAAACAATGAATAGTAACATTTACTTGATAAGCATTTTCAGTATTTAGAATATCATAAGTATCTTGAATTGCGTCTCTAGTATGAATAACAATTGGTTTATTATATTTTAGTGCTAAGCGAATTTGCCTAATAAAAAATTTTTTTTGAACATTTTTATCACAATCATAATGATAATCTAGTCCAATTTCACCAATACCAACTATATGTTTATCATTAATATGTTCTTCTATATATTTTAGATGTTCTTCTATATTATCAGTTATTTCAGTTGGATGTATTCCTAAAACACCATATATATTAGGATATCTACTACATAAATTAACAACATCTATATTTGATTCAAAATCAGCTCCACTTACTATCATAATATTATCTTCCATATTACTAATAATTTGTTCAACATTTTCATAATCTTTATGACTTAAATGACAATGAGAATCTATTAACATATTTGTTCACCTCTTTTTTAAGTATAACAAAAATTCATAGTTTAATCTATGAATTTTATTTTTTTAATAAGATTAATTATCTTATAATCATTTTGTTACCTTTTTATATAAATATTTATTGGTTAATTACTTTTTATATATAAGTATCTAATTAAAAATATAGTAAGTGTTACTAAATAAAATACATCTATAATTTTAAAATCAACCAATACACTCCCTAATATTAATAAAAATAGCACAGAGTACGGTAATAAAATAACCATATGTTGTTTTCCTTTTTGTATCATTGATAATCCCTCTTCTATTCTTTTTTTACACAACATATCTACTATACCAATTTTCATTATATATTTCAAACATTATTAGCATTTTGTTATCGACAATTTACATCATTTTACACAAATTATTTGTTCTATTTTGTCGATAAACTGTCTAATACTTTTTCTTTATCCAATCTTTCAAATAATGGTTTAGGATTATTTAAGTGAATTCCAATATCCATACCAGTAAAATCTTGAATAGAATTATATTGATTATTTTCTGTATTTAACTGATGAAAAATTTCCTTAGCTGTATCAGGTAAAAAAGCCTCTAGTAATACAGCTCCATGACGAATTGATTCTAATAGGTTATAAAGAACTGTAGCTAAACGTGATTTTTTAATTTCATCTTTAGCAAGTAACCAAGGTGTTGTTTCATCAATATATTTATTTGAGCGCCTAAATATTTCAAAAATAGCGTCTATAGCTTCGGCAATACGATAGCTATTCATTTTTTCTTCAACGACTTCATTAGTTTTAAGTACTAAATTAATTAACTCTTGATCAATTTCTTCAGGGCAATTTGGTTCAATTACCTCACCTTCAAAATATTTATGTGTCATACTGATTGTTCGATTAACTAAATTTCCTAAAACATTAGCTAAATCAGAATTATAACAATCAATTAATAATTCATTTGTATAATTTCCATCATTTGCGAATGGTATTTCATGCAATAAATAATATCTAACAGCGTCTACACCAAAAATACTAGCTAAATCATCAGCATAAACAATATTACCTTTAGACTTACTCATTTTATCATTTCCAAATAAAAGCCATGGGTGACCAAATATTTTTTTAGGTAATGGTAAATCTAATGCCATTAGGATAATTGGCCAATAAATTGTATGAAAACGCAAAATATCTTTACCAATTAAGTGTAAATCACATGGCCAGTATTTTTTAAATTCCTCGCCTAGATAATCAACATCATATCCTAAAAAAGTAATATAATTTAAAAGTGCATCTAACCAAACATAAACAACGTGTTTAGAATCGAAATCAACAGGAATACCCCAATCAAAAGTTGTTCGTGATACACATAAATCTTGAACACCTGGTTTTATAAAATTATTAACAATTTCATTCTTTCTAGAAATAGGCTCAATAAAATCAGGATGTTCATCTAAATATTTTTCTAATTTTGCAGTATAATTACTTAATTTAAAAAAATATGCTTCCTCTTTTTCTTGATGAACGTCTCTACCACAATCTGGACATTTTCCATCAATTAATTGTGATTCTGTAAAGAATGACTCACAAGGTGTACAATACATCCCTTCATAAAATCCTTTATAAATATCACCTTGTTCATATAATTTTTTAAAAACTTTTTCGACAACTTTTTTATGTCCAGGATTTGTAGTTCTAACAAATCGATCATAACTGGTATTCATTGAATCCCAAACTCTTCGAATTTCTAGGGACATCTCATCAACAAATTCTTGTGGCTCTTTATTGGCAATAGCCGCCTTTTCTTCGATTTTTTGACCATGCTCATCTGTTCCTGTTTGAAAATAAACGTCATATCCTGTTAATCTTTTATAACGCGCAATCGCATCGGCTAAAACTATTTCATAAGTATTTCCTAAATGTGGCTTAGCTGATGTATACGCAATAGCTGTTGCTATATAAAATTTTTCTTTTTCCATAAATATTTCCTCCTTTAATTCGTCGAACCAATACCACTAGTTCGTTTATTATTTATTTCTTCTTCATTATCTACTGTTAAAAATTTAACAAAAATTCCTTGGCATAAGCGATCACCTTTTTTAATTATTAAATTATCGTTTCCTTCATTTTGGATTTTAACAAACATATGCCCCTCATTATCAGAATTATTATAATAATCACTCTCGATAATTCCTATTTGATTACACATTCGTGTATTGTACTTAAATCCTAAACTACTTCTTATAACAATCATTAACATTTCATCGCTATTCATATTAACTTTTATGCCAGTAGCCAATTTTTTAGTTTCTCCTGGTTTTAAAGTAAAATCAAATAGTGATTCAAAATCATAACCAGCACTATATTTAGTTTGTCTTTTTGGTAAATTATATTCTTCATATAATTTTTTATCATCACAGATATCTTTTTTAAATTGCTCAAAACTTATTTTTTCAAAATAGCGCATAATACCACCTCAAAACAAAAAGATACCATAATTAAGGGCGAAATAACCGCGGTACCACCTTATTTATAGTATCTACTATATCTTAATTATTTAACGCATATACACGTCTTAATCTAAATATCGATTAAGAAACTCCAGAACCATTCGAAATAATTTTCATTATCTGTTTTCCAGCAACGCAGACTCTCTATAAATTACTTGTTATTTTTCTTTCTTTCAATGTTTTTCAAATTCGTTTGTATTATAACACTTTTTTATTTAATCTTCAAGATATTTTGTAAAGAAAGATGTAACAAACTTTACAATTTTAGTGTCTATTTCTGTTAATTTTTCTTCTTCAGAGTATATTATTAATAAGCCAATTGGATCACTTTCGACAATGATTGGACTAATAATGAAATAACCAGCTAATGACTCATTTGGAATAATTTTTAAATTAGCTGTTTCATCTAATATAGTCAATTCTCTATTTTTTAAATATAAAGATAAATCACTACTTATTTGTTTTCCAGAATATTTCTTTTTTAAATTTCCATCGACAGCAATAATTTTATCAGTATCAGTTATAATAATATCTTTTTTTAAAAATTTATGAATAGTTTTGGAAAAATTTATGGCATAATCGCTTATTTTACCTAGACTAGAAAATTTAGATAAAATTATATTTTCATTATTATCAGTAAAAATTTCTAAACTATCACCATCATGTATTCTTAACGTTTTTCTTATTTCTTTAGGAATAACAATTCTTCCTAATTCATCGATTCTTCGAATAACACCAGTCGATTTCATAAATTCCTCGCTTTCTAGTGTTATTGTGCTTAAATTAAATTAATTTATACCAATTTTTAACAGAATTTTTTATAACATTAATATTGAAATTTTGAATAAACAATTTATTGTATAAATATTTATTTAATGTTATAATAAAACGCAAATATTAATTTTTAAGGAGATATTTATGGAACAAATTAAAATTAATTCAATTGAACAGTTAAAAAATAATGAAAATTATGTATATTATGATAAGTTTGAAAATATAGATGCTAGAGGAATTGATTTAAGTAACTTTCCTAGTAATAATATTGAAGATATTGAAAATTGTAATTTAGAAAATACAGGATTAAAAATATTTTTAAATGATAATTCTAATGAATATTTTAAAGAAGTTGCGATAGCTGATTCTAATATTATTGGGACACAATTTGTTAGAGATGAACAACAGCAAGATAACTCTATTAAGCAAATTAATATATATTTACATAATGTTATTTTAGATAAAAATCAGATTCAATATTTAAATGACTTATATCAAAAAAAAGATATCAAAATATATTATGACTTAAATACCATTTTAAATAATGATGAAATAGTAATTGATTCTTTTTATTTAATGAGACTATTAAGAAACTTTTTGCATGATACTGCTAATACCACTGTTTTCAAAGAAGATGACTTACATAATATAGTAGAAAAAATCGAAAAAGTTATTCTTAAAGATAAAGTAGGAGATTTAAAAGCTATTTATGATAATATAGCTGAGCAATTATCAGATTGTGAAAAATTGATTATGTTTAGAGATTTAATTATACAAAATGCTACTTTTAAAAATCTAGAAGTTAATGAGGAAATGTATAACATTCTAAGAAAATTTGATATAAAAAAATGTAATTTAGAAAATGTTGTTTTTAAAAATAGTTTAAATAGTATGTTTTATGAAAATTATGATAATAGTTACCATGGCTATAATTCAGTGGAAAATACTAAAATGCCAAATATTAATTATGATAATTGGCGAGATATTAAATATAAAAGAATTAATAGAACACCATTTACTTTTAGGACAAATTTATATTTAGAATTAGGACGATGTTGTAACGCAAAATGTTTTTTTTGTCGAAATGGTTGTATGGAAAAGTGCAAATACAGTTTTAAAAATATTATTAATACATTAAATCAAATTATTGACAATATTGATAGCATTTTTATTGGTGGTGGAGAACCAACCATTAATAAAAAAGATTTGCAAAAGCTATTAGATATATATCTTTATCAAGGAAAAGATATTTATACAGTTTCTAATGGTAGTGCCACATTAGAGTTTTATAAAAATTTAGAATCATCTATATATATTAGTAGACATCATTTTGATGATAATATTAATGCCGATATTTTTGGTCTTCATAAAAAAAAGATTTTAAGTATGGATGATTTAGCCAAATTACATAATCTAACATTAACATGTACTTGTATTAATGGTGGTATTGATTCTGTTGATAAAATTATCCAGTATTTACAAACAGCTGATTTATGTGGTGTAAGAAATATTGTATTTTCAAATTTACACGATGATGCATCAGTTAATACATTTGACAGTTCATATAAAAATCTAAATGTAAAAAAAGATTTGTTTGATGAAGCAATCGATGTATTAAAACGCCAAGGCTTCTATTATAATTATCCTATAGTTTCTTCAGGTGGCTATAAAATGTATATGTTAAGACATAACATTTTGAGACCAAAAATCGCTTTTAAACAATATTTATCAAAAGAAGAGTTAGAAAATTTGTGGTTAAGTGCAGTCAAAAGAACATTTGATTTATCAATAGCACCTGATGGTTCACTCTATGAAAATTGGGCACAAGATGGTCATAAAGTAAAGATACTTAAATAATTATTAATTTATAAAAAAACTATAATAATATAGTTTTTTATATTTATTATCTTACTACTATTACTTTAATTATTGTTAAAACAATGTCTTTAATATTAATAAATTATAACTTAGCTTTGTTTTATATTGATAACTAAGTAATTTTAATGAGGCTTGTCCTAATTTATAATATTGTAATTTAATAATACAAAGCTCTTCCTCCTAAATAATTATAACGATTAATAAATAGATCCATATCATAAGATACTATTTGACCTGTGTATGGATCAGATACAATAACTTCATATTCATTATAACCAATTACAACCATGGCGTGTTCACCACTTATCCAATTTATAACTTCACCAGTTGGCTTATATATCCAGCTATTAGAAATATAAGGCTCTGTTAGATTAATAGTTACCCAAACTAGAACTGGATGGTTATTATCTATTAATCTTAGAACTTCTGTAAAATCAAAGTTTGTTTGACTTATAATTCCTGGCTTATACATATTGGCTACTTCTGCTAGTGGCTGATTATATACACCATAACTATTACTATTATTTGGGTCACCAATAAATTCAATTTCTGGATTTCCTCCATATATGGTATCATTTTCTACATAAGGAAGTTCCCCTTTTCTTATGTCATTTATAATATCATTTGGAGTCACATCAATCTCATAATATTTTAATAGAATATAAAGTGCTATACTTTCACAGCCAGTTGGATAATCTGGAAATTGATGATAAGTTATAATATCTTGAAGCAAATTTTTTGTATTAGGTATTTGTTCAATATCTATAACTACATTATTAGATTTCAATTTTATATTATTTTCGATTTCCTTTTTTTCTTCATTAAGCATTTTAATATTTATTTCTCCAGTTGTGATAATATATAAAGATATTGTCAAAATGCATGAAAAAAATATATATACGAACCAAAATTTTTTTGAATGTTTTTCTACCACTTTTCCCATACACAATACCTCTCATTTTAATTTTATAAAACTTATTATTATTTTTCAAATTAATTTCTAAATTAAATGTAAAGTATCTGTAACTAGAAAACAAAAAATATTTGCTTATATTTGTTGTTATAGAAAGCAAATAATGATATAATACCATATATAAATATATGGAGGTAAATATATGGAAAATGAAAAAATATTTATATTTGGACATAGAAAACCTGATACTGATAGTGTAACAGCAGCTATTTCTTTGTCTTATTTAAAAAATAAATTAGGTCTTAATACAGAACCTAGAATATTAAGTGATACTAATCCTGAAACAAAATTTGTCCTTGATTATTTTAAAGTAGCTGAACCTAAATATTTAAATGATGTTAAGGTAGAAATTAGAGATGTTAATTATCATAAAGGATATTTTATGAGTGAACATAATTCTGTATATAAATGTTATTTAAAAATGTGTGAATTAGGTGTTACAATGTTACCAATCGTTGATAATAATCAATGTTTAGTTGGTATGGTTGGAATGAAAAATATTGCTAAAGAAGAAATATTTAATGATGATAAATATTTAGATTCTTCTTATGAAAATATTATTGAGGTTTTAGAAGGAGAAGAAGTTTGTCTTTTTGATAAAGAATTATCTGGAAATGTTTTAGTAGCTTCATATGACACAGACACATTTATAAATAATGTTGAAATAAATGAAAATACTGTTTTGATTGTTGGTAATAGAGCAGATATTTTAAAACATGTATTAGATAAAAAATTGAAATTAATTATTTTAACAGGTGGTTTTAAACTAAATGATGAATGTCTTTCACTAGCTAAAAAGAATAAAATTAATGTTATTTCAACAAAATTTGATACTTTTAAAACAGCTAATATGATTAGCATGTGTAATTACTTAAAAACAATGATGATGACTGATGAGATTATTAGTTTTAATGAAAGTGATGAACTAAATGCTAGTTTAGATATTGCCAATAAAGTTAAGTACACTAATTACCCTGTTATTGATAAGCATAATAAATGTTTAGGGTTATTAAGACTTAGTAATGTTTCTGACCATAAAAGAAAGCAATGTATTTTAGTTGACCATAATACAGCTTTACAAAGCGCGGTTGGCATTGAAGAAGCAGAGATAATTGAGGTAATAGACCATCATAATCTTGGTGGAATTGGTACTGCTATGCCAATTAATTTTCGTAATATGCCAGTTGGTAGTACTTGTACTATTTTATCATTAGTATTTAAGGAAAATAATGTCGAGATTCCTAAAAATATTGCAGGCTTGATGTTATCTGGAATTCTATCTGATACATTAATTCTAACTTCACCAACAACAACTAATTTAGATAGAGAAGTAGTTCCATTTTTAGCTAATATTGCAGGTGTTGATTATAAAACTTATGGAAAAGAAATGATTAAAGCTGGAGCTTCTTTAGAAGGTAAATCTACTGAAGATGTTATTTATACAGATTTTAAAAACTATCCTTTTAATAATTTAAAATTAGGAATTGGACAATTTTCAACAGTTAGTGTTGACGATATAGTTAATAACAAAGAGGAATATATTAAAGCTATTGAGCAAATAACAATTAAAGAAGAATACTATTTAGTAGCATTCTTTGTTACTGATGTTATTGAAAATGGTTCGTATGTTTTCTTTAATGAATCAGCTAAAGAAATACTAAGTAAAGCTTTTAATGTCAATGATTTAGTTCAAGGTACTTATTTACCAGGTGTTGTATCAAGAAAGAAACAAGTTATCCCTGTTATTTTAAATGCTTTAGAAAATTAATACTGATTTTTCAGTATTTTTTGTTTTAAACATACTTTTGCACATTTTTTGTTCAAAAGTATCTAATATTACCCTATTTTTATTATTTGAACTTTATTTCTTAATACATATAAAAAAGTTTTGCACATTCCTAGTGTAAAACTTTTTATTTATGATAACTCTCGTTATTTATAATCTTATATGAACGATATATTTGTTCTAATAATAGTACTCTAAATAATTGATGTGGAAAAGTCAATTTAGAAAATGATATAGCATAATTACTTCTTTCTTTTATACTATCAGCTAGTCCATAAGAACCACCAATTATAAAAACGATATTAGAATTAATTATTAATGTATCAGATATTTTCTTTGACAACTCAATAGAATCAAGTAATTTACCTTCTATTTCTAATGTTATGACATAATCCTTAGAAGATATATATTTATTTAAAAGTTCTCCTTCTTTTTTCTTAATATCTGAAACATTTTGTTCAAAAATATCTTCCACTTCAATTATTTCTAATTTAGTATATTTTGAAATTCTTTTTTGATATTCTGCAATAGCATCACTAAAATATTTTTCTTTTATTTTGCCAACACAAAGTATTTTTATCATACTTCTATCAACTCAGTTCTTTTATCCTGTTCTGCTACTAAAATATTATCAAAATTTTTTTTATTATTTTGTAAACTTTCTTTTAATGTTTCTAAGGCTAACTCTTTTGTGTTATTATCTTTACTTAAGTGCGCTAAAATTACACATTTTGTATCATCACCAATAAATTTAGATAAATAATAAGCAGAATCTTTATTAGATAAATGGCCTTTATCTCCTAAAATTCTTTGTTTTATATGGTAAGGATAATGACCATTCATTAACATTTCAACATCGTGATTACTTTCAAAAATATATATACTTCTGTTAGTTAGTAATTTATGATTACGAATATTTATATATCCAGTATCTGTTATATAAACAACACTTTTGCCATTATTCTCAAATACAAAACCATTAGCATCTTCTGTATCATGAGAGATTTTAAACATCGTAACATCAATATCATTTAGAATAATATTTTTATCAATTAACTCATAATATTCTGGTTTAATTTCATTATAAATTTCTTTTAAAACTATTTCACTTAAATATAGTTTAGTATGATATTTTTTTAAAAATACTTTTATACCTTTAATATGATCAACATGGGAGTGCGTAATAAATATTCCATCTATACAATTAGGGTCAACATTTAATTCTTGCAATTTTTTTTCAGTATATAGTGATGATGTACCTAAATCGATAAGAATTTTTGCTTTTTCGCTCTCGATATAGGTACAATTTCCACCACTACCACTGGATAGAACACATACTCTCATTAATAAACACTAAGTGGATTAACTCGCTGCCACTCGCCACCATACCAAACTTCATAATGGACATGATCACCAGTTGCATAACCAGTATGCCCCATATAACCAATTACTGAGCCTTTTCCTACTGTTTGACCAACTGTCATTATTTGTTCATCCATATGAGCATACATTGTATAATAACCATTATTATGATTGATAACAACATAATTACCCCAACCACCATTACTCCATCCTGCTGTAATTACAGTTCCATTATCAGCAGCATAAAGAGGAGAACGGAAACCTGTTCCTGCTATATCTAAACCTGTGTGGAATTCACGAGAACCATTAATTGGACTAATTCTCCATTGATAATATGACGTAATCATATATCCTGGATTTGTTGGCCATCCAAAAATTCCACTTCCTGTACCTGGCGCAGCTTTTCCACCACGTTCAATAACTTCATCAATTGGATATTTTAATATTTCATTTTCACCAACTGGTTCAACACTTACAATATTTCCATTAATACTCTTAGTTAGACGACTAACCCTTAATAAACCATTTTCACCTTTTTGAATTACAGTGTCATTACCAATAACTTTATCAGGGTTAATTCTCTCTGTAACATTATATTGACTCTCAACTTCTTCGCGTACTTCTTTTTCTATAACAACGTTTAGTTGTGGATCAGTAACACCTATTACAACTTGTTGTCCTGGAAATAATAAACTTGATTCACTTGTAAATTGACGATTAGAAATTAAGAATTCAGAGGTACTAATTTTATTGTTCATGGCAATAGAGCTAATTGTATCACCATCTTGAACTATATATGTTTGTTGTTGATCAGTTGTACCAAACAATAAATATTTAGCTAAAGTAACATCATCCATGTAGATAATTTCATCAACTGGTATTTGCATTTCCTTAATTGTAATATTTTCTTCAACATAAACATTATTTATATAATAACCAACTGTTTGAATTTTTACCTGTGTTTCATCATAATAAGCATTATAATCTACTTCACCTAAATAAGTTTTAATCATTGATTCAACAGCTTTTTTAAAAATATCTGGATTTAAGACATAAATATTTTCTACTGTTGTTTTCGCTGTTTCGCTGTCAATAGATTTAATAGAAATCTGATATCCTTTAACTGTAAATGATTTATTTTCAGATATCTCTTCATAGATTTCTGAAACTGGAGTTGTTTGATTATTATAAGTTGTAAATTTTCTAACTTGTAAACCATTTGGTGCATTAATTTTATCAGCATATAAATAAATTTGATGTTTAAGAATATAATTGTTTAGTAAATATTTTTCGTTATCTGTCAAGGTTCCAGATATGCAATTGGTTATAATAGTAGAATTTTGTTGATTGATTCCATCGCCTCTAGCTAATAATTTTAGTTCGCTACTATATTCCTTTTGAAATTCTAATAAAATATTATTATAACGTTCTTGTTCTTCTGATGTTAGATTTTCATCACAATCGCGATCTAATAAGAATTGATAGTCTTCAACTTTATTTTTTATCTTTTCACCTTCAGCTGAAATATAATTTGATAATTCTTCTTTAGAGCGAATCGTTCCCATTAATGTATCATCAAGATATACTTGATAATATTCGTTGGGCATTTCATTTGCTCTATAATCGAAACCTAAAATAAAAATCATTAAACTTAAAATGGCTACAATTATACCCATTCCTATTTTTTTCATCTTATCACTTCCTAATTTTCTATATCAATAAAGGTACTTGTATTTCTTTTAAATAACAATTTAATTGTACAAGTTGGTCCATTACGATGTTTTGCAATAATGAATTCAATAATACTTGTTTCTGGGTCTAGCGAAGGAACTGTTATATTTTCATTTCCTGTATCATCTTCGCTAATATTGCCAGATTTATTATAATAATCATCACGATATAAAAATGAAACAATATCGGCATCTTGCTCGATTGAACCAGACTCTCTTAAGTCACTTAAAATTGGTCTTTTATCGCCTTGTCTCTTTTCAACATCACGTGATAATTGCGCTAAAGCTATGATTGGAATATTTAGTTCCATCGCTAAAGTTTTTAATGATCTTGAAATTTCGGCAATTTCTTGTTGGCGATTACCTGCATATTTAGCAGAACCAGTAATTAGTTGTAAATAATCGATAATTACAAGGTCTAAGCCTTTTTCGGAACTAGCTAAACGTCTGCACTTAGCTCTTATTTCACCAATACTAATACCTGGTGTATCATCAATAAAAATATTTGATTTAGCTAATAAACTTACCGCTTCTTCTATTCTTTTCCAATCATTATGTTCTAGATATCCGCTTTTGATTTTATTACCTTCTACTTGACCAAGTGAAGAAAACATACGATTTACTAGTTGTTCTGCACCCATCTCTAAATTAAATAGGGCTACTGTTTTATTATTAGTGACTGCTATATTAGTAGCTAAATTAAGAGCAAAAGCTGTTTTACCCATGGCTGGACGAGCAGCTATAATTATAAGCTCATTAGGATGCAAACCAGATGTTATTTTATCAATTTCAGAAAAGTTTGTTGCTAAACCTGTAACTTCTCCTTTATTTTGAGATAACTTTTCTAAATCTGTTTGAGCTTTTAAGACAACATCTTGAATAGTTTTAAATTCTGTACCTTGTTTTGTTTTAACAACATTTAAAATCTTTCGCTCAGCATTATCCAAAGTTGTTGTTAGTTCTTCATCAATTTGGTATGCTGAGTCAACTATATCAGTTCCTGCTGATATTAAACGACGTCTTATAGCCTTATCATTAACAATATCAATATATTCATCTATATTATAAGCTGTTGGAACAGCATTAAAAAGTTCTGTAAGATACTCAATATCACCAACTTGTTTTAACCAATTTTTATTAGTTAATATATCTGTAAGTGTTGTCATATCAATAGCACGATTATTATTAGCAAGTTCTGATAAAGCTGAAAATATTTTTTGATGAGTATCTAAATAAAATAATTCCTCTGATAGATTCTCTATTCCACGCTGTAGTGCATGTTTTGATAAAATCATCGAGCCCAAGACAGCTTTTTCTGCATTATCATTATGTGGCATTATTTTTTCTGCCATAATATCACCTATTTTTCCTTAATTAACTCTACTTTTAGAGTTGCTACTATTCCTTTGTATAATTCAATTTCAACATTATGAAAACCTAAGCATGATAAGTTATCATTTAATTTAAACATTTTTTTATCAATATTAAAACCTTTATTTTTTAATTCAACTGCAATTTGCTTTGGTGAAATACTTCCAAATACTCTATCTTGTTCACCAGTTTTAACTTTAAATTTCAAACTTATATTAGATAATTTTTCTTTAACTTCTGAAGCTTGTTTTTTCTCTAGTTCTTCTTTATCCTTATTTTCTAATTTTTCTTGATTTAATCTTTTTAAGCTAGTTGGAGTAGCTAAAACAGCATAACCTTTATTTATTAAAAAGTTTTTCCCATAACCATCACTAACTTCTTTAATCTCATTTTTCTTACCTTGACCTTTAACATCTTTTAGAAATATTACTTTCATTTAAATTTCCACTTCCTTATCTATCTCATTCATTAGCATATTTAAGGCTGATTCAATATTGACATTTTTAATTTGTGTTGCTGCTTCGGTAGAATGTCCCCCACCACCTAAATTTTTTATAATATGTTCAACATCTTCTTTACCAAGAGAGCGTGCACTAATTCCTACTTTATTTTTACTTATATAACCAATGCAATAAGCACTTTCGACATTATCAAATTGTAGTAAATCTTCAGCTATTTGAGCTAAAGTATTATTATCAACAATTTTAGTATCTAACGTACAAATGGCTATTTTATTGTTTAGCATATAACTATTTTCAATATATTTTTGACGAGACATATATTCATCTTTATCTTCTTTTAATAATTCTTGTTTTAAGACATTATCAGCGCCCATATTCATTAAAAAGGCAGCTGTCTCATAAGTTGTTGCAGAAGTTTTTACATTAAAAGAATTAGTATCTATTTCCATGCCAGCTAGCATCATTGTAGCTATAACAGGATCAACACTTTTATTCATAAATTTTAAATATCCTGATATTATTTCAATTGTACTAGACATATTAGAATTAATATAATTTAAAATAGTATTTTGAATATACTGTTTACATTTAATATGATGGTCAATAACAATTATATTGTTTGTTTTTGTAAGTAAACTAGGCATTTCAACCATAGCTGGTTTATGCACATCTAAAATAATTATAATCGTTTGTTCTGTTAAATAATTTAAAATATCTTTTTTATAAATATAATTAAATTCTAATTTTGATTCTTTTAGTTTATTTATTGATTTTTTTATTGATGAATTCCTTGGATTATTATCAATTAAGATATAGTTATCTTTCTTTAAAGAGTTTGCAACACTAGATAAAGCTAGTATAGAAGCAAATCCATCTAAATCCATATTTTGGTGAGTCATAAATATAATTTTGTCACAATTTTTAATTAATTGCGTTAATTGTTTAAACGTTTCTCCCATACTGACCTCCATCTGTATATATATTATACTACAAAAATATCAATATGTCTTTAGAAATTTTTGTTAATTATATACTAAAAAATCTCTAAGTTTTACCTTAAAGATTCTATTTCTTCTTTAGTTAAATTAGTAGCACTACTGATAATGTTAATATCTATACCTTGTTTTAAAAGATTTCTACTTATTTCAATAGCTGTTTCTTTTTGACCTTCTCTTTTTGCTCCTAACAATTGTGTTTGCTTAACTCGTTCTGCCTCTTTTTCAGCATCATATAAACCTATAATTTGTTCATCGCTATTTAAACTTTCTAATTTTTCATATACTTTTTTCATTATCTTATCATTCCCTGCTATTTTAAGCGCAAACTCTTTTGTTTCTGCCATTAATAATAAACAACATCTTTCAAATTTGCTTAAGTTCTCTACAGGTTTATTATAACACTTATTATGTATATATGCTAGGTCTATATGATATTTTATCGTGTTTTCTGGTAAGATTATATTACTTTTTTCTTCTTTATAAAGAAATTTGTAGATTTCTTGATTTCCTTTAAAATAACTAAAATAATCAAAATTTACTTTTGATTATTTCTAATTTTATCTGCTAATTGATTAATTTTTTTCATACGATGATAAATACCAGACTTAGTTATTTCATGTCCAGTTTCAGAAGTTATAATTTCACTTAATTCCAAAAGTGATACTTCTGGATATTTTTTTCGATAAATAGCTACTTCTTTAACCTTATCTGGTAATAAATCTAAACTAGCCTCACTCTCAATTAATTCTATATCGCCAACTTGAGCATTAGCTGTTAATATCATTTTATCAATATTTGCTTGTTCGCAATTATTAAGACGATTAGTCATATTTTTATAATCGCGATAAATTCTGATATCTTCATAATAAAGAACAGCGTTATTTGCCTTAATTATTCGTAAAAAATCACTTATTTTTTCTGATTCTTTAATATAAATCATATACTTATTTTCACGTTTGATAATTTTACTATTTAATCTATTATTGTTTAATTTTTCTGAAATGAATTCAGCATAATCTTTTTTATTAACAATCATTTCTAAATGATACCTTGAAGTCTTTGGGTCATTAATACTACCTGTTGCTATAAAAAGTCCACGCATATAAGAACGAAATAATTCAAAGTCATCAATAATATATGGTTCTGGAATATCCAATATTTTATTATTTTTTTTAATACTAAGGTCTTCTAAAATATTATCAACATTTTTGTTTATTTCCAAAATATATAGATAATTCTTATTAAAATTATAACCCTGTCTAACAATAATACGTGGTTTTAGATGATAAATATCAAAAATTAAATCATAAATATGTTTAAAAACAACTATATTTTCAGTACTTATTTTTATGATATCATCTATTTCCAAAATATTATTGATAATCGCTGATAGTTCACTTATTTTTTCTGTTTCAGTTACTTTTAAAGAACATACCTCTGCTTTAACATTTGCTGTAAAAGACATTATATTTTCCTATAAAATACAAGAAAATATATTAAAACCCAATTTTAAAACATCATGAGCAATTTTTCCACTACTTGTATCGATTAAATCACATTCGATTATTTTTATATTTGGATCAATATTTTCTTTATCTAATATTACAGGATCTTTTTGTTCTAAAACAGAATATTTTTCAATAATTTCTGGTGTAATATCTCCATCATTAACAATAACAGTATCAACTTTTTTCTTACCTAAATATCTATTTAAAGTATTTATATGGTCACTTACTTTAAAACCATCAGTTTCACCTGGTTGCGTCATAATATTACAAACATACATTATTTTTGCTGAACTAGCGTCTATTTGTTCAATCATTTCTTTAACAATTAAATTAGGAATTATACTAGTATATAAACTTCCCATGCTTAGTACGATTAAATCTGCTTCTTTGATTGCTTTCATTGTCTCTGGAGTCAAAACAGGTTTCTCTTTATAAAAAACTTCTTTTATGACACCATCATAACTAGTAATATTATGTTCACCTTCTACTGTTACACCATCACTCATCTTAGCCATAAGTGTACAATTGTCTTCAGTAAGTGGTAAAACTTTTCCTTTTAAATTAAGAACTTTACTTAAAGACTCAATGCCATCTGACATATTTCCAGCAATATTAGTAATCGCTGTTAAAAGTAGGTTCCCAACTGTATGACCATTTAATTCGCTAGTTGTTTGAAAACGATAATTAAATAATTCCTCAACTAAAGGTTCTGTTTCTGCTAAAGAAACCAAAACTCTTCTAATATCCCCTACAGCTGGAATATTAAATTCTTCTCTAAGTTTTCCTGTACTTTTTCCATCATCACTAACAGTTACAATTGCAGTTATATCAACTGGAAAATTTTTAATACCACGTAATAATGTTGATAAACCATTTCCACCACCTAAAATAACTACTTTTTTCTTCATGGTGTTTACCCCCTCAAATATTTTAATACACTATTGGCAGCTATTGTAGCTTCACCAACTGCTGTTGTAAGTTGATATATATCTTTTTTTATTATATCGCCACAAGCAAATAGCCCAGTAATATTTGTCCCCATTTCTTTATTAACAATAATATAATTATTTTCACATTCAATATCATTTTCAAAATCTAATTCTGGTAGATTATGATTACTAATAAATAATCCACGACAATCGATTTCCTTTTCTTCATTTTTAGTACTTATTTTAATTGATTTTAACATTTGTTCTTCATTATTTAGTTTTATAACTCTACTATTATAATATATTCTAATATTATTTAGTTTATTTATCTTTTCTAATAAAAAAGTACTATTATCAAAATTTTCTTTTTCACATATTATATTAATTTGTTTACAAATATTTGCTAAATAAAGCGCTTCCTCTAATGTACGATAATCATTACCTAAAATACTTACAATTTCATCTTTAAAAAAATTAGCGTCGCATAAAACACAATAACTTATTCCCTTACCAATTAATTCCTCTTCAGCCTCTAAATTTAATTTTGAAACTTTTCTGCCTGTTGCGATAATTACTGTTTTACTAGAATATTCTTCTAGGTCTGTTTTGACACTAAAAATTTCATTATTTTTTATTATGCTAGAAACATTACCATATTGATATTCAATATTTAAGTTTTGTGTTTGTTCAAAAATATTTGTCGCTAAAATAGCTCCTTCTATATTTTTAAATCCAGGATAATTTTCTACTTTAGGACTCATATTAATTTGCCCTCCAGGGGCACTTTTTTCTAACAATAAAATTTTTAACCCAGCTCTTTTTAAATAGATAGCTGATGTCATTCCTGCAACTCCTGATCCTACAATAATACAATCAAAAATTGATGTCATTTGTATTCTCCCTATTATTATATTGATTTTTAAATACAGATTTCTTTTGGAACATTAGCATTAAAATTAAACCAATTATAATCATTAATAGTGATACTAATTGAGCCATTTTAAAACTACCTAACATTAAACTATCAGTACGTAAGGATTCAATTAAGAAACGACCAATTCCATACCAAATAAAATATAAACTAGTTACTTGACCAATTTTAATATATTTATATCTTCTTATTACTAATAATAAAACAAAACCAATTAAACACCATAATGATTCATATAAGAATGTTGGTTGATGGTATGCTCCACTAATATACATATTATCAATAATAAATTTTGGTAAATGTAATCTGTTCAAAAAATCTAAAGTAGTTACTGGACCATAAGCCTCTTGATTAAAGAAATTTCCCCAACGACCAATCGCTTGTCCAATAATTAAGCTAACAACCATTATATCAGCCATACGAAAAAAATTAACTTTATATTTCTTAGTATAAAATAAAGTCCATAAAATGCCAGCTATAATTCCCCCATGAATAGCTAATCCACCTTCCCAAACACGCAAAATAGCTAAAACATCAGTACTATAGTAATCTAAATTAAATAAAACATAATAAAGTCTTGCTCCTATTAACGTTAAAGGAACTAAAAAGAAAAAGTAATTTATCATTAAATCTTCTGGAATTTTCCATTTTTTTGCTTCTTTTAAAGCTAAAACGCCTCCAACTAATAAAGCAATAAAAATCATAACAGAATACCAATATATTTTAATAACACCTAAATCTAATAAAATTGGATTCATTATTTCTCCTCCTTACCAAGAATACCTTTAAAAATAATACTATCCATAATAATATTTAAAATAGAAATTAAAATAGCTACAAAAAAACTCATAAATATACCACCAGTTATATCAAAATGTGATAGCAAAATAAAATCTACTAGTTTTAAAATGAAAACATTAATTAAAGGATAAAAAAGTCCAAGTGTTAATCCTGTCAAAGGTAAGGTTAACCAAACAATAAGTGGCTTAATTGTTTTATTTAAAATATAAATAAAAATAGCTGTTAATAGTCCCCAAAGACCAAAATAACTTGGATCAATATAAATGGATTTATCACTGCCTAAAATTGTTGATATGCAAATTAAAATAAGTGCATAACCAATCATACGTAAAATCCAATCAAAAATAGAATTAAATTTTTTATTGTCTCGTTTTAATTCTCTATTTTTCATTAAATTCATCTCCTAATTTATTATACCATTTATTGGCGAATATGCAAACGAAAAAATAGAAGCCAAAAAACGAACATTTTTGTTCGTTCTTAAATTTATAAAAATCTATTTAATTATATTTTATTTTTTAATATTTCCCAACTAAAATTTTCTAATACGCTTTACATATTCTAATTTTTTTATAATTTTTAACAGAAATATATATAATTTATAAAAATATTACCATTTTTTAATGTTACTAACACAATTATTTTTGATGATTTTAACAAATATTTCGATATTTGTAAATACGTTGTCAGTTTTTGTAAAGTTATTCACTTTTCAATTCAAATAAAATATCTCTTAATTCTGTAGCTCTTTCAAATTCAAGATTACGAGCAGCTTCACGCATTTCACTTTCAATTTTTTCTATCATTTTTTGTTTTTCTTCTTTTGAAAGATTTGTAGCTTCTGCTTCTGTTTTTTCTTCATTAATACTAATAACATCACGAATTTCTTTGATAATTGTTTTTGGAGTAATATTATTATCTTTATTATATTTTTGTTGAATAGTTCTTCTTCTCTCTGTTTCATCGATAGCTAATTTCATTGAATCACTAATTATATCAGCATACATGATAACATGACCATTTGCATTCCTTGCTGCACGACCAATGGTTTGGATTAAACTTCGCTCACTTCTTAAAAAACCTTGTTTATCAGCATCCATAATCGCAATTAAACTTACTTCTGGTATATCAATTCCTTCTCGTAAAAGATTAATTCCAACTAAGACATCATATTTTCCTAATCTTAAATCACGAATTATTTTCATTCTTTCTAAAGTTTTTACTTCACTATGTAAGTAAGCAACTTTTATATCAATATTTTTTAAATATGTACTAAGTTCTTCTGCCATACGAATTGTCAGTGTTGTTATTAATGTTCTTTCGTTTTTATCAATTCGCTTATTGATTTCTTCAATTAAATCATCAATTTGACCTTCAGTTTTTCTAATTTCAATTGTTGGATCTAAAAGACCTGTTGGTCTAATTATTTGTTCTACTACTTTATTTTCACATTTTTCTTTTTCATAATCACCAGGTGTTGCTGAAACATAGATAATTTGGTTAATCTTTTGTTCAAATTCTTCAAATTTTAAAGGACGATTATCTAAAGCACTAGGTAGTCTAAAACCATAATCAACTAAAACAGATTTTCTTGCTCTATCACCATTATACATTCCTCTAACTTGTGGAACTGTTACGTGAGATTCGTCAATAATCATTAAAAAATCTTTACCAAAGAAATCAATTAAAGTAGTTGGGGTTGCTCCTGGCTCTTTAAGAGCTAAATGTCTGGAATAATTTTCAACACCACGGCAACTACCTGTTTCACTTAACATTTCCATATCATAATTAGTTCTTTCCATTAATCGTTGATATTCTAAAAGTTTATTATTCTCTTTAAAGTATTTTAATTGTTCCTCTAATTCTAATTTTATATTTTTTACTGCTAATTTAATCTTTTCTTCACTTGTTACGAAATGACTAGCTGGAAAAATCGATATTGCTTTTTTATTATTCACAACAACCCCTGTTAAAATATCAAATTCAGAAATTTTTTCAACAGTATCGCCAAAAAAATCAATTCTAATTCCTTTTCCATGTTGATTTATAGGAATAATTTCTAATACATCGCCTCTAACACGAAAGGTACCACGTTTTAAATCAATATTATTTCTTTCATATAACATATCAATTAATTTCTCTAAAACTTGATCTCTATCTATCTCATCATCAACTGCAAGTGTCAACATTTTCTTTTTATATTCTTCGATTTCACCAATACCATATATACATGATACTGAGGATACGACAATGACATCATCATATTTTAATAATGAAGAAGTTGCTGAGTGTCTAAGTTCATCTATCTCATCATTAATAGAAGCATCTTTCTCAATATAGGTATCTGTTTTAGCAACATATGCTTCTGGTTGGTAATAATCATAATAGGAAACAAAATATTCAACATGATTATCAGGAAATAATTCCTTTAATTCACCATATAACTGGCCAGCTAAAGTTTTATTATGAGCAAGTACTAGTGTAGGTTTATTAACTTCTTTTATTACATTAGCTATTGTAAATGTTTTACCTGTTCCTGTTGCACCAAGTAAAACTTGATCTTTTTTTCCATCTTTTATTCCTTTTACTAGCTCTTCTATTGCTTGTGGTTGGTCTCCACTTGGTTTATAATTTGATACTAAATTGAACATTTTGCTCTCCTATCTATTTGTACTATGATTATAGTAAACCAAAAATTCTTGTAATTTATAAACGGAATCGTATTATTCTATGATTTTGTATCAAAAATTAACTTACACAAATCATACACGAATAAAAGTCACAATTTTTTCATTACTAAAAAATACGAAATAAAACTATATAGTCTTTTGAATTATATATTTTATCATTTATTTCTTAAAAAAACAATGGAGAAGCTTTATTGTGTTATTTCAAAAGTCAAAAATTCCTGATATTGAAATTATTTGTTTTTGCCTTTTTTAGCCTTCTCCATTATATCCATAATATAATCTTTTTGTTCTGCAAATTTATTTATATATATTTCTTTATCTATCTGTGGCATTTTATTGCCAATTTTTGTTTCAATTCTTTTAAATATACTTCGTAAATTTTCTTCATTTATTACCCAAAGACTATCATAAATCATTTGAACAAACTCAATACTACTATCACAAAGAAAAGATAGCAAATCATCTTCTAAATAAGATTTTTGGTTGTCATATGTTTTCAAAGCGACTTTAGAAATAGCAGGAATATAATCAAGACTTAGAATATGAGCATTATCATATAGGATTTGTAAATCTGGATCTTTCCCATCTTGTTCAACCACTCCCCAATTACTTGAATGTCGATCATTTTGACCCGTTAAAATATCAAAAATAAAAACTTGAACAAGCTTCAGCATAATGTTGCCAACTATTTCTTGCATATTTTTCTCTTTATTATATCGATATTCTAATGCATACCAAATATCATCTAAATTATTATGAGGAGCTTGGAATGATAAATCATATTGACCTTGAAGAATTTTTTCGCCATCAATATACTCTGCTTCAGAAATTTTAAAATCTTGAGATATTATTCCCTTTACCATCCCAATACAAGCCAAATCATAAGAAACGTGTGGCATCTTTAAATCTTCTGCTATTTCGGCAGCTACTAATTCATTATATGGATTTATTGATTTCTCATATTTCCAAAAATACTTTTTTCCTTCGTATTCAAATGATAAAACTATTTGGCGATTATAATAGCTTTTAATTACCGTAACATTAGCATTCTCATTAAAAAACGTTTCCCAATCTTCTATATTTTCCAAATTTTGTATTGCTTTTAAACCAATAATTTCATCTAATACAAGAAATCCATCTACTCTTCTCATTTATCTTTTTCTCCATAAACTTTATTATAAAGTATTATAACATACATCATATTTCTTGTAAATAATAATTATAACTTTGCATTTGTACTATTACATATTCCTACTTTTCTTAAACTATAAAAATAAAATGACTATGTATGGGTATAAAAAATAGCTGAAAATTAATCAGTTCTATTATGCTTTATATTATGAATTTGTAGGAAAAAAAAGTGGGCACGAATAAAAATGAATTTCGGCCACAAATTTACTAAATAACACTAAATGATACATTTAAATTTCTAATAATATATATTTTATCACTTATCTTAAAACAAAACAAGGAAACCTCTATATGTTTCCTTATAATTTTTTTAACTTATTATTCAAACCAAATAAATTTTCTAGCATTTTTTTGTGAGCTTGATAATTGACAGATAAATGATACTTGTATTTATCTGGAAGAACACATCCTATTTTATTTTCAACTCTTTCAAATACTGTTTTTAGATTATCATTACTAATAATCCATATTTTTTCTTTTATTATATCTGTATATTCCTCACTACTAATATTTTGAAATTGTTTAATTGATTCCCAAAGTGATTGGTCTCCTTCACGCATTGTTAAAGCAACTGTTGCCATATATAGGCGTCGTTTTAAAATACATTCATTATCATAAAGAGGAGCAATATCTATATTATTATCAGATTCCATGATTTGCCAATTACCAGAATGTCTATCACTTTGACAAGTAATTACATCAAACAAATAAATATCCACTATTTTTTTCATTAAATTAATAATGATTTCTCTTTTATTAAATTGATTTTGATATCTATATTCTAGAACACACCATATATTTTGTAAAGTGTTAGGAGCAAAATTTCCAGTGTTTTTTTCATAATTATCCAATAAATCATATCCATAAATATAATTTACATTCTCTAATTCAAAATTTTTAGATAAAACACCTTGGTAAGTTCCTAATATTGCTAAATCATAATCAATACAAGGAATCCCATAATCTCTAGCTAATTCTTCTACTATTAATTCATTGTATACACTATATACATTATAATCATCATTATTATAGTCATTTATTTTAAAGAAATATTTGTCACCATTATAATTAAATGAAAAATGATATCTACTACCACAAATTCTATCAATAAGTGGACTTTTAAAAATACTTTCAAAATTTGTTGTATCTACACCTATTTCTTGTAAAATTTTACTTATATCAACAAATCCAGCTATTCTAGTCATATAATACACACTCCTAAATTTTTTAATTCAATAATAATATTACTTCTTAACAAATTTTCTAGCCTCTCCAAGTTTAAATGGTGTAAGTTCATATTCATTACGCAATTGTATAATTGCTTCCCTAATATTTAAATTGTCTTTTTTTGGATCATATAAAATTCTCATACAGTCACCAAAATACGTATTGGATATGCCAGCATGTTCTAATAACTCTTTTATATCAAATGTTGCAATTGCCCTAGGCACTTTTATTTTAGATGCATAATAGAAAAATCTAATAGTTAACGTATATAAATCTATATTAGTTGTATAAAATCCATTATTATAATATTTTGGAGTGTCTATTATTGGATCTTCTATAATAAATGAACTTATCGTAGTCGTTGGTATATCTAAAATTTGCATATCTTGGTAATCAGTAAAATAAACGCTACCATTACTTTTATTATATTTTACATTACCTCTAGTTGACATATCAGGATTCACAATACCGTTATTATTACTTTTTTTCAACTATTTCTAAACAATTTATAATATATGAAGATAGTTGTTCTAATGTAATATTATAGCAATTATCATTCACAAAATCACCAAAATCTATTAAATCATTAGAAAATGTTCCTGGTATAACTGGTTCAATATAACCACAAAATCCTTGTTCAGTTTCTAAAATATCTATAGGTAAAGATAACCCATCTATTTCCTTCATATTTTTAGCAATCTGATATCTTTGAAATTTATGTTCCTTTTGCATACCATAACAATTTAAAAATCTTTTGGCTAAATAGAACTCAGATAGATAATATATATTAGAGTTTTCACCTTTAATATCAGGTACCATTTGATTTAATTCATTCATTTTAATAAACATATAATTCCTCCATTGAGGTTATATTCTATATTAAATAAATATTTATGTCAAATAAACTTATGAAAGATACATACAGGTAATTTTACTCTTCTATTTTCATATTCAGTCCATCTTTTCTTTCTTAACTCCATTGTAATATGTTAATAAAATTAGGAAATGTTAAAAATTTTGGGGAACAAAATTTATTTTTAGATTTAGTATATTGCATTAGTTTTTATCCATTTTGCTAAATTTATTAATATTAGATAACACTAAATGATACATTTCGATTTTTAATGATATTATCTCAACATTTATTGTATAACAAAATAAGGAAACAGCTGTGTGTTCCCTTATAATTTTTTTGTATGCTTTTTGGAATAACTTTTGTTTTTTGGCTTAATTTCATAATTTTTTATATAAACTGCAAATTTAGAATAGAATTTTCCATTATCTGCTGGTGCTGCAGGTCCAATTACCAGTTCAAAACCTCTATTTAAATATTCTCTATAAGATTTATCATTTTGCATTTTTTCTAAATAATTTTCATTATTATCAAATTTATCAGTATTTGTTAAAAACATTCCATATCCTTCTTTAATATAACCACAAAATTCATAATCATAAATAAAGCCATATTGGTACATCATTTCCTGGAATTCTCTAATACTCTTGTAATTTTGGTGCTTTATTTCCTTGAATTCTCCACTAGATTTAATCGCCATATCAGTTCCTCCTTACAAGTAGTTATAATAACATATTTAGCTTTAAAAAGCAAATATTTGATACTACTTATTAATCATTTTTAAACTATAAATTTTTTAAATAAATGAATAAGTTAAATTTATCTTATTATTTGAGGTATTATTTAGTTGGTTCTTTATTACTAATAATTTTTTAGCAACATCTAAAATTACTTATTCAAAAAATTTACATAATTAATATTTATTTAATTATTTATAAAAAATATAGGCATCTTTACCTATATTTTTGATTATCATAAAATTTAATAATTACTTTATCTATTATCATCAATAAATGCATCTAATTCACCATTTTTAAAATAAATAGTTTCTTCATATTTTTCTTGGTCCCTTACAGGTAGAAAGATTGATAATTGAACTATAGAATTACCACATTTTTGACATCGATACTTCTTTATTCCACAAGCATATACACCTATTGGAATATCCTTTTTACTAGAAACTTTTACTAAATTTTTTTTATAATATTCTGCATTATTATGTGAAACATAATGTCCTACAGAAATTGGTAGCATAAATAATTGTTTGTAATTTTCTATCATTTCTGTTTGGCAATTACTACACCAATCATCGTGAAAGAAAGATTTTATTTTTTTTATTATTCCCATTATTTATCATTAGCACGTGCAGTGTCTAATACATTTACCATTTTATCAGCTTTAGAAATACCAGTTAAAATATAATCACTGTTCATTTTCCAACGTTGATTTGATTTAAATGTATAAACTCGCACCTTTACATTATCAATGGTAAATAAAAAACTAACACAACTACTTCCTTCCATAAAACCTGCGCCACTTTTTCCATCTTCAACCCATGCTTTTGTAATTCTTTTAGCTGATATTATATAACTTTCTGATGGATTCCAGAAAAACTGAAGACCAATTTTCCCAGCATTTACATCAACAATTACCTCTACTCCATCACCATAAAATGTATTATTACGGACAAAGCCTTGTTCCTCAAAAAGTTTTTCTAATCTTTTTTTATTTTTTTTAAAAATTATCTTTCCTCCAAGAATCCACCATGCAACTGATAAAAATGTAGATCCCATTATTAAAATTACACACATAGTTCCCTTTGGGAAAAAATTATAGCTTATAGCAAAGCAAATTGCCATTACAATCATTGGTACAAATATATAACCTAATAAATATAATAAATTAATTTTTTTAATTTTTTGATTTTCCATTTAAAACACTCCTTTTATTTAATTATTAATCCCATTCATTTTTCTTTGTTTCTTTTGGTGGAATAAAGTATGGAAATATTCCTATTTTTGATCCTAACATATGCAATAGAATAAAGAAAATGATTATACTTATTACTTTTGTTATTATAATTGGACTATTAACATAATCATCAATATGTTGTTTTCCACCATTACCAAGCATATCAATGTAAAAGTCATATCGACTTAATTTTTTTGAATGCTCTATTTGTTCTAAAAAGTAAGTATCTTCACTTAAATCTTCATATACGATTTTACCAACTGGCATTATAGAATCGCCATCATAAATTGTTTCACCTGTTTTTTGAACAGATTCCATATTAATTAAGGCAGCAACTCTTTCTCCAGATGGAAGCGTTAGGGCATACATATAATAATTGTTATGGTATCCTGCACCCTCATTCATATATTTAATTCCATGAGATATAACTGTAAATTTATCATTTTCTAATAAATCTTCTATATTTTCAGCTCGATAAATTTCGTCTCCTGCTATTCCACCTATATCATTTTGTTCTACTGTATGTTGTTCAGTATATGAAACATATTTTTTTGTATAGATTTTTTCTACAATATTTGCAGGTATTGAACTTAATAAAAAACTTATAAGTAAACATAACCATATATCAAATCGCAATCTATGATATCGCATTATAAGGTACCTCCATGTATAAAATATATTATTTTGTTACTAAAATAATTATGAATATTATATACTATTTTTTCTTTTTTAATAAATCGCGAATTTCTTCTAATAATAATACCTCATCACTTTTTTTAGCTGGCACATCTGGTTGTTCTTCCTTATGTTTGAATTTTTCAAATATTTTAATCATCATGAAAATACAAAATGCTATAATTAGAAAGTCAACAATTGATTGAATAAATGTTCCATATGCAATAGTAGCATCATTAATTTGGATAGTTAAATTATTAAAGTTTAGACCACCTAAAATAGTTCCAATCAAAGGCATTAATATATCGTTTACAAGACTTGTAACTATTTTTCCAAATGCGCCTCCAATAATAACTCCGACTGCCATATCGACAACATTTCCTCTAGAAATAAATTTTTTAAATTCATTAACCCCTTTTGTTAAATTTTTAGATATTTTTTCATTTTTTTTCTTAGCCATTTTTATCTACTCCTTTTAATTTCCTTATACAAAAGGAAATATACTTTATATGCATATTTCCATTTAATCTTAATTCTTATCGTTTTTTTGAATCTTAAATATTACTTGATACATATCTTCAAAATCATATTCTTCACATTCTAATGCAAATCCATATTTTTCAATTGTATCAGCACAATTTCTAATTGTATTAATTACAGTTTTTAAATCAATTCTAGATTCAATAACACTTTCAACATTTCTTTCTTCCATAATCTCTTCTTTTCTAACTGATTCCGCAAGAATATTATCAGCTGGGTAATTAATAACTTTTGGTATATCATCTATTTCTTCAATTTTATCTTGGAAATCATAATTTTCTTGGGCATTATTTAAATTATTATCAATGTTTGTATTTTCAACTGATGATACATTGTTAGTTTCAAATTTATTCTCAGCTAATTGAATATCATTATTAAATGAAAATTCATTTGTTTCATTAGTAACATTTTCTTCAGTTTTATTTTCTACTGTTTCTGGTTCTAAAAACTGATTTAATGAATCATTATTTTCAACCATTGGAGTAAAATTAAACGTTTCTTCTTCAGAAATTTCTTTTGTAGTTCCATCACTTTTTTCTTCTTCATCTTCTGGTGTTAACATTGTAAAAAATTTATTTTGTTGAATTGGTTCTTCTTTTATCTCATTAGTATCAAATTGACTGAAATCATTAATACTAGTATTTGATGAACCATTTTCTGACATTAATAAATTATCAATATCAGCTAATGGTCTTTCAACATAAATATCTTGAGCATTCTTTTGAATGTTATCAACATCTACAAACCCAGGATTAATAATATTAACATTTTCAAAATTATTAATCATTTCATTAATTTCTTTTAATTCTTTTTCATTATTAGATATTGGACTTGTTTGAATTGGTTCTTCTTCTATTTCCTCTACTATAGGACTAGTAGGAATATCAAAATTTCCAAAACTTTGTGTTTCTTCTTTAATATCATCTTCTAATTCTTCTGTTTCTAAATTAGTAATGATTGGTACTTCACTAATTTCTTCAACAGGAACAACTTTTGGTTCAGAAATTTGACTATCAACATTTAAAAAATCTAATAATTCTTCATCTTTAGTATTATTATCAAAAGAATTAATAATTTGATCATTTGAATTTATAAATTCGATGGCACTTGAGCTTTGAATAGCTGGTTCTTCAACTTGAACACTGTTATTCATAAAAATACTAGGAATTTCTGTTTCAATTTTATTTTCTACTAAATTATCAATTTTTCCAGCTAAGATATCATTAATTAAATCGTCAGTTTTCTTTACTGTTAATCTTTCTCTTATAATTTTTTCTAGAATTTCTTTTTGTTTTTGCTTACTTTCAATTTTTAATAATGATCTAGCATGGCGTTCAGAAATTTTTTCATCTAGTAAAGCTTCTTGAACATCATCATCCAAATTCAAAAGTCTTAATTTGTTACTAATAGTAGATTGTGTTTTACCTAATTTTTCTGCTAATTGTTCTTGAGTTAAATAACCCATATCCAAGATTTTACGATATGATACAGCTTCTTCAATTGGTGTTAAATCTTGTCTTTGAACATTTTCAATTAATGCTACTTCAGCACTATCTTTATCATTTAAATCTGAAACTATAGCGGGAATTGTTCTTTTACCAGCTAATAAGCTAGCTTTGTATCTTCTTTCTCCAGCAATTATTTCATATTTATCACCAAGTCTTCTAACAAGGATTGGTTGAATAACACCATGTTCTTTAATTGATTCAGCTAATTCTGTAATAGCTTGTTCATGAAATTTAAATCTTGGTTGAAATCTGTTAGGTAAAATGTCATCTAATTCTAATTCTACTACTATTTTTTCGTGGTTCATATGTACGCTCCTTCCACTACTATTTTTTCTATTTATAATAATACTATATTTTGGGAAATATTGCAATTCTTTTTTTGAATATTTAGAAAAAATAAAAAGAAATAGGTATTAAACCCTATCTCTTATGCAGTTGCCATTTTATTAAGTTCGTTTTGAATTAAACAATAGTTAACTATTCCTAACCCTATTATTGTTAAAATTAAATATACTACGGAATAATCTGTGCTTTGGATACCATTTTTTAATTTAGTTTCATATAAAACTTTACCTACTTTATAGTTCCAATAAATGTAATATATTCCAAAAGTTATAATAGTTAAAATGATAGCTTTTCCACCAGATATTGTTTTGTCATTACTAACTTTTTGAACATCGTTATTCATTTTACAAAACCAAATTAAGCCATAAATACCAAAAGTAACAATTGATAAAATAACACAAACTGCAATATTTTTTTCTTTAATCATAAAACTACCCTCCATCCTCCTTTATATTTTTTCATATATTGAAGTGAATTTGGGATTTATAACATTTAAAAAAACTCCATTAAAGGGGTTTTTTCTTGATTTGTGAATATGGCCTAGGATATTTTTTATTAGTTTTCTCTAATTTTTGAAATTTTAATATTGTTCTTACACTATTTTCATAAGGTAATAAAAATTCTTTTTTATCTACTAATTCACATTTTAATTCTTTTTTAGCATGCTCTATTTCCAATATTTCCCGGGAAATATTGGCTTTTAAAGGTATAAAATATTTCCCAAGATTGACTAATGGTAGACAATATTCTAACAAAATATTTAACGGTGCTACGGCTCTTGCAGTGACAACATCATACTTTTCCCTTTTATTTTTACCAAAATCTTCAATTCGAGAATGTAAAGTCGTTATTTTTGTTAATCCTAACCTTTCGATTACTATATTTAAAAATTCAATTCGCTTATTTAAAGAATCTACTAAGGTTACTTCTATGTTGGGAAATATTATTTTTATAACAAGACCTGGGAACCCAGCCCCTGTTCCAACATCACATAAACTATTTATTGTATTTAAATCAATAATTTTATTTATGGTAAGACTATCATAAAAATGTTTTAGATAAACTTGGTCTTTTTCAGTAATACCTGTTAAATTCATTTTATTATTATACTCTACTAATAATTCATAATAAATTTCTAATTGTTTTAATTGAGTATCTGATACATCAATATTTATTTTTTTTAGTTCTTCAATAAAATTATTTAAATCCATTATTATATTCCTTTTTTATATAAATCATTAGTATTGATATATCAGCAGGATTAACACCACTAATTCTGATTGCCTGTCCTATAGAATCAGGTTTTACCTCTTTTAATTTTTGTTTTGCTTCACTAGCTAAATTATGAATTTTATCATAATCAATATTATTTGGTATTTTTTTATTTTCTAAATCTAACATCTTTTCAGCTTCACGATTAGCCTTTTCGATATAACCAGCATATTTAATATTAATTTCTACTTGTGATAATATATCTGGATCAGAACTTAAATAAATAAATCTTTTTATATTATTAATATTAATTTCTGGTCTTTTTAATAAATCATATAATGATATACCATCTTTAATTGGTGTTGAACCTATTTCAACTAAATATTTATTTACTTCTTCTTTTGGTGTTATTTTATTATTTTTTAGTGTTTCATTTATTCTTTCAATATCTCTTTCTTTATCTAATAATTTTTCATAACGTCTTTTATCAATTAATCCTACTTGATATCCTTTTTTTCTAAGTCTTAAATCAGCATTATCATGACGAAGTAATAATCTATATTCAGCGCGTGAAGTTAATAAACGATATGGATCTCTAACACCTTTGGTAATTAAATCGTCAATTAATACACCTATGTATGCTTCATTTCTTTTTAATACTAAAGGTTCTTTTCCCTCTATTTTTAATGAAGCATTTATTCCAGCGATTAACCCTTGACAAGCAGCTTCTTCGTATCCACTTGTTCCATTAATTTGCCCAGCAGTATATAAATTTTCAATTATTTTTGTTTCTAAAGAAGATTTTAATTGTAAGGCATCTATTGCATCATATTCAATAGCATATGCATATTTTAATATTTTAGCATTTTCTAAACCTGGTAAACTATGAACCATTTTTTCTTGAACATCATGCGGCATACTTGTTGAAAAACCTTGAATATATATATCATCATAATATAAACTTTCTGGTTCTAAAAATAATTGATGCCTTTCTTTATCTGCAAAACGAACTATTTTATCTTCTATTGATGGACAATATCTAGGACCAACTCCTGTTATATCATTAAGTCCACCATACATACTAGATTTATTTAGATTTTCTCTTATAATTTTATGTGTTTCTGGCGTTGTATAAATTAAATGGCAAGGTACTTGTTCTTCTATTTTATATAGTGGTTCTGTATCAAAGCTAAAAGTATGATAAACACTATCTCCATACTCTACTTTAGTTTTAGAAAAATCAATTGAATTTTTATCTATTCTTTGTGGTGTACCAGTTTTCAAACGAATTATTTTAAAACCTAATTTTTTCAAATTATCGCTTAAGTAATTACTTGGTTTTTCTCCATGTGGTCCTTCTCTTCTTCTAGTATCGCCAACCATAATATCAGCTTTTAAATAGGTACCTGTTGTTAAAATTACAGCATCACTATAAATACTTTCTTTATCTTCTAGAATAACACCTTTTATTTTATTATCTTCAACTATTAAATCTTCAACTAATGCTTCTTTTATTTCTAAATTTTCTTGATTATTTAAAGTTGCACGCATATTTTTTGGATATGTAATTTTATCTGCTTGAGCACGCAATGCTTGAACTGCTGGTCCTTTAGCATTATTTAACATTTTTATTTGAATATGCGATTTATCAGCATTTATTCCCATTTCTCCACCTAAGGCATCAATTTCTCTTACAACAATACCTTTAGCTGAACCTCCAATTGATGGATTACATGGCATATCAGCAATATTATTAATATTTCCAGTTATTAATAAAGTTTTATGTCCTTTTCTTGCACATGCTAAAGAGGCTTCACACCCAGCATGACCTCCACCAACTACAATTACTTCATAATTCATACAATACACCTTCTCATTTACTTTCTTATTATACTATTTTACAAAAAAAAAAGAAACATAATTGTTTCTACTTAAAAAATTTATTTTAGTTTTTACTTTTTTACAATCATCTTTTTTTATCTGATTGTATTTTATAATCACCATTAACAAAACTACTAATAATTTCTTTATCTTTTTTTATTCTCTTTTTGGTAAACTCCCTCATAAATTGTTTATCATTAACATTAACATTTGTTAATCTTTCTAAATAATTGAATAAACTTATAGATATTTTGAATTTACTAGCATTAGGAATTATCTTTTTTATTGTATTTGGAATTAAGACCTTTTGAGAAGACATATTTAAAAATTGATTTTCAAACATAGAAACAAATTCATCATTGAAAAATTGATTTTGTAACTTCATTTGTTCTATTTCTTCTACAAAGGCCATCATCTGATAATATGTCAAATATATATAATCTTTTTCCATCTTAATCATATATAATCAATCTTATAAAATTATTAATCTATATTGATTGATTCCTTTCTATATTTTTTTGATTAATTACATTCCTATAAGTGTAATTAATTTCGCACTGTGGATTTGTTCCGATTTTATTACGGACACTTTATTTATTTTTAAAATTTTCTATTGCTTTAGTTAATTCTTTTGTTGTTTATTCATCTAATTCAATATCTTTATTTTTCGATGATGTATTTCCATTTTCCATTTATATACACTACATTTCTTTTTATTAAATCTATTTTAATTTCTTTACTTTTGGATTTTCTTCTTCTAATTGTTTACTATTTTCTAGTTTTGCTGCTAATAAATCTCTTTGTTCCATTAAACGTTTCCAAAAAGCACTATTGTCCCGTGGATTTATTCCTATTGTTGGCTTTTTTTCAAATGATTCAGCACTCAATACTGGAAAAGCAATTGGTTTTTCTGAATCTCTTGTATAAAAAAATGAATTTGTTACTTTTAAAGGAACATGTCTTTTTCCCATAAATATCTCTCCTTTCATATTTTTTTCTTAATATTTTATTTATAGAAAATATTTATTTTTACTTACTAATATTTAATACTATCTTTAAGTGTTTTTAAAAATGATTTGTTGTCTTCTGATTCATTATAATTATCATCAGCAATATCATTATTTAATATTATATCATCAGATATATTTGGTTTAGAGTCATATATAGTTATTGGAGATTCATGCCTTTGATGAACATATCTATATCCGTGTGATCCATGTACTACTTCACCTAAAAAATTATGACTATAAACAAGCGGATGTCTTTCATTTTCTTCCATACATCTTCTTCCTTTCTTTTTTATTTTCTATTATATTCTTAATAATATTTTATGTCAATTAATTTATTTTCCTAAACAAAATTGACTAAATAATTGATTAATTAGTTCATCTTGATAAGTTTCACCTATTATTTCACCAAGTAAATTCCAAACTTTTTTAATATCTATTTCTATCATATCTATTGGTATATTATTTTCTATTCCAATATATATATTAGATATCAAAATCAATGTTTCTTTTAAAATTGAAATACTTCTAGCATTAGTTAAAAAGTTATAATCTTTTGTTTCTATCATTTCTAAATTAAACATATTTTTAATTTTTTTCTTTAAATCTTCAATACCTATCTTATTAGTTATACTCATAAATATTAAATTTTCTGAATTAATATATTGATTAATTTTATCTAAATTAATTTTATTTTCTAAATCATTTTTATTTATTATTATTATATAGTTTTTGTTTTTTATTTTTTCTAATAATTCTATATCTTCGTTTGTAATTTCTTCATTAGCATTTAACATATATATAATTAAATTTGATTTTGAAATTAATTCATAACTTTTTTCAACACCTATTTTTTCTACTACATCATCAGTTTTTCTAATACCAGCTGTATCAATTAAATCTAATAAAATTCCATCAATTAATATTTGTCCTTCGACAATATCTCGTGTTGTTCCAGCAATATCAGTTACAATTGCTTTATCTTCTTCTATCAAAGCATTTAAAAGACTGCTCTTTCCTACATTTGGTCGTCCAATAATACTTGTTTTTATACCTTCTTTTATAATTTTACCATTTTCACTTCTATCTAAAATTTTTTTAATTTCTTTTTCTACTTCTTTAATTTTTGGTAAAATTATATCATTAGTCATTACTAAAATATCTTCATATTCTGGATAATCAATATTTACCTCAATATTAGCTAAAATTTCTAATATTTTCTGTCTTAAATTTTTAATCATACAAGAAGTATTACCTTGCATCTGATTTATAGCTAAATTTCTTGCTTTTTCACTTTTAGCATTTATTAAGTCACTTATTGCTTCAGCTTCTAATAAATCTATTCTGCCATTTAAAAAAGCTCTTTTAGTAAATTCACCAGGTTCGGCTAACCTACAACCATTTAATAATAATAATTCTAAAATTTTATTAGTAGTAGTTATCCCACCATGACAATTAATTTCAACAACATGCTCAGTTGTAAATGTTTTTGGTTTGCGCATAACTGATACTAATACTTCATCAATTACTTTTTCATTTTCAACAATATGACCATAATTGATTGTATGGCTATCAACTAAATTTAAATTTTTTCCTTTAAAAATATTATTTACTATTTTTATTGAATCATTTCCACTAACTCTAATAATTGAGATAGCACCTACACCTAAAGATGTAGAAATTGCCGCAATTGTATCATTCATTTTTTCACCTTAACTATTTTTTCCAAATATTCCTATATATTTTGGTAAATTTTTGATATCTTTAAATATTTCCATAGAAACATATTTATCAACACAAGTTATTACCCAACCTTCTCTACACATTGGTGGTTTTATATTTAAAGGAAACATATGTTTTTTGATTATATCTTCTACTCTTTTATTCATTAAATTAGGAAAAACTTTTTTAGAATTTTCTAAAGCTTCACCAGCATGAGAAAAACCATGTTTTTTAAAAAATGGTCGTGGATCTTTATGTTCTTGCCAAGGATTATAATAAAAGTCATGTAATAATCCACCTATTGCTGCACTTTTATAATCCATTTTTAATTTTTTTGCGATTCTATAAGATAATATTGAAACTGCAAGACAATGATCATATACTGTTCTATCACCATGATGTCTAAATTCTTTTCTTCTCAAGAATTCCTCGTTATTTAATATTTCTTCAACTATTTTATAATATTCCGAATCTTTTTCTAAATATTTTTGGATTTTCATATTTCATCCTTCTTCCTTTATTATTCTATATTATATTAATTATTTAGTCAATTTATTTATTAAAAAAAGAAAACTAATTTTAATTAATTTTCTTTATATTTAATGACAATATAACGATTTGGTTCTTCACCAATACTTTCAGTTGTTAAATTATCATATTTGCTAACATAGTTATGAACAATCATTCTTTCATAAGAATTCATTGGATCTAATTTTACATCTATTTTTGTTTTTACGACTTCATTAATTATCTTTTTTATTTCATATTCTAAATTATTTATTTTTTTAGCTTTATAATTAGAAGCATCAAGATTAATTTTTACAATATTATTTGTTAATTTTTTTATTATTGTTCGTATAATAGTTTGAATAGCATCTAAATTTTTTCCTTCTTTACCAATTAAAATTGCATTATTATCAGATACTAACATAACATTATAATTGTTATCTTCTTCTTTTATTTCGCAATTAATTTGAATATTCATATATTTTTCTAAATTTTTAAAGAAATCTTTAATATAATTTTTTAAATATTCTTTTTTAATAATTTGAGCTATTACTTTTTTTCCTTTAAATAACCCACCTTTTTCTTCTTTATTAATAATTATAATATCTTCTTCTTTTAAATTAAAATCAGTTGAACATTTTTGAGTAATTTCTTCAATAGTTTTTCCTTCAATTTCTATTTTTTCGCACATTTATTTTTACCTCTCTTTACAAGTAGATTTTGAATAATAGTAAATGTACTATTAGCAATCAAATATAATTCAATTCCAGCTGACATTGTTATTGAAGCAATTCCTATAAATACTATTGAGAAATTACTCATCATTTTCATTTGTTTTTCAGCTTCAGGTGCCATTGAAGCATTACTATTTAATTTAAATGAGAAATACGTAGCTAAAGTAACAAGAATAATTAAAATAATATAGTAATAATGACCATTTTGCATACCTATTAATGGGCTTGTTCCTAATTGTAATCCTAAGAAATCTTCTTCAAAAATAGCTGGTAAACGATTCATTGCTTCAAAAAAAGCAAAGAATAATGGTATTTGAATAATTGAGAAAATGCAACCAGTCATAGGATTAATATCATATTTTTTATAAATCATTAGCATTTCTTGACTTTTACGCATCATATCATCTTGACTAGTTTTATTAGCGTATTTTTTTTCTAAATTTTGTAATTCTGGTTGAGCTTTTTTCATATTCTCTGATTGCATAGCTGCTTTTCTTGTTATTGGATATAATATTAATCTTATTAATAATGTAATTATAATAATTGATAAACCATAGTTTTTAACTAATTGACCTAATTTTATTATTACAATCGCTAGTGGCTTAACAAAAACTGTTGTCCAAATTCCATCATATTTAGTATTACTTAAACTTAATTTTTCACAAGATGGTAATTCACTTAAATCAAAATCATATTTTTCATAAGTCGCTATTGTTTCTTCTGCTTCTGGTTTACATAATATATTTGAAGCTAAATTTTGACCTGTTAATTCATTTTTAACTACTTTTTTGTCGTCTTTTAAATACTTAGTACAACCAGTTAAACTAAATATCATTAGTGTTAATAGTATTATTTTTGTTATATTTTTTCGCACATTTATTCTCCTTTATTAAATTAAATTTTATTAAAACATCATTTAGTGATTTTTCCATTTCAACAAAATTTAAATCAAAAATTCCCTTCCTTACCATTATAATACAATTAAAGTTATTTTCATAGCTATTTTGATCAAGAATATTTTTTAATTGTCTTTTGATTTTATTTCTTGTAACAGCTTTACCTATTTTCTTACTAATTGAAAAACCAAATTTATATTTTTCTTGCTCTTTTTTTTCAATAAATATAAGAAATGCTTTAGTCTTATAAGGTTTTATATTTTTTATAATCCTATTATATTCTTCATTACTTTTAATTATATTAATTTTCTTCATGATTATCCCTCTTATAGTAAAAAACCACTAATTCTATAGTGGTTAATTTTAATGTGATAAAACTTTGCGACCTTTTCTTCTTCTCGAATTAATTATCTTTGTTTTCATTCTTGCTAAAAAACCTTGTTTTTTACTTCTTCTTCTATTATTAGGTTGATATGTTCTTTTCATTTTTTACACCTCCTGATTATTAAAATTTTTCGTTGCTTTATAAATTATATATATTTATTTATTATTTGTCAAATATTTTTTATATTTTCTACATAAATTGTTCAAAACTTTTAGACAATTAAAATTATATGTTTATATTTTTTTAACATATATGTTCAAAACTTTTAAAATATTGATTTATTTTTAGATTTTTTGTGTGCAAAAATTGTAGATTTTTCTTTTTTTGTGTTCAAAACTATTTATTTTTTTATTTAAATAGTTTAAAATAAGTTAATAAGTTGGAAATAGAGGTGCAAAAGTGTGGATTTAAAAAATATTTGGGAAGAGGCTTTAAAAAAATTTAAAGATAATTTATCATCAATTGTTTATGATACTTGGTTTTCAGAAACAGAATTATTAGAACTTAATAATAATACTGCTAAAATAAAAGTTCCAACACACGTTCATAAAAAATATCTAAAAGAGAATTATAATGATTTAGTTTGTGAAATCTTTAATGAAATAGCTGGATCTAATTTTCAATTTGAATATTATACAGAAGAAGAGATAGATGAAAATATAAAAATAAACACTGATGAAGTAGGGGTGCCAGCTTTTAATTTTGATTCTAATTTAAATCCTCAATATACATTTGATAATTTTATTGTAGGGAAATCAAATAAATTTGCTCGTCTTTCAGCATTAGCAGTAGCTGAAAAACCGGGAATAATGTATAATCCATTATTTTTATATGGAAATAGTGGGTTAGGGAAAACGCATTTAATGCATGCGATTGGTAATTATATTGTTCAAAATAGTAAGAAAAAAGTTTTATACATAACAAGTGATGATTTCATTAATGACTTTGTAGATTTACACAGGAAAAATGATGGTAATAATATCGATGATGTCCAAAATTTTAAAAAGAAGTATCGTGATATTGATGTCTTAATGATTGATGATATTCAATATTTACAGGTTGCAGATAAATCACAAGAAGCTTTTTTCCACACATTCAATGAATTATATGCGAATAATAAACAAATTATTATATCTTCTGACCGTTCACCAGATGATTTAAAAAGATTAGAGGATCGTTTAAAAACAAGATTTAACTGGGGACTTACTGCTGATATCTTACCACCAGATTTTGAATTAAGAATGCAGATTATTAATAAAAAAATCGAAAGTAACTTTATGCAAGAAGAATTTCCAGAAGATGTTAAAGAATATATAGCAAGTAACTGTTCTTCGGATATTAGAAAATTAGAAGGGGCTATTACAAGAATTACCGCATATGCTGCAACTATGAATGAACAGAATATTAATTTAGATTTAGCAATTGAAGCTTTAAAAGATTTCTTTTCTAAAACAGTTATTTCTAAAAATAAAATTGAACAAGTTCAACAAATTGTTGCACAAAATTATAATATCTCTGTTGAAGATTTAAAAAGTAAAAAAAGAGTAGTTACTATTGCTTTACCAAGACAAATAGCAATGTATATTTGTAGAGTTGTATTAGAAGAATCACTACCAAAAATTGGAATCGAATTTGGTGGAAAAAATCATACTACAGTTATGCACTCAGTAGATAAAATAAAAAAAGAAATTAGTAAAAGAAAAGATTTTGAAGCAGAAATAAAAAAATTAATTGGACAAATACAATAGTTTTGCACACTAATAATTAATTAGAAAATGTTTTAAAATAAAGGATTTTTAAAATTTTCAACATTTTGCACACTAATAATATTAATAATTTATAAAAAAATAATATAAAAGAGGAGGATTTTTATGAAATTAAAAATTAAAAAAAATATACTGATGGAAAATTTAAATTATGTAATAAAAGGAATATCAAGTAAAAATCTAATTCCAATTTTAAATTGTATTAAATTTGATTTAAATAGTGATGGATTATATATGATGAGTACTGATAATGAAATTGCGATTAAAACATTTATTAGTAAAAATGAAATAGAAGAAATTATAGAAGAGGGCGAAATAGTTGTATCAGGAAGATATATATATGAAATAATAAAAAAATTACCTAATACTATTGTAAATATCGAAGAATTAGTTGATTCTAAATTATATATATATACAGAAAATACATCTTGTAATTTAAATTGTAATAATGTTAATGATTTTCCAGACTTAGATTTAGAAAATAGTTTAAACCCTGTTTTTATTAGTAAAAAATTGTTTAAAACAATTATTAATCAAACTATATTTGCTACATCTAATCAAGAATCAAGACCAGTTTTAACAGGTATCAATTTAAAAATAACTGATGATATATTAGAATGTACTGCAACAGATTCTTATCGTTTATCTAAAAAAATTGTTAAATTATCAAATAAAATAGAAGATAGTGTTAATATTTTAATTCCTACTAGAAACTTAAATGAATTAGTTAAATTATTTAATGATGAAGAAGACAATGTTGAATTACATATTTTTAGTAATAAAATTATTTTTAAATTTGGTAATATTATTTTTATGTCGAGACTTATTAATGGAACATATCCAGATACTTCAAAATTGATTCCAACAGATTTTGAATTAAAAATAAAAGTTAATTTAAATGATTTTTATTCTTCATTAGATAGGGCATCATTATTAACTAATGAAGATGATAAAAATACAATTAAATTAGAAAGTTTTGATGATAAAATAAAAATCTATTCTAATATTCCAGAAATAGGTAATGTCGAAGAAACAATAATGGCAGAAAAAAATAATTCTGAAAATATAAAGATAGCTTTTAGTTCTAAATATATGATGGAAGCATTAAAAGCATTTGATTGTAGTGAAATTGAAATAAAATTTAATGGTGAGGTTAAGCCAATCGTTATAACAGAAGTAGAAAATGAAAATTTAATAGAATTAATTTTACCAATTAGAACATATTAAGAAGAAAAAAATTAAAATTTCTTCTTTTTTTGACAAAAAGTGATGAAATTCGACATAAATTTTTGATATAAAAAAGGAAATTTGATATTTTTGTTGAAAAATATCTATAGGAGGTGATAATTTTGCTTGATACTTATGAGATTACAAAAAATACATTGGCAATCATTCCAATTGATTCAAAAAGAAGCGAAGTAATTGAAGATAATGATACATTTATCATAAATAAATGTTCTACAAAAATAGTTGACGATAGTTAGTTGACGATAGTTGTAAATTTTTTGGAAGTTCATTAGATGGACGTCAAGAAGGAACAAAAAATTTAATAGGTGTTAATTATAAAGCTCCAATTATAGTAGAAGAAACAAATGATGTAATATTTTTCCCAACTAATTCTCCAAGAATAGTAGATTGTATATGGATATCATTAAATAATTTAGAGGATTATAGAAAAAATGATAATACAACGCAAATTTTATTTAAAAATGGAAAAACAATTAATCTAGGTATTTCTTATGGTTCTTTAGAGAATCAAGTTTTACGATCAACAAGATTAGAATCAATTTTAAGAAAGAGAAAAAACATATAATTTAATTAAAAAATAAACAAATATTGTTTATTTTTTTGTTTTTTGACCAAATTATGTGTTATAATATTAAGTGTGTATAGGAGTATTAATTTTATCTAAAAGCTTATTTATGGGCTTTAAAATGAAAAAAAGGTGTTATTAATGATTTTAAAACAACTCAGTGTTAAAAATTTTCGTAATTATAGTTCTGCCAATATAAATTTGAGTTCAAAAATTAATATATTTTTTGGTCAAAATGCCCAAGGCAAAACTAATTTATTAGAAAGTATTTATTTTTTAAGTTTTACTAAATCTCATCGTTCTTTTATAGATAATACATTAATTAAAAATGGTGAGAACTATTTAAAAATAACTGGGATTTTAAAAAATAATAGTCCTTTTAAAACAAAATTAGAAATCATTTTAGAAAAAGATAAAAAAAGTATTTATGTTGATGATGATGTATATAAAAAAGTTGGAGATTATATTACCAAGTTAAATATAATAATTTTTTATCCAGATGATTTAGATATAATTAAAGGTTCTCCAAATATACGTAGAAGATATCTCAATTCAGAGATTAGCCAATATGATAATAATTATTTAATTTTGTTAAATAAATTTCGTAAAATTCAAAAAATGCGTAATGACTATTTGAAAAAAATGAGTATTAATAACAACTATGATGAGCAATATTTTTTTATTATGAATGATTATTATATTGATAGTTCTTTAAAAATATTTAAAATAAGAAATAATTTTATTAATGAAATTAACGAAGTAATTGAGAATATATTTTATGATTTAACAGGTTTAAAAGGATTTCATATTGATTATAAAAATAGTCTTAATATAACTGATTTTGATAATATTGATAATAAGGAAATAATTAATATTTTTAAAGAAAAATTGAATAATACTTTGGATTCAGAAATTAGAGTAGGGAGTAGTTTAATAGGCCCACATAAAGATGATATTGAATTTTATTTAAATGATTTAAATTTAAAGAATTATGGTTCACAAGGGCAGCAACGTTTGGCTGTTTTAACAGTTAAGTTGGCAGAAATAGAAATTCTAAAAAAACATAATTTAGAAACGCCTATTTTATTGTTAGATGATGTTTTTAGTGAACTTGATGATGAGAAAAAAAATCGATTATTAAAATATATCAGTAAAGATATACAAACGATCATAACAACGACAGATTTAAAAAATATAGATAAAAAAATAAAGAAAAAGTCTAAGTTGTTTGAAATAGAAAATGGAAATATAAAAAGAGTGATGGAGGAAGAAAAAGATGGAGAATGAAAAACAACATTATGATGCTTCGGATATTCAAGTTTTAGAAGGTTTAGAAGCAGTTAGAAAAAGACCTGGAATGTATATAGGTACAACTGATGTTAAAGGATTGCATCATTTAGTATGGGAAATTATTGATAATAGTATTGATGAAGCATTAGCTGGCTTCTGTAATGCGATTGAAATAGTTATTAATAAAGATAATTCTATAACTGTTAAAGATAATGGTCGTGGAATTCCAACTGGAATACATGCTAAAACAGGAATTTCAACAGTAGAAACTGTTTATACAGTGTTGCATGCTGGTGGAAAATTTGGTGATGGAGGATACAAAGTATCTGGTGGACTTCATGGAGTAGGTGCGAGTGTCGTAAATGCTCTTTCGACTAGTGTAGTTGTAACAGTATATAAAGATGGTAAAGTTCATGAAGCTAAATTTGAAAATGGTGGTAAGATTGTTCAACATTTAACGGTTGTTGGTGAATGTGATATAAATAGAACAGGTACAACTGTAACTTTCAAACCAGACCCAACTATATTTGATACAGATATATATGATTATGATACTTTAAAAGTTCGTACTCGTGAATTAGCATTTTTAAATAAAGGATTACAAATTACCTTACGTGATGATCGCGATAATGAAGATACAACTGGTGATACTTTCCATTATGAAGGTGGTATTAGTGAATACGTTAGATATTTAAATAAAAATAAAACTCCTATTCATGAAAATATTATTCATTTAGAAGGTGAAGAAGATAATGTATTCTTTGAAGTTGCAATGCAATATAATGATGGTTATACAGACAATATATATTCATTCGTAAATAATATTAATACTCATGATGGTGGTACTCATGAAGAAGGGGTAAGACGTGCCTTAACAAGAATTATTAATAATTATGCAAGAAAAAATAATATTCTTAAAGAAAAAGATGATTCATTAGTTGGTGATGATGTTAAAGAAGGATTAACAATGATAATTTCTTGTAAACATCCAAATCCACAATTTGAAGGTCAAACTAAAGGACGCTTAGGAAATTCAGAAGTTAGAAAGCTTGCCGATAATGTATTCTCTGAAGGTTTTGAAAGATTTTTATTAGAAAATCCAGATCAAGCTAAAATAATAGTAGATAAAGCTATCACAGCTTCACATGCTAGAGTTGCTGCTAAAAGAGCTAGAGAAATGACTAGAAGAAAAGGTGGATTAGAGTTAACTAATCAATGGGGAAAACTTGCTGACTGTTCTTCTAAGGATCCAAAAATATCTGAAATATTTATCGTTGAGGGTGATTCAGCAGGTGGACAAGCAAAACAAGGTAGAGATGCTAAAACACAGGCAATCTTACCACTTAGAGGAAAAATTTTAAATGTTGAAAAAGCTCGTTTAGATAAAATTTTAGGAAATGAAGAAATTAGAAGTATGATAACAGCTTTTGGTACAGGAATTGGTGAGGATTTTAATATCGATAAATTAAGATATCATAAAATTATCATAATGACTGATGCCGATGTTGATGGCTCACATATTAGAACTTTATTGTTAACATTATTTTATAGATTTTTTAGACCAATTATTGAAACAGGTCATGTCTTTGTTGCACAACCACCATTATATAAGATAACTCATGGTAAGACATTTAAATTTGTTTTAACTGATGAAGAAAAAGATGAATATATCGCGTCTCTTCCTCCAACTACTAAATATGTTGTAAATAGAAATAAAGGTTTAGGAGAAATGGATAAAGAAGAATTATGCGATACTACAATGAATATTGAACATAGAACACTTAGAAAAATTACAATTGAAGATGCAATATTAGCTGATCAAGTATTTGAAACTTTAATGGGTGAAGAAGTTGAACCAAGACGTAAATTTATAGAAGAAAATGCTCAATATGTAGAAAATTTGGATATTTAGAGGTGAAATTATGGATATAGATAGATTAGAAAATAAAAATATAGTAGAAGAGATGAATAAATCATTTCTTGAATATTCAATGAGTGTTATTATTTCTAGAGCAATTCCTGATATAAGAGATGGTTTAAAACCTGTTCATAGAAGAATTTTGTATACTATGCTAGAATCTGGTTTTACACCTGATAAAGGATATGTAAAATGCGCTAAAACAGTTGGTGCTGTTATTGGTAACTATCACCCTCATGGTGATACTGCTGTATATGATGCTATGGTTAGAATGGCGCAAGATTTTAGTTATAGACATCCATTAATAGATGGTCATGGAAATTTTGGAGCTATAGATGGAAGTACAGCGGCAGCTTATCGTTATACAGAATCTAGAATATCAAAAATATCTATGGAATTACTTAGAGATATTAATAAAAATACTGTCGATTTTGAGGATAATTTTGATGCTTCAAGAAAAGAACCAGCTGTATTACCTAGTAGGTTTCCAAATATTTTAGTAAATGGAACAATGGGTATTGCTGTTGGTATGGCAACAAATATACCTCCACATAATTTAGGTGAAGTAATTGATGGTTGTGTAGCTTATATTGACAATCACGATATTGACACTTTAGAATTGATGCAATATGTAAAGGGTCCAGATTTTCCAACTGGTGGTTCAATTTTAGGTAATAGTGGAATTAAAAAAGCTTATGAAACTGGTAAAGGAACTATTACTATTAGAGGAAAAGTTGACGTTGTTGAAAACAAGGATCGATATGATTTAATTATTACAGAGGTTCCATATCAAGTTAATACTTCAGCATTAATTACTAGAATTGCAGAGTTAGTTAGAGATAAGATAATTGATGGAATATCTGATTTAAGAGAAGAAACTTCTTTTAAAGATGGAATGAAAATTGTAATTGAACTAAAAAGAGATGCCAATCCTAATGTAGTATTAAATAATTTATACAAACATACACAACTTCAAACATCATATGGTATAAATATGCTTATGTTACATCAAGGTAAACCTCAAATTTTAGGTTTAAAAGATATTATAAGTTATTATATTGATTTTCAAAAAGAAGTTATTATTAGAAGAACTAAATTTGATTTAGATAAGGCTCTTAAGAGAGCTCATATATTAGAAGGTTTAAAAATTGCCTTAGATAATATAGATGCTGTAATCAAAATTATAAAAGAATCTAAAACAGATGAAATTGCTAAAGAACAATTAATGAGTAGATTTAATTTAGACGATGTCCAAACTGAAGCAATTTTAGAAATGAAATTAAGAAAATTAACTGGTTTAGAAATTGAAAAAGTATTAGAAGAAATTGCAGAATTAATGAAATTAATTGAAGAATTGAATTCTATTTTAAGTAGTGATGATAAGATTTTAAATGTTATAAAAGAAGAATTATTAGAAATAAAAGAAAAATATGCTGATGAAAGAAAAACAAATATTGATATGACATCAATCGAATATATCGAGGATGAATCATTGATACCAGTTGAAGATATCATAATCACATTGACAAACAAAGGTTATGTAAAAAGAGTTACAAGTGATACTTATAAAACCCAAAATAGAGGGGGAGTAGGTATTAAAGGTATGTCTACTAATGAAGAAGATTTTGTTCAATATTTAGTATCAATGACAACACATGATTATATTTTATTCTTCACCAACAGGGGAAGAGTATATAGAATTAAAGGTTATGAAATACCAGAATATAGTAGACAATCTAAGGGATTACCTATAATAAATCTATTACCACTTGAATCTGGTGAAGTAGTAAAAGAGATGCTTAAGATAGAAACAGACGAAAAAAATAATTATATTGTATTCTGTACACAAAATGGTTTGATTAAAAGAACTAGCATATCAGAATTCGATAGTATTAGAAAAAATGGTAAGTTAGCTATCACTTTAAAAGAAAACGATGAGTTAACTGCTGTTAAGAAGACAATAGGTGATAATGAAATATTAATAGCCTCTTCTAATGGAAGAATGATAAGATTTAATGAAAAAGAAATTAGAATTATGGGTAGAACTGCTTCTGGTGTTAGAGGAATAGATGTTGGTGATGGAATTTGTGTAGGTTGTGAAGTAGCCAAAGCAAATCAAAAGGTTTTAGTTGTAACAGCAAATGGTTATGGTAAGAAAACAGAGTTAGAAGAATATAGGATGACTCATCGTGGAAGTAAAGGTGTAAAAGCCTTAAATGTAACAGATAAAAATGGAAATATCGTGGCTTTCAAAATTATTAATGATAATGAAGATTTAATGATTATAACTGATAATGGAATTATGATAAAATTACCATTAGAGCAAGTTTCACAAACAGGAAGAGTAGCGCAAGGAGTTAAATTAATTAATTTAAAAGATAATCAGAAAGTAAGTACTATTGCTGTTGTAGCAAAAGAAGAAAATTCATTAGAAGAATCTAATGATAATATTGAATAATGTTTCACGTGAAACATTATTTTTTATATTAATGATATTGTTAAATTTATACACTTTGATTATAATTATATCTAAAAATTTATTTATATTAATTATTTAGAATAATAGTATGAGTATTTAATATAGTTACTAATAAAAAATAAACTTTAATAAATTATTCAATGTTTCACGTGAAACATTGTTACTTTAAAATTATTTATATTATAATATAAAGAGTGAGGTGTATATATAAAAAAGAAAAAATATTGTTACTTTTTATAGTGTTAATAATTTTAATAATTATCGAAATAAATATTTATAACAAAATTTACTTGTTATACAATATTAATAAAGAATATTATGGATATGGTATGAATGGTTTTGTAGAATTATCTATTTTATTTTTTAATAATATTTTGATTATTACATTTATAAAATTAATAGTAGATAATATTTAAAAAAATAATAACAAAAATATAATAATTACTGTTATTGAAAATTTGATATATATAATTTTATTTTTCCTTTTGCTCATTTCTATAATAATAATGTTTCACGTGAAACATTGATATTAAATATAATAAAATAAAGAAAAAATATTGCTTTATAAATTAAAATAATATATATTAATAAAGGTACAACATTTATAAACGAATCAGGTCAGAATTGGAAAATAGCAGCCTTAAGTTTCCCTAAATGTGTGTGCCTTTTTTTTAGGTGATAGTATGAATGATGATATAATATATATGAAGATGGCTTTAAAAGAAGCTGAAAAATCATTAAAATATGATGATGTTCCAATTGGCGCAGTAATTGTATGCAATGATAAAGTAATTTCTAAAGCTCATAATATGAAAGAAAAATTACTAATTTCTACAAAACATGCAGAAATTATAGCTATCGAAAAAGCTTGTAAAAAATTAAATAATTGGTATTTAAATGACTGTACTTTATATGTGACTGTTGAACCATGTTTAATGTGTTGTGGTGCAATTATACAATCTAGAATTAAAAGAGTTGTATATGCTACTAAAAATGAAAAATTTGGCTATGTTGAAAGTATAGATAAAGTGTTTGAAAATAAAAAGAATAATCATTCTGTAATAGTAGAAAAAGGAATTTATGAAAACGAAGCACAGAATTTAATGAAAAAATTCTTTCAAAAAAAACGTAATTAGGAGGTATTAATATGTATCAAGCATTATATAGAAAATATAGACCTAAAAATTTTGATGAAATGATAGGACAAGAAGTAATTGTAAAAACTTTAAAAAACGCAATAGAGAAAAATAAAATTAGTCATGCATATTTATTTACAGGCCCAAGAGGAACTGGAAAAACAAGTGCTGCTAAAATATTTGCTAAAACAATTAATTGTAAACAATTAATTAACAACGCACCATGCGAAACTTGTGACTGCTGTAATCAATTTAATAATCAGCAGAATATAGATATAATTGAAATAGACGCAGCTTCCAATAATGGTGTTGATGAGATAAGAGAACTTAAAAATAAAGTTAATTTAGTTCCATCTATAAGTAAATATAAAGTTTATATTATTGATGAAGTTCATATGCTTAGTACTAGTGCTTTTAATGCTTTATTAAAGACATTAGAGGAACCTCCAAGCCATGTCATATTTATTTTGGCTACTACAGATCCTCATAAAGTCTTATCTACAATCTTGTCTAGATGTCAAAGATTCGATTTTAAAAAAGTTAGTGAAAATAAAATATACGAAAGATTAGAGTATATATCTAAACAAGAAAATATAGAGATTGATGAATTGGCTTTAAAAGAAATATCTAGGTTAGCAAATGGCGGACTTAGAGATGCTTTAAGTATTTTAGATCAAGTAATTGCTTATTCTGATTCTAAAATAACGGAGAATGATGTCCATGAAGTTAATGGTACTATAACACAGGAAAATTTAAAACAAATTGTTTCAGCTTTAACTAATAGTGCTTTATCAGAAATATTTAATATAATTGATGATTACGATAATAATGGTAAGAATTTTTTGAAATTAACAGAAGAATTAATTCTTTTTTATAAAAATATTTTATTAATAAAGAAAATCCCTAATTACATAGATAAAAATAATATATACGAAGATTTTATTAATTTATATGAAGAAGAAAAATTGATTGAAATTTTAAATGAACTTAACATTACGTTAAACAATATTAAAAATAATAACAATTCTAGATTAATATTTGAATTAGCAATAATAAAGATAATAAACATTAATAGTAATAAATTAGAAAAAAAAGGTAATATTAAAGAAGAATCAAAACCAGTGCAAAAAAATAATACTGAAATAAATATAACAACAGAAGAACCAGAAAAAAAAGAAACAGAAAGTAAAGTAAATGTAAATATAGAGCAAGAATCTAAATTACAGCAATTACAAAACTTAAGAATAAATAATACTTTAGCTAAATTAAGTAAAAAAGAAATAATAAACTTTCGAGAAAAATGTAAGAATCTAAATTCTAAACTTTTAGATCCAGACTATGGTGAATTTGTTTCAATGATATTAGATGGTGAGTTAAAAGCAGCAAGTGATGAATACTTAGTTTTTGTATTTAAAACACAAAATATTACAAAAATCTTCAATTTATCTATACCTAAAATAGAAAATTTTCTAAATAATGAATTTAGTACTAACTATAAAATAATTGGTGTTGAACAAGACCAATGGGATTTAATAAAAGAAGAATTTAATAATAAAACAAAGAAATTTGAATATAAAGTTGAAAATATAGATTTATCAGAAATTTTCCCTAAATTGGAAACAAAAAAAGATGAATCAAGTATTGATTCTATGTTTAAAAATATAGTAGAATATAATTAGAAAGAAGGAATAAATAATGAATATACAAGCAATGATGAAACAGGCACAAAAGATGCAAAAAGATATGTTGGCCGCAAAAGAAGAAATAGATAAAATGATTTTTGAAGGGAAGACTTCATTTGTGACTGTTCAAGTAAATGGAAAAAAAGAATTAGTTAATATTACAATCGATAATGAAAGTATTGATAAAGATGATATCGAAATGCTACAAGATATGATTGTTGTTGCAGTTAATGAAGCTATGAAAAAAGTAGATGAAGAAACTGAAAAGAAAATGGGTAAATTTACTCAAGGAATGCCAGGTTTATTTTAAGATGTATCCATCAACAATAAAAAACTTAATAGAATGTTTTAAAAAATTACCTGGGATAGGTGAAAAAACAGCTGAAAGATTATCTCTTTCGGTTTTAAATTTAGATGAAGAAATCATAGATATTTTTGAGCAATCATTAAAAGATTCTAAGACTAAAATTTGTCGTTGTAAAATATGTAATAACTTATCTGAAGATGAGAATTGTTTAATTTGTTCTGATAAAACTCGTGATACAAAAACAATATGTGTAGTTGAAAATATAAAAAATATTATTGCTATTGAAAAAACAAATTGTTATCATGGAGTTTATCATGTATTGGATGGTTTAATTTCACCATTAGAAGGTAGAAACGCAGAAGATATAAATTTAAATACGTTATTAGATAGAATTGAAAAAGAATCTGTAAATGAAATCATCTTAGCTCTTACACCTAGTGTAGAAGGTGAAACAACAGCATTATATATATCAAAAAAAATCGAAAATAAAAATATAAAAGTATCAAAAATAGCTCGTGGTGTACCAATTGGAGCTGATATGGAATATATAGATGGGTTAACACTAGAAATGGCTTTTGAAAATCGAAATTATTTAAGTGATAAGTAATAATATATTGTCTATTTCATAAGATAATTTGAGGTGGACAATGCTAAAGAAAATATTAAAATTTATAAAAAGAATCATTTTAAGTATATTTGTATTGTATGGATATAATTTAATTAGTCAATCTTTAGGCATGATAATCCCTATAAATATTTATACAATATTATTACTTAGTATATTAGGAATTCCAGCTTTATTCGCTTTAATTTTTATATTAGTGATTGTTTTTTAAAGAAGGTGAAGTATGCTTGATGATTATTTATTAGAACAACCAGTAGCCGTAACAACTTTGAAGAATTCTATAAAACGAAATAAAATAGTTCATGCTTACTTGTTTGAGACAAATGGTTATGATGAAATAGAACAATTCATTTTTGCTTTTATTAAATCACTATTATGTCCAAACAGCTTTTTTGCATCTTCTGAATGTTCTAAATGTTCTATTTGTCAAATGATTACCGATAAATGTTATCCTGATGTTAAAATTATTAATCCTGATGGTATGTGGATAAAAAAAGAACAACTTGATAATTTACAACAAGAATTTAGTAAAAAAGCTATTATTGGTAATAAGAAAATATATATAATAAACGAAGCTGAAAAAATGAATACATCAGCCGCTAATTCAATATTAAAGTTTTTGGAAGAACCAGCTCCAGATATTATAGCTATATTGGTTACTAATAATATTTATCAATTATTGGATACGATTATATCTCGTTGTCAGATTATTTCATTTAAGAAAAAGGCAATTAATTTTGATTCTGAAATAGAAATGATTTCTAGTTATAGTTTTACAGATAATATAAAAAAAGAAGAATTTTTAAATAATGAAGCTAATTTAGAATTAATAAATAGTGTTAAAAAGTTTGTTCAGTATTATGAAACAAATAATTTAGATACTTTATTATATACACAAAAACTTTGGTTTAATTATTTTTCAGATAAAGAAAAAAATATTTTAGCTTATGATATAATGATATTATATTATAGAGATGTTCTAAATCTTAAAATTGGACATGAATTATTAGTTTTTAAAAATAATACTGATGAATTATTAAAAATAGCTAATAAGAATACAGAATATGACCTTGTTAAAAAAATATCAAAAATATTAGATGCTAAACAAAAAATTAAAAATAATGTTAATTTAAATTTACTTATGGATAATCTAATTATTGATTTAGAAAGCAGGTGATAATATGGTTAATGTAGTAGGTGTTAGTTTTAAAGAGAATGGTAAAGTTTATTATTTTTTACCTGGAAAAATAAATTTAAAAAAGAATATAACTGTTGTAGTTCAAACAGATCGTGGTTTGCAATTTGGTAAAGTGGTTACAGATATAATTGAAATAGATGAAAGTAAAATTAATTCGCCATTAAAACAAATTGTTAGAATTGCTTCAAAAAATGATTATTATAATAATTTAAAAAATATTAAAGATGCTAAAGAAGCATTAGTTAAATGTAAAAATATAGTAGAACAAGAAAAATTACCTATGCAAATAATAGAGGCTGAATTTACTTTAGATCGTAGTCAATTAGTATTTAAATTTATTTCTGATAATAGAATAGATTTTAGAACATTAGTAAAGCAGTTGGCCAGTATTTATAAAACTCGTATTGAATTAAGACAAGTTGGTGTTCGTGATAAAGCTAAGGAAGTTGGCGGTATTGGAGTTTGTGGCTGTAAATTATGTTGTGCTAGATTTTTGCACGATTTAGAATCAGTTTCAATTAACATGGCTAAAAATCAAAATATTGCATTAAATCCAAGTAAAATAAACGGTGTTTGTGGTCGGCTTTTATGTTGTTTAAAATATGAAGATGAATGTTATCGTGATTGCAGAAAATGTTTACCTAAAGTTGGGGAAAAGGTTAAAACAGAAAAAGGAACTGGACAAGTAGTCAGTTTAGATATTTTAAATAAATCATATAAAGTCGATGTTGAAAATGTTGGTATAATAGAAATTAATAAAGAATGTTAATATGGAAAAATATAATTACTTATTAGGATATAAAAATTTACGTGTTTATCAAGATTCAGAAATGTTTAATTTTTCAATCGATTCTGTTTTGTTACCTAATTTTGTAACATTAAATAAAAATATCAAAAATATTTTAGATATAGGATGTGGAAATTTACCTATATCTTTAATATTAACAACTAAAACAGAAGCTAAAATAACAGCTGTTGAAATTCAAAAAGATGTTTATGAGCTAGCACTCAAAAATTTAAGACTAAATAAATTAGAAGAACGAATTGAATTAATAAACGAAGATATATGTAATTTATACAAAAAAATACCAACTGAATCTTATGATGTAATTGTTTGTAATCCACCATTTTTTAAAGTAAATGAAACATCGCATTTAAATAAAAACGATTATAAAACTATTGCACGTCATGAAGTTACTTTAAATTTAGATGATCTATTTAAAATTGCTAAAAAATTATTAAAAAATAATGGTATAATATCAATAGTTCATAGACCAGAACGTTTAATTGATATTATAGATGCAATGAAAAAATATAATATAACTCCTAAAAAAATTCAATTAGTTTATCCAAAAAAAGATAAAGAAGCTAATATTTTATTAATAGAAGGTACAAAAAATGGCAATGCAGGGATAAAATTTATGCCACCATTATTTGTTCATAATTCAGATGGGAGTTATACTGAAGAAGTTAAAAAATACTTTGAATGAGGTGATTTATGTCACAAAAAAGTTATAATGGGACTCCAACTTTATATTTAATTCCAACACCAATTGGAAATATGGAAGATATTACTTTAAGAGCAATAAATATAATGAAGGAAGTTGAAGTAATTTTTGCTGAAGATACAAGAGTTACATCAATGTTACTTAAACATTTAAATATTAAAAAGAAATTGATTTCTAGTTTTAATTATAATGAACAATTGAATAAAGATAAATTATTAGAGTATTTGCAAAATGGGTATAATGTTGGTTTGGTTAGTGATCGTGGAACACCTATTATTAGTGATCCTGGTTATGAATTAGCAAAATACGCTATTGAAAATAATTATAATGTAGTTGGTTTACCTGGTCCAACAGCTTTAATACCAGCATTGATAACTTCAGGAATTAGCCCAATGCCATTTTTATTTTATGGTTTTTTAAATAGTAAGGCTACAAAAAGAAAACAAGAACTAGAACAATTAAAAAATGAAAAAGCAACTTTAATATTTTATGAAGCCCCACATAGAATTATTGAAACTTTGACTGATATGCTAAATATTTTAGGTAGTCGAAATATCGCTATTTCCCGGGAAATAAGCAAGAAATTTGAAGAGGTATATAGGGGTACACTAGATACAATAACTTGTCAATTAGTTGATGTAAAAGGTGAATTTGTTATAGTTGTTGAAGGAAATAAGCAAGAAAACAGTTACAATAATTTGACAATTATTGAACACGTCAATCTTTATATAAAAGAAGGTAAAGATTCTAAAGAAGCTATTAAAAAAGTAGCTAAAGAACGTAATCTAAAAAAGCAAGATGTTTATAATGAATATCATAAAATAAAGTAGGTGATTAATTTGAAATTAATTGTTGGTCTTGGCAATCCTGGTAAGGAGTATGCTAATACAAGGCATAATATCGGATTTATGATAATTGATAATTATTGTGAAAAAAATAATTTATTAATCAATAGTAATAAATTTATGGGACTATATGTTCAGACTACTATAAAAGGAGAAAAAGTTATTTTTTTGAAACCTCAAAAATATATGAATTTGTCAGGTGAAGTAGTTAGAGAATATATTAATTATTTTAAAATAGATATCAAAGACATTTTAATAATAAATGATGATTTAGATATACAGTTAGGAAAATATAAATTAAAATCAAAAGGCTCATCTGGTGGTCATAATGGTCTTAACAATATTGGTGAACAAATAGGTAGTTATGAATTTAAACGTTTAAAAATAGGAATTTCTAATAATAAAAAAATTGATACCAAAAATTATGTTTTAGGTAAATTTAGTGAAGATGAAAGAAATATCTTAAAGAATATTATAGATATAAGTGAAAATATTATAAATGATTTTATTGATACTAATTTTGATTTATTAATGACAAAATATAATAATAATTGATACCAAATGGTATCTTTTTGGCGTATAAAGAGGGGTGAAAATATGAACTTTTTTACAACATTATTTCCTACTAACGATAGTAAAATAATATTAGGTTTAAATGATGAATTAAAATCTATTTATATTTATAATTATTTTACTCGAAGTAATACATCAATTGTAGTTGTTACTAATACTTTATATGAAGCAAATAATTTTTATAAGTCATTACTTAACTATACTGAGAAAGTATTATTTTTTCCTATGGATGATTTTTTAACTAGCGAAGCACTTGCAATTTCTCCAGAGTTGGAAATTACTAGATTAGAAACAATAAATAGCTCATTTGGTAACGATAAAAAAATTATCGTAACTAATTTAATGGGATATTTAAGATTTTTGCCAGCAAAAGATATTTATCAAAAAAGTATAATTAATTTAAATAAAAATCAAGAATATGACATTAAAGAATTAGAAAAAGCTTTATATAATATTGGTTATAATAAAGAAACTTTTGTAAATAAAACTGGCGAATATGCTCCACGTGGTTTTGTTTTGGATATTTTTCCTTTAGGAATGGATAATCCTATAAGAATTGAGTTTTGGGGTGATGTAATTGATAGCATTAAAACTTTTGATATCGATACACAACTAACAAAAAATAATATAGAAAGTATTCAAATTTTACCTAATACTGAATTTGTCGCTAATACACAAATAAATGAAGAAGAACGAAAACAAAAAAATTTAATTAAATATACTGATGTTACTAATATAGGCGATTACTTTAATAATCCTAAATTAGTTTATATCGATTATAATAATATAAAATTAGGGTATAAAAATTTATTAGAAGATATTGTAAATTTTAATCAAGAAAGAAATTTACCTAATGATACTAAGTATATGTTTGAATTAGAAAATCTAGATAAAGATAATTCTTTATATTTATCTAGTTTTGATGATGTACCTTTTGAAGATATAAAGACCAAAAAATATATTTCTGGAAATATTGAAAATTTTGCAATGTCGATTGATAAAATAAATGATAAATTAACAAAATTTATTAAAAATAAAAAAACAGTTATTATTTGTTTAAAAGATAAGTACACAGTAAATAAAGTGATAGATGAATTAAAAAATGATAATTTTATATTTACTAATTTAGACGATATTTATCAAAATAAAATAAATTTAGTTGTTAAAAATATTAATAGAGGTTTTGAATTTGATAATTATATTGTTATAAGTGAAACAGAATTTTTTAATCGTAAAAATAATAATGTTTTATATAAATCAAGTTTTAAATATGGAACAAGAATAAAAGATATTACTAAATTAAATATTGGAGATTATGTTGTTCATGTTAGTTATGGTATTGGTCAATATAAAGGTCTTAAAACATTGAGTAAGAATGGCTTGATGAAAGATTATTTAATGGTTGAATATGCTGGTGGCGATAAATTATATATACCAGTAGAAAAGATAGAGTTGATTACAAAATATTCTGCTAATGATGGAGTAGTACCTAAAATTAATAAGTTAGGTGGTACAGAATGGGCGAAGACAAAAGCAAAACTCAAGAAAAAAATTGAAGACATTACACAAGATTTATTAAAATTATATGCTGAAAGGAAAAGAGCTAAGGGTTTTGCATTTTTAAAAGATACTGAAGAACAGGCTATTTTTGAATCTGCTTTTCCTTTTGAAGAAACAAAGGATCAATTACGTGCTATAACTGAAATTAAAAAAGATATGGAAAGTGAAAATCCAATGGATCGTTTATTATGTGGTGATGTTGGGTTTGGAAAAACTGAAGTGGCATTTAGAGCAATTTATAAAGCTATTTTGTCAGGTAAACAAGTGGCCTTTTTATGTCCTACAACAATTTTATCAAATCAACATTTTAATAATGCTATAGATAGATTTAAAGATACAGGTGTAAATATTGAAGTATTAAATCGTTTTGTAACACCCACTAAAACAAAAGATATTTTAGAGCGATTAAAAAATGGTAGAGTTGATTTATTGATAGGAACACATCGAATTTTAAGTAAAGATATTATTTTTAAAGATCTTGGTTTATTAGTTGTTGATGAGGAACAACGTTTTGGAGTAAAACATAAAGAAAAAATAAAAGAATATAAAAATAATATTGATGTTTTAACACTATCAGCAACCCCAATACCTAGAACTTTACAAATGTCAGTAGCAGGTTTACGTGGTTTGAGTTTAATTGAAACACCACCTGTTAATAGATATCCTGTTCAAACTTATGTATTAAGTGAAAGTAAACAAATTATTAAAGAAGCTGTTTATCGAGAATTAGCTCGTAATGGTCAAACATTTATTCTATATAATCGTGTTGAAGAAATGGAAAGAAAAAAAAGAGAATTAGAGAGTATTATTCCTGATGCTAAAATTGCTATTATTCATGGTCAAATGACAAAGATACAGATTGAAAATATTATGGCAAAATTTTTGAATTTGGAATTTGATGTTTTACTTTGTACAACTATTATTGAAACAGGAATTGATATTCCAACTGTTAATACTTTAATTATAATGGACGCTGATCATTTTGGTTTATCGCAGCTTTATCAAATAAGAGGACGTGTTGGTCGTAGTGATAAAATTGCTTATTGTTATTTAATGTATAATCAAAATAAAATATTATCAGAAATAGCTATAAAAAGGCTAGATGTTATAAAACAATTTACAGAGCTAGGTAGTGGTTTTAATATAGCGATGCGTGATTTATCAATTAGAGGTGCAGGCGATATTTTAGGTAGTGAACAAGCAGGTTTTATCGATTCAGTTGGAATAGAATTATTTTTAAATATGTTAAATGAAGAAGTTAATAAATTGAATGGAAATGTACCTGTTGAAAATGAAGTTAAGGATATGCCTTTATTAGATGTTGAAACAGCTATTGATGATAAATATATAAGTGATAATGAAATAAAAATATCAATTCATAAAAAAATTAATCAAATAGATTCAATTGAAAGTTTAGAAAAAATAAAATATGAACTTGAAGATCGATTTGGAAAATTATCAGAGAATATGATTATTTATATGCATGAAGAATTATTTGAAAAAATGGCTAGAAAAGTTAATATATATAAAGTAGAACAAAATAAGAATTTTATTAAATTAATTTTTTATGAAGAATTTACTAATAAGATAAAAGTAGAAGATATTTTTATAGAAGCTAGTAAAATATCTCGTATGTTTAGATTTAGTACTTTAGGTAAAAAATTAGTGATAATTCTTGATACAGTATATTTGGAAAAACATTTTGTTTATTATTTAGTTGATTTAATGGATTTGATTTTAGAAAAATATTGTAAATAAAAAAATATCTTATTAGATATTTTTTTTATGTAATTTTGTCTTTAATTTTTCTAAAATATTACTATTTCCAAATATATCTTTAATAATTCCTAATTTTATTGCTAAAACTGAATAAATGACAACTCCAATAATAGCGTAGACTATCGTTTGAATTAAAGCATTACCTCTTGTTAAACAGTCAAGTGGATATATTTTTGATAGTAGGAATAAAGAAACTAGCATAATTAAAGATGATAAAGTGACTTTTGTAATAGATATAATAGTATTTTTATAATTTACTTTTAATTTTTTATTAATAAAGAATAGTAAGAAGATAATTGGTATTATTTGTGTTATAAGTGTTGAAACAGATGCTCCTTGGTAACCAATTCCAAAATTATTAAATAAATGCATCATTGGAATATTTAAAATAGCGTTTCCAATAAAACTAAATAATAATGTTAAAATTGTCGTTTTGGTATTATTAGTTGTTTGAGTTATATTTAATAGTACAGAAAATAATGAGAAAGTTATTGCTTGAAAAATAAATAATTTAAATACTTCAATACTAATTGGATCATAGCTATAGAAAATTATCCATACTGGTCTAGCTAGAAAAAATAGTCCAATAGTCATAGGAACTGTAATAAATAATAATAATTGAATTGCTTGATTAACTTTTTTATTTACTTCTTTATAATTTTTTAAAACATAATCACTAGCTAGTGATGGGATTAAACTAGTTGTAATGCCAATAGAAATAGAAATTATAATCATACTTAATTTATTTCCCCAAGTAGCGATTGTAGCAAATGTTAAATCAGCTATATCTTGACTATATCCTAAACTTGTAAGAGTTCGTGTAATAGTAAAAGTATCAACTAAATTATAAGCAGATTTTAATAAATCAATAATAATAAATGGTAGTGCGTATAAAATAATTTGTTTTATTAAATATTTTGAAGTAAATTCTTTTTCTTCAACTTTTATATCAGTTTTATTTTTAAATAGTTTTTCATTTTTTTTCATTTTTAAAATGAGATATAAATATGCTAAAAGAGCGCCAATTGTCGCAGCAAATACTGAAATAGCAATGGCAACTTTTTCGTCAGTTCCCATAATTTTCAAACTAACAAAACAACCAATTAAGATGACTAAAACTCTTATGACTTGTTCAATAATATTAGAAATACTAGTAGGAGTCATATATTTATGTCCTTGAATATAGCCTTTTGTAACACTTAATATTGGAACAATTAAAAGGGCTGTTGAGATAATTCTAATAACTAATGTAACATCAGCGACAGTATTTCCACCACTAGCATTATTTCCTAAAATGAAGCTAGCAAGATTAGGAGCTAATAGAATTAATATAATAAAGAAAAATATTCCCAAACCTACAATAATATTTTTACCAAGTTTATAAATTTTTTCTTTAGTATGATAATATTCTAAACTATTGTATTCACTAACTAATTTACTCATAGCAATTGGAATACCGCTTGTTGATAAACTTAAAAATACAGTATATATAGAGTAGGCAAAACTATATAGTGCTGCACCTTTAGAAGTTATCATCGCGTAAAACGGTATAACATATAAAAGTCCAATTATTTTACAAATAATTATACCAAAAGTAGCAATAAAAGATCCTTCAAAAAAATTATTTTTTTTCAATTTCATCACATCCTAGTATATATTGATTATATCACAGAAAAAATACACATAGGTGTATTTTTAAATATTTTTAAAATTTTCTATTGCTTTTTTTAATACTTTTGTTTTTTGTTCATCTAATTCAATTAGTGGTTCTCTAACATAACCATTTGCTAATCCCAAGATTTCCATAGCTTTTTTTACAGGAATTGGATTAACATCACTGAATAATGCACTACATAGATTTAGCATATCTAACTGCATTTTTCTTGCTTTTTCAGTATCACCATTTAGATAATCCATAACCATATCGTGTGTTTGTTTTGGGAAAATGTTTGCTATAACAGATATAACACCACTTCCTCCTAAAGATAAAATTGGTACAACATGTTCATCATTCCCTGAATACACATCTAATTGACTGTTCGAAAGTTCAAAAATTTTTGCGATTTGAGAAAAGTTTCCTGAAGCTTCTTTGATAGCAACAATATTTTTATTTTTTTCAAAAATATCAACAGCTGTTACTGGACTAAGGTTGACAGCAGTTCGTGATGGAACGTTATACATAATAATTGGTATATTTACACTATCAGCAATGGCTTCATAATACCTTTTTAATCCTTCTTGACTAGCTTTGTTATAATATGGTGTCACACATAAAAGACCATCTGCACCAAGTTTTTCAGCTTCTTGCGATAAATAAATAGCTGATTTTGTATTATTAGAGCCTGTTCCTGCAATAACAGGTATTCTTTTGTTAACATATTCTACACAAGCCTCAATACATTTTAAATGTTCTGAATCACTCAAGGTTGCTGATTCTCCAGTTGTTCCACAAATAATAATACTATCGGTTCCATTTTCAATTTGAAATTCCACTAAATTTTTTAGTGTTTCAAAATCAATTTCCCCATTTTCCTTAAATGGTGTAATTAGAGCTACACCAGACCCTTTAAATATAGACATAAAAAAATCCTCCTTTTTCTATACTATATTTTAAAAAGAGGATTACAAAAAAAGTTATCTTAAAAAATATTAAGTAGCTCTCCATCTTTCGATGACAGTTATATAGTTATTCACTATATACCCAGTAATTTAATATCTTGAACTATTAAATCCTTCGGCAATTTTTCCTTTCTTATACAATCATCTAATTCAAGTTATCATGTATAATACTCTTAAAAATTGCAACCTCTACATAAAATATAAGTATGCATTAATATTATCAAATAAAATTAGTACTGTCAATATCAATTTTAATTTTGATAACTATTGTATTATATGTTAAATAAAAAAATATTTGCAATTCATGTATAAAAAAATAATTTATGTTCAATATTAAATAGGTGATACAATGAAAAAAACAATCATTTTAATAGGTCTAATTATAGGAATATATGTATTTATTGGTTATAAATTTAGTGATATAGAAATACCTAATGAAGCTTTAAGAATACGAATTTTAGCTAATAGTAATTCAGATTATGATCAAGAGATTAAAAATAATGTTAAAATTGAAATTCAGGATTATGTTTATAATTTATTAAAGGATACAACTGATATTGATGAAGCTAGAAAAATTATAAATTCAAAATTAGATAATATTTCTAACTTAACAGATATGGCTTTAAAAAGACAAAATTATAATTTACCATATTCTGTAAATTTTGGATATAATTATTTTCCTGAGAAAGTATATAAAGGAATAACTTATGATGCTGGATATTATGAATCATTGTTAATTACTTTAGGTAGTGGGAAAGGGGATAATTGGTGGTGTGTTTTATTTCCTCCTCTTTGTTTATTAGAAGCAGAGGAATCAACAGAAATTGAATATACTACATTAGTTGGTGAATTACTTAAAAAATATAAAAATTAGTAATAAATAAAGTCTTCCTAAATACAATTTTATAGGAGGTTTTTTTTATGTCTTTTTTAATTGTTTTAGTAATAGCTGTTAGTCTTAGTATGGATGCTTTTTCACTTTCATTAGCTTATGGTACATTGGATTTATCAAAAAATAATATTAAGAAATTATCAATAATTGTTGGTATTTATCACTTTGTCATGCCTTTATTAGGATTATTTGTTGGAACTGCTATTTTGAAATTTTTTCCAGTTTCGCCAAATTTAATTGTCACGATAGTTTTATGTTTCATAGGTTTACAGATGGTTATTGAAACATTTAAAAATGAAGAAAACATGAAAATTATGTCATTATCAGAACTTTTACTTTTTGGCTTAGCAGTTAGTATTGATAGTTTTTCGGTTGGAATTGGGTTAAATGCAATAAATAATAATTTTTTATTATGTTCATTATTATTTTCTTTAAGTAGTTTTTGCTTTACATATATGGGTTTAATGCTTGGTAAAAAAGTAAATCAGTTAATTGGTAAGGCTTCTACATTAATAGGAGGTATTGTTTTAATTATTATTGGCATAATTTATATATAAAGTTTACTTTTGTCTTAAAATAATCTATAATAATAAGTAATAAAAAATTAGTTTTTGATAGTTTAATATATAGTTTATAGTGTGGCACAATTGTTTTAAAAACATTAAATATATAGAAAGACTAATTTTTAGTGTGGGGGTATGCATGAAACAGATTATTATAGATGGCAATCACATTTTAACGGGAAAAATAGAAATAGGTGGAGCTAAAAATAGCGCAGTTGCTTTAATTCCAGCTGCTTTATTATCTGATGACATTGTAACTATTGACAATATTCCTAATATTTCTGATATTGATGCCTTAAATGAGATATTAGAATATTTGGGGGCTAAAGTTATTCATAATGATAAAATTATGACAATTGATTCAAAAAATATAAATAATAGTGAAATTCCTGAAAATATTTCAAGTAAATTGAGAGCCTCATATTATTTTATGTCGGCTTTGTTAGGAAAATATAAACATGTTGAAATGTATTTTCCAGGTGGGTGTTCAATAGGTGCACGTCCTATTGATCAAACTTTAAAAGCTTTTGAGCAATTAGGAGCAACAGTAGTTGAAGAAAATAAAAAATATATAATTGATGCGAAAGAATTAAAAGGTTGTACAATTTATTTAGATATGCCAAGTGTAGGTGCTACAATAAATACGATGTTAGCTTCTGTTAGAGCAACTGGTGAAACTATAATTAGAAATGCTGCTAAAGAGCCAGAAATTGTTAATGTTGCTACTTTTTTAAATAATATGGGAGCTAAGATTAGTGGGGCTGGAACTAGTGAAATTAGAGTTATCGGTGTTTCTAAGTTGGGAAAAGGTTTTACAGAAGTTATACCTGATAGAATCGAAGCTGGAACTTATGTAATAGCTGGTGCTTTAGTAGGAAATAATTTAGAAATTGTTAATATTATTCCAGAACATATTGAAGCATTACTTTTTAAATTACGTGAAATGGAAGTTAATTATAAAATTACTGATAATAGTATTATAATATCTAAGGGAATAAATATGAAACCAACCAGAGTAAAAACATTAGGTTATCCAGGATTTCCAACAGATTTACAACAACCATTAACAATGCTTCTGGTTAAATGTAATGGTGTATCTTCATTAGAAGAAACTATTTATGAAAATCGTTTTAAAAATATTGATTATTTAAATAAAATGGGAGCAGATATAAAAATTATAAATAATCAAAAAATTAAAATAACTGGTCCATCTGAATTAATAGGTACAGAAGTAGTTGCAACAGATTTAAGAGCAGGTGCTTGTATGGTTTTAGCAGGATTAGCAGCTAATGGAAAAACAGTTATTAAAGATGTTGACCATATTTTAAGAGGTTATGAAAATATAATAGAAAAATTAACAAATGTAGGTGCGAAAATATATTTAGAAGAAAAATAAGGTTTTAGAATAAATAAGATTATATTCAATATAATTATATAGGTGATATCTTATGAAACTAAAAATAGCCTTATTTTTTTCAATTGTTATTTTATCAGTATTTTTAATATACTTAACATTATTAGATAAATCTATTTCTTATTTAGCGCTAGGCGATTTTTTAACAGTTGGTGTAACAGCTGATAAAAGTAATAATTATAGTTTTAGCGATTATGTTAATGAATATTTAGATGAAAAAAAAGATGTTGATGAGTATATAAAAGAATTTGCTGACAGTACTTATCGAACAACAGATTTAATTCGAGATATTAAAGATAATAAAATGATTGAAATTGATGGTAAGGAGCGAACTTTAAAAAATGCATTAATAAAGGCTGATTTGCTTACTGTTTCAATAGGCACTAATGATGTTATTAGTATTATGTCTAGTGAAAATAGTAATAGTAATTTTTATGATTATTTAGATTCGATTTTAGTTGATATGGAAGAATTATTTGGCCTTTTAAGACAATATTGTAAGGAAGATATTATTGTAATTGGTTATTATAATCCATATTTTGGAAATAAAAAATATGAAAGTGCTTTTTCTTATATGAATACAAAAGTTAATTATTTATCTAAAAAATATAATATTAAGTATGTTGATATTTATGAACTATATAATAATAATTTAGAATTTTTACCTGTTGTAAATGATATTCATCCATCTAGTAAAGGTTATAGTTCAATTTTTGATATGGTGAAACCAGTATTAGATGATACAATTTTGAAATAGGATATTGATATTTTTGATTTAACTTTATGTTAGTTGTATTATTTAAAATTAAAAAACTGCAACAAAAATTGCAGTTTTACTATTCTTCATCAAAGATTAATAAATTCTTAATATCTTTTTCAGATAATTTTTCAAGTAAGTTTTGGTCTCTATTTTCTCCTTCAATTAGTGTATCACTTAATATTTTTTTCTTATTTTGGAGTTCAATAATACGTTCTTCAATTGTTCCTTTGCATATTAATTTTATAACCTCAACATTTTTTGTTTGACCAATTCTATGGGCTCTATCAGTTGCTTGATTTTCTACTTGTGGGTTCCACCATAAGTCTAAATGTATGACAACATCAGCACTTGTTAAATTTAAGCCAGTTCCTCCTGCTTTTAACATAATTAAGAATATATTGGTATCATCATTATTAAACTTATCAACTAATTCCATTCTTTTTTTGCTTGTAACACTTCCATCAATTGTGTATGAGGTAATATTTTCTTTATCAATTTTTTCTTTTACTATATTAAGAGCTGTTTTAAAACTAGTAAATAAAAGTATTTTATGTCCATTTTCAATAATTCTTTTTAGTAGATTTATTAATTCATCTATTTTTATACTACCACCATTATAGTTATCAAAAATTATTTTTGGATCAATACATATTTGTCTTAGTCTAGTTAATAATTGTAGTATTTTAAATCTAGCTTTTAAGAATCCTTCTGTAGCAATTATATCTTCCATTTCTTTTTTTGTTTTATCAAGTTCTGCTAAATATAATTTCTTTTGTTCAGGATACATATCAAAATAAATATTGTTTTCTTGTTTTTCTGGCAAATCTTTTGCTACATCTATTTTTTTTCTTCTTAAAATAAAAGGTGATATTTGAGTATTTAAATTATTTAAAGTATTTGTTTTTTCTTCACTAAATTCTTTTATATTATATTTTGCTTGAAATCGCATTAAATTAATTAAAAATCCTGGGATAATAAAATCAAATATGCTCCATAACTCAATAACAGAATTTTCAATAGGAGTACCTGTTAAAGCTATTTTACATTTTGCGTTAATTAATTTTGTAGTTTTTGTAATTTGAGCAGTTGGATTTTTTATATTTTGGGCTTCATCAATAATCATGACTTCAAAATTTAATTGTTCATATAATTCTTTATCTTGTCTTAGTAATCCATAGGTAGTTATAATGATATTATTTTTTAAATTATTTAATATTTCATGTCTTTTATTTTTATTTTCGGCAATGACCTCATAATTTAATTCATTACCATATTTATCAAATTCTTTTTGCCAATTATAAATAAGAGAAGTTGGTGAAACAATCAGAATTCTGCTGTTTTCTTTCTCTTTTAGAATGGCTTTAATAAAGCAAATGGTTTGAAGTGATTTACCAAGTCCCATTTCATCAGCTAAAATTCCTCCTAAATCACATTTGTAAATATTATATAACCATTTAACACCAATTAATTGATAGTCTCTTAATATTTTTTGGTCTTGATTATTTATATATGGTTTAGAATTTTTATATTGTTTAAAGTCATTTATAAATTTATTAAATAAATTGTCTGTTTGAATAATATTATATTTATTTTCTTTTAAACTATCTAGATATATAGCTCGATATTTTGGTAGTTTTCCACCATTTTTTAAATCAGTATAGTTAATATCTAAATCTTCTATTAAGTTTTGTAATTCTTTAATTTCGTTATTATTTTCTAAATCTAAAATATTACCATTTTTCAGTTTATAATACTTTTTCTTTTCATTTAAATTATTAAAAATATTAGATATTTCATCAATATTAATATTTTCAATAGAAAATTTGTAACTTAAAATATTATCTTGCCCTATAGAAAATTGTGATTCAATTTTATTGTTTTTAATAATATTTGTTTCATCTAATTTTTTAGTAGTATATACCTCATATTTTTCTGATAGCATTAGTAAATCATGTTCTAAAAAATTACCTATATTTTCTAAAGAATCAAGATAGATTAAATTATTATTTATTTTAAAATTGATATTTTTTAGTTCATTAATGATATTTTGTTCAAAGGTGCGATTTCTAATTATATTGGTTTCTTCAAAATAATTTATTTCATTATTATTATAGTTAAATTTTATTTCACATATAATATTTTCATCTTTAAAATCAAAATATAGTTTAGCTATTGGATCGATAACACATAATTCATCTTCAATATTTTTATCTATTTTTATGGTATTTTTAACAGTTGGATAAATACTTTCAGCAAAGAGTGGTAACGAATTTTTATCAAACTCAAGTTCTACTAAATCATATTTAGCAAATTGTTCAATAATTTTTAAATAGTTGTTATTTAAAAGATATATTTCTCTATCTTTTAATAAAATATTTGGGCTAAGAAAATTATAGTTAGTATTTTCAAAATTAAACTTAAAAATATAATTATCTAAGACTTTTTTTATTTCAGTTTCAAATGGAAATTCATCTTTATAACCATGAAATAAACCATATCCCATTATATAATAATCTTTATTTTTTAATAGTTTGAAAAATTTTAGTTGCATATTTAATGGAATATAAACTTCAGTATTATAATAGTTGGTTGCTAAAGTTTTATAAAATTCGCTACTTAAGAAGTCGATAATTTTACTATCTTCATCAGAGAAAAATTGTTCATTTGGAATATAGGTAAAATTTTTCCCAAATTCTAATTCTTTTGTATCATCGCCATTATATGCTTCAAAAAAATACTTTGCTCTAGAAGAAGCAGAATATAATTTATCAATTCCTATTTTGAATTTAACATATAATCCTGAACCATAGTAATTTTTTCGAAAATTAAGTTCTAATTCTAATTGTAATTGTTGGTTTGGCTCTGTATTACTATTTAGAATATTTTTAAATATTGTATGTGAAATATCAGTTCTTTTTACTTTTTTTTCTTCTGTAAATATTTTTTGTTGTTCTTTAATTAAACAAGCTGCAATGTGTTTGCACTTATTTTCTTTTTCAAATTGAGGACATGAACAATATGTTAGAATAATTTCATTATTTTTAGTTGTTATATCAGTTTTATATTTATTGTCTGTGCTTTCTGATGTTACAGAAAATTTATATATTTTACTTTTATCAGTCATGTGTATTATTTTTAACATTTCGATTTTATTGAAATCATAATCATTTCCTTTTAAATAGTTTAGTTGATTTACACAATTAATAATTTTTTCTTCTATCATAAAAAGCCCCCTAAAGTTTTATTATTATATCATATTTTTTTAATATAAGACATATAATAATAAAAAGTTGTTGCTTTTTTTTTCATTAGTTGTTATAATATAGTGGCTAAGGAATTACTATAACTAATATTAGTTATGGCGGAAGGAGAGAAGAGTATGAAAAAAGGTATACATCCAAATTATGTTGATACACAAGTAACTTGTGCTTGTGGAAATACTTTTACAGTAAAATCTAATAAAGAAAATTTACATTTGGAAGTATGTAATAAATGTCATCCATTTTTTACAGGTGAACAAGGAAAAGCATCTAAAACTGGAGCTGTTGATAAGTTCAATCGTAAATATGGAATTAAAGATGCAGCTTAGGCTGTTTTTTTTCTTAAAGAGGTGGAAAATGAAAATGTATAATAAAAATAAGTTAATTAGTATTGTATTAACAGTTTTTATTTTAGTTAATTTAACAGGTTGTAAAAAAGAAGAAGGTAAAATTACTGAAAGTGTTCAGATAAGTATTAGTAATAATGATATTGTTTCTGATATTATAAAAGAAAATACTATGGATAATATTTCAGAAAAAAATGATAATAATTCAACAACAATTAGTGAAGATAAAAATCAATCGAGTGAATCAAATTCTAACACAAATACTAATGTTGAAGAAAATTTAAGTAAAGATGAAATAATTGTTAATTACTTTAATGAGGCAACAGTTGATATTAATAATCTTTTAAGTTCTGAGAATGTTGCAAATGCGAAATCTAAATGTAAAGAATATTTTATAACTTTTGTAGATTTTATTTTCTATGATGGTAAAATTAAAGATATTACTTTTTCTGAATTAAAAGATGAAACTAAGATGATTGTTATTAATATTGCTGAGAAGGCTGATACTTTAATAATGAAAAAATTTCCTACTTATAAAGAAACAATAAGTGAAACATCTAAAAGTTTATATGATAAAGCAAGTGAGCTATTACATAGTGGCAAAGAACATATCGAAGATTATATTATTTCTAAAGTTGGTGAAGATAAATATCAAGAGTCATTAGAAATTATTGGCGAGATTAACGAGAGAGATAAAGAAACTTGGAATGATATTAAAGAGTTTGGTAGTGGTGTTTATGAGACAGGAAAAGATAAAATAAAAACTTGGTATGAGAATTTTAAAAATAATTGATGTTAATAATTTATAAAAAAGCTTGACATTATTTAAAAATGTGCTAAAATATGCTCGTTAATCATTTATATGAATGGAGGGATATAATGCAAAAAGGATTATTATCAATTGGTAGTAAAGAATATAGAGATAGAATGTTGACTGGGAGAGATATTGTTACTGGTGCTTCAAGTTATAGTATAAATACTCAAGCGAGAATTCAAAATTTAGGTGGAATACCAAATTCAGGGGAATTTGATAATCATTCTATGACTGATAGCGAATTATTGTGTCAAATTGAAGATTTGAAAGCTAGATTAAATAATGGCGGTATTTCTTATTTAGAGAAACAAACTCTAATGGCTCGTCTTGCTTCTTTACGTGAGGGATATGCAGAAGATTTTGGAAAAGGACTAAGTAAGTCCATAAAAAGATAGTTTTTTAAAATAAATTTACATAATATTTATTTTAAAACATTACAAAGCTTAATAAGTTATGTAGTGTTTTTTTTGTTAAAGTTATATGCTAATTATAAATTATAATTTAACTAATATTTACAAGTTTTGACATTATTATTGTTATTAATAATTTAACTATTTAATATTTATTGATAAACAAATAAATTTAAGATAAACTAATAATAGGTGATAATATGAAAATAGGTTTTGCATGTGACCATAGTGGTTTAAAAGCAAATAGTCATGGTGTTATATTAAGAGATGAAATTATAAAATATTTAAAAAGTAATAATTATAGTGTTGTTGATATGGGACCAAAAAAGTTAATTCCAACTGATGACTATCCTGATTATATAATTAAATTAGGGGAAGCCATAAGGGATAAAAAAATAGATTATGGTATTATAATGTGTGGGACAGGTATAGGTGCTAGTATCGCTTGTAACAAAGTTAAAGGTGTAAGATGCGCTAAAGTAAACACAATGCATGAGGCTAAAATGACACGTCTTGATAATGATGCTAATGTTTTATCAGTAGGAATGAATATAAGTTTAGAAAAATTACACAAAATAATTGATACTTTTTTAACTACTCCAAGTTCAGATCATGAAAGGCATCTTCGTCGTATTGATAAGATAACTAATTATGAACGTTAGGACTGTTTTATATTGTGTAATTGTTCCTATAACAATTTGGGCAATGGAAAGTTTAAATATAAATCATTTATTTAAAAAAAATCGTTATTATCAATCTAGATTAGTCTATTTACTTTTATCTTTAGGAATATCATATTTAGTTGTAAATTTTTTTATGGACTTTTTCATTAGTACAAAGCTTTAATTTATGATAATTTTGTGGAGGATGAAATATGGAAAATAATTATGAAGAAATTAGTATAAATGATTATTTTGATGATTCTTTAGGTTTGACGAAAATTTTAAAGAATAAAAATGATTCAGAATTATTAACTAATATTAAGAATTTAATAACAGAAATATATGATAATAAAAATACAACTGAAGTTAATAAAAAGCGATTAATCTTGAATTTATCTAGTTATATGGCACATAAATATTATAATGTAAACCTTAGAAAAGTAGTCTTTGTAAAAAGTGATGATTTTGTTGCTAAATCATGTGGTGATTGGATTTGTTTTGACTTATTTAAGATGGAGTCATCTTTTAATAATAATAAAAACTTGCTAGATTTAATTTGGTTAGTTGGTCACGAATTAGGACATTCGTATAATTATCAAAATGAAGATATATGGTTTGATTATAAAAATTTTGAGAATATTATATATTTATTAAATACAAAGAATATTACTGATTATTATGTTGAACCGAATTATACTAGTTTAATTATGGAAAAAGATAGGTATTTATCAAATGATGAAAATTATTATAAAAGCACTTATGATTATAATTTTGATGAGCATTTAGCTAGTTATAATAGTATTATGGTTACTGAAGATATTTTAAGAGATTTAGGACTTTTTTCTTCATTTGAAGAAGACATAAAAAAGTGTTATCAAAAGTTTACTAATTTATTACAAATTAAATATAGGAAAAAAGATGATGTTAATAGTAATATTGATTTAATATTTGATAAATCTAATATGAAAAGTTGTGGTCTATGTTCTCCATTGATTAAACGAGAATATAACAAAGACTTAACAAGAAAAAGAACTAGTCAATTATTACTGGAATTGTATAAGATAATTTTTGTATTGGAAAATAAAAAAATGAGTTTTAAAAAGTATGATATTTTAGATAAAAGAAAGCAATTTTATTTAGATTTAATTTTAAAACGAGATATGGATTTTAATGAAAGAGTAGCTGATATTCAAGATTTAATTAAGTATAATCCAATACTAATCAATATTGATTCTTTAAAACTATCAATTATTCAAGATTTGTTAGAACATAAAGTTTCTGAATGTAATCTTTATAATAGTGAGCAAATAAATTTTATTAATCAATTATTAATGGATTATATAGAGAAATATGATAATAAAAATAGAAAAATTAGTTAATTTTCTATTTTTTTGTATAATTTAATTATTTTGTCACATAATAAAATGAATAATCTTTTAATTACATCATAGATATAATTAGAATGATGGTGATAAAATGAAAAAATTAATTCTTACGACCTTTTTAATAATTCTAATACCTTTTATTATTGTTAGTATTTTTATTCGTGACCCAGAAGAAATCAAATTTAAGTATATGAGTAATATGACAATTCGAATTAAAAGGTCCTCGACTGGCGCTATTGACGTTGTTCCAATTGAAGAATATATTGTTGGAGTAGTATCAGGAGAAGTTCCTATTAGTTTTGAAATGGATGCTTTAAAAGCACAAGCAGTTGCAGCTAGGAGTTATGTTTTAAAGCAGTTAGAGTATAATCAAAACAATGATTATGATGTTGTTGATACAGTTATGAATCAAGTATATTTAGATAGTGAACAGTTAAAAAATCGTTGGGGTAATGATTATGTAAATAATTTAAATAAAGCTAAAATGGCTGTTTTAGAAACAAAAGGTGAATATTTAGAATGTAATGGAAGTGTAGTAGAAGCATTATTTTTTTCAACAAGTACAGGTTATACAGAGAATAGTGGTGAAATTTTTCCAACACAGCAACCTTATTTAAAGAGTGTAGCTTCAACTTGGGATGCTGAGGTATCACCTGTCTATAATGATTATTTTTATTTTAAATTATGGGATTTTTATAACAAATTAGGTTTACCATATTCAGATACTGTTTACGTTGAACTTATCAGTACAACTAGCACAGGTCGTGTTAAACAAGTTAAAATTAATGGTAAATTATTTAGTGGTGATGAAGTCCAATATTTACTTGGTTTAAGGTCAACCTTTTTTTCGATAATTCAAAATGGAGAAGATATTACGATTAATACAAAAGGATTTGGTCACGGTGTTGGTATGAGTCAATATGGTGCTCAAGGAATGGCTTTAAATGGTTATAAATACGATGAAATTTTAAAATATTATTATCAAGGCGTTGAAATTAAAAAAATTTATTAATTTTTCGTATAATTTTTGTCATATGGTTAAAACTTAAAATAGAGGTGGAAATATGACAAAAAGAAGATTAAAAAAACCAGTGGCTTATGCTTTATATGGATTAGTGTTTGTATCGGTTTTTGGCGCAATTTTTTCTATAGAGACAGCAACAAGTCCAAAACTTCAAGAACCTGATATGGAATATGTTTCAAAGACAATAATAGAAAATAATGAACCTGTTGTGGCAATTAACAATGTAATTAAAAGACCTTATAATAATGAAACTGTTAAAATAATTAAAGATTATTATGATTATAAGGATGAGCCTGTTGAACAGGAAAATTCTATTATTTATTATGAGGACACTTATTTACAAAGTAGTGGTGTTTCATATTCTGGCGATGTTTCGTTTGAAGTTATGAGCATATTAGATGGAACAGTAAGTTCTGTAACTGAAAATGATTTGTTAGGTAAGATTGTGGAAATTGATCATGGAAATGGAATAATTGGTTATTACCAAAGTTTAAGTGAAATCAATGTAAAAAAAGGTGATACAGTTGTTCAAGGTCAGATAATAGGAAAAAGTGGTTTTTCTAATATTGCTAAAGATCTAAATGATCATTTAAATTTCGAATTATCGATTAAGGGAAAATTAGTTAATCCTGAAGACTATTATGATCGAAATATAAGTGATTTAGAGGAGCAATAGCTCTTTTTTTAGGTATAAAATATCCCCATTACTATATAATTTAGTAAAGGGGTGTAGAGATGAATTCTGCTATTTCGGAAAGAGTTAAAAATGAAGCTCTTTATATTATTGATACAGAAAAAACAATAAGAGAGATTGCAGCAATATTTAAAGTTTCAAAAAGTACAGTTCATAAAGATTTACATGAAAGACTTTTATTGATAGATGAAAAATTATTTACACAGGTTGAAAAAATTTTAAAATATCATATTGATGTTCGTCATATACGTGGTGGTGAATCGACACGAAATAAATATTTAGAACAAAAATATAGTTAGAAAGGAATTATTATGTTTGCAAAGGATATAGGAATAGATTTAGGAACAGCTAATGTTTTGATTTATATTAAGGGTCAGGGCATAGTTTTAAATGAACCAAGTGTTGTCGCAATTGATTCTGAAACAAGAAAACCACTTGCAGTTGGTCGTGAAGCTCATGAGATGTTAGGTAGAACGCCTGGTAAGGTTAATGCGATAAGACCTTTAAAAGATGGTGTTATAGCGGATTTTGAGATTACTGAGATAATGCTTAATTATTTTATTAAAAAAATAAATGGAAAAGGTTTTTTTTCTAAACCACGAATTTTAATTTGTTGTCCATCAAATATAACGCAAGTAGAAAAAAATGCGATAAAAGAGGCAGCTGAAAGAACTGGTGCCAAAAAAGTTTTTTTAGATGATGAACCTAAAGTTGCTGCTGTTGGAGCGGGATTAGATATTTCTAAACCTAGTGGTAATATGGTTATCGATATAGGTGGAGGTACAACTGATGTTGCTATTTTATCACTTGGAGGAATTGTAACAAGTGAATCGGTAAAAGTGGCTGGAGATACATTTGATGCTGATATTATGAAATATATTAAAGATAAATATAAATTATTAGTTGGCGAGATGACAGCTCAAGATATTAAATTAACAATAGGTAATGTTTTCCCAGAGTCAGATAATGATAAAATGGATGTAAGAGGTAGAGATTTAGTTACAGGATTACCTAAAACAATTAATATATCTTCTAAAGAGATTGAAGAAGCTCTAAAAGAAAGTATTGATGTTATAATACATGCTGCTAAAACAGTTTTAGAAAAAACTCCTCCAGAATTATCAGCTGATATTATTGATAAAGGTATAGTATTAACTGGTGGTGGTGCGCTTTTAAAAGGACTTGATAGATTATTATCGCAAGAACTTAAGGTACCAGTATATATTGCTGAAAGTCCACTTACTTGTGTAGCTGAAGGAACAGGTATAATGTTAGCTAATATTAATTTAATATCTGATTAGAAAAATCTTTAAAAATCAATAAATTCTTGATTTTTTTTTTTCAACTGTCTATAATTAAATTAGGTGGTTTTATGGAAGAAGTAATTGTAAAAATAGTAATGATTGTTGTAACAACTTTTTGTTTTGTAGCAATCATAATGCCATTTATTAAGAAAGTAGCTGTTCAAATAGGAGCAGTTGACATGCCAAGAACAAGACATATTCATACTAAACCTATGCCAAAAATGGGTGGTGTTGGTATATTTTTAGGATTTTTATTAGGATATATGTTATTTGGCGAAACTAGTGTTCAAATGAATTCAATTCTAATTGGTGGATTTTTAATTATATTGATTGGTTTAATTGATGATATGACTGAATTAAGACCAATGGTAAAATTTATTGGTCAATTAGCCTCTGCTTGTGTTATTGTATTTTATGGTCAATTTTTACTTAATGATGTTAGTGCTTTTGGTATATATCTACATTTTGGTGTTTTGGCTTATCCAATAACAATATTTTTCATATTAGGTTGTATAAATTGTATTAATTTCATTGATGGTTTAGATGGTTTATCAAGTGGTATTAGTTCTATTTATTTTTTAACAGTAGGTATTATTGCAACAATGCAAGGACATTTTGGTTTAGACTTTCTTTTATCTTTTGTAATGTTAGGTTCAACTTTAGGATTTTTAGTTCATAATTTTCATCCAGCTAGTATTTTTGTTGGCGATTCTGGTTCGATGTTTATGGGATTTATTATTTCGGTTATTGCTTTACTTGGATTTAAAAATGTTACAATGACATCATTAATAATTCCTTTACTTATTATAGCAATTCCAATTTTGGATACTTTATTTGCGATAATTCGTCGTCTTTTAAAAGGCGAAAGCCCATCAAAAGCTGATAAATTTCATATTCATCATCAATTTTTAAATCGTAATTTTTCTCAAACAGCAACTGTTTTAATTATTTATTTAATAGATTTGTTATTTGCTTTTGCTTCAATTTTATATGTTTTACAAGATAGAAAATTGGGTTATATTATTTATGGTATTTTAACATTTATTGTTTTAATATTTATTTTAAAAACGAATGTTGTTTTTGACAAGGATAATAATATTATTATTGATAAAATAAAAAAAGGAAAAGAAACAAATAATGTAGATAATAAAAAAATAAAAGAAAATACAAAGAAGAAAAAAAATAGTTCGAAAGAAAAATCTAATAAAAATAAGAATAAATAGTATATTTTTAAAATCACTTATAATAATAATAATAGGTGATTTTTTTATGGAAATGATTTATAAAGTAGATATGGTAGAAGTATTAGAAGTAATAATTAGAAGTTTATTATCTTTAGCGACACTTTTTATTGCTACTAAAATAATTGGTAAAAAACAAGTTTCGGAATTGAGTTTATTTGATTATGTAATAGGAATATCAATTGGAAATTTTGCAGCTGAAATTTCATTAAGTAATGATATCCAATATATAAATTCGTTTGTAGCAGTAATGGTTTTTGGACTCGTTTCTTATTTAGTTTCATTATGGACTTTAAAAAGTATGCGTATGCGAAGATTTTTTCAGGGTAAACCTACAGTCTTAGTTCAAGATGGACATATTATTCGCAAAAATTTAAAAAAAGTTAGAATGAATGTTAATGAATTATTACAACAGTGTCGTACTAATGGAAATTTTGATTTAAATGAAGTAGAATATGCGATAATGGAATCAAATGGTCAGATTAGTATTTTGCCTAAAGCAGAGAATAAACCAGTAACTCCTAAAGATACACAACTTAAGGTCGATAAATCATTTATGTGCGCTAATGTAATTATTGATGGTAAAATAATTATAAATAATTTACTTAATATGAATAAAGATGAGGCATGGCTTACAAAGGAATTAAAGGTTAAAGGTTATAATGATTGTAGTGAAATCTTACTGGCTACTTTAGATCCTAATGAGAAATTAACTATTTATGAAGATAATCGCGATTTAAAAGTTAGGAATATTTTAGAATAGACTTTTAAGTCTTTTTTTGTTATATTATTATTATAGTAGGAGTGATGATATGGAAGATTATTTTGTTAAAGTTTGGGTTGATTTTATATGGCCATTATTAACAGTCGCAATACCTGTATATGCAACTATTTTTACAGTTAATAATAGAATTAAAAATGAAAATAGAGAAAATCATAAACCTTATTTGAGTTTAAAGAAAGTAACGAGTATCGAACAAATTAATAAATATAATTATTATTTAATATTTATTGGTAGGAATTATTTATTGAATCATGCAAACTATGATATAAATAATATGAAGTTATTAGAAAATGAAAGTGATATTTCTGTTGATTTGGTAATTGAAAATATAGGTTATGGGGTAGCAACTAATATTAAATTTTATAATTTATTAACTGGAAATTGTATTTCAGGAACTCAGGAGATTAATCCAAATAAAGATCAAAAATTGTTTACAACTTTTGATATTGCTTCCTCTTCATTAAAACAAGTTCAAGCTAAAATATTTAGTTCAATTATTAAACAAGAAGATTCTATTGTTGAAGAACATAATCGTATTTTATGTGTTTACAAAGATTTAAATAATAACATTTATAGTTTTATTATAAGTATAAATGTAAAAAATACTGGTCATTATGATTTCTTTTCTTATCAACCTTCTAGTAAAAGTTATAAAAAATGGGTTCTTGATAATAAGAAACAATATAAAAAAATTTTAAAAAATTATGAAGAAATTTAATTAAAAATAATTAATGTTAATGGAGAAAATATGAAATTTTATTTAAAAGATTATATAAAATATATAGATGATTTATTAATAGAAAATAAAATAACTGATGAAATAATTAAAGAGCATTTGATTAAAATAGAGTTTTTTCAACATGAAAGATTAATTCATTTACTTGTTACATTATTTTTTGCGATTTTTCTTTTTATTTCAATTGCGATTAGCTTAATAAATGATTTGTTTGTTTTTGTTATAATTATTTTAATTTTTATGCTAATACCATATATTTTATATTATTTTTTCTTAGAGAATAATGTTCAGTATTTATATAAACAGTATGATAAAATGTATAGTGTCAATAATAAAAAAAGATAAGTAGATATTATTGAAAGCAAAGAATTGCAATGTTATAATAAGTTATGTATAGTAGGAAAAGGAGTAAAGAGATGAAAAAGAAAAATGGTTTTACATTAATAGAATTATTAGCTGTAATAGTAATATTAGCAATAATAGCTTTAATAGCAGTGCCACAAATATTAAATATATTAAATAAGGCAAGACTAAATGCAGCAAAAGATTCAACATATGGAATAGTAAAGGCAGCAGAAACTTACGCAACAAACTTTATGTTAGAAAATAATGGGTCTTTGCCAATTGAAGCTATAGAGTTTGAATGTGATAATACAGGTTGTAATTTAAAAACAAACTTAACAGGTTATAATGTAACAGGTTTAAATAATTTAGATTTTAAAGGAACAAAACCAACCAATGGAACAATAAGAATAAGTAATAATGGAAGAACTATAGTAGCAGAAAATCTACAAATAAATGGATTTAGTTGTAGTTATGCAAATGATATAGTTACTTGCGATAAAGGTGATAATATAAATGACAATGAAGATAATGAATATGTAACCGATAATTTATTAGTAAGATATAATTATGAAGATAGTAGTAATACTGCTGGATTATTAAAAGATTTGAGTGGTAATGGTTATGATGGAGTAATTAATGGTGCAACATATACAAATGATGGATTGTTATTCGATGGTGTTGATGATTATATTAGTATTGCAGAGTTTAATACTGCTAATATTACTTGGGAAGTTACTTTTAAATCATTAGTTAATACTTCTAAGCAGCAAACAATTATTTCAACTCATGAGGGTGGTGGTTGCCAGATAGCTCAACTTCCAAATAATATTCTTGCTGGTGATTGTAATATTGGGGGCTCTTACCAATGGTTAAAAGTACCAATGGAACAAGGAGTGGTTTATTCAGCTTCTTTAACTTATGATGGTGAAATATTAAATTTTTATGTAAATGGTGAGTTAGTTGGTAATTATGTTGACTCGAATGGCATACAAGCTCCAGTGGCTTCGGTGATATTATCCCTTGGTACTGATCCAACTGTAGATACTACTTATAATGGAACATCATTCAATTATAGTGGTTCTATATATTCTGTTCGCGTGTATGATAGAGCATTAAGTGAGGATGAAATAAAACATAATTATGCGATTGATAGTGATAGATATTAAAGGCATTTTTAAAAATATAGTTGATACTATATTTTTTCTTTATTATTTGCTAGTTTATTGGCTATTTCTATTTACATTACTGTTATTTTTGTGATATAATACTCCAGTCAAAAAGAGGAAGTGTATTTATGGAAATAAGAAATATTGCGATTATTGCGCATGTCGATCATGGTAAGACTACTTTGGTTGATAAATTATTACAAATGTCGGGTACTTTTAGAGCTAATGAAGAAGTTCAAGAACGTGTAATGGATTCAAATGATATTGAAAGGGAACGTGGAATTACTATTTTAGCTAAAACTACAGCTATTGATTATAAAGGAACACGTATTAATATTTTAGATACACCAGGTCATGCTGATTTTGGTGGCGAAGTTGAACGTATTATGAATATGGTTGATGGTGTTTTATTAATTGTTGATGCTTATGAAGGAACAATGCCTCAAACACGTTTTGTTTTGAAAAAAGCCTTAGAAGCAGGCGTTGTTCCAATTTTGGTTGTTAATAAAATAGATAAACCTACAGCTCGTCCTAAAGAAGTAGTAGAAGAAGTATATGATTTATTTATTGAATTGGGTGCTGATTTAGAACAGCTAGAATTCCCAATTATTTATGCTTCAGGTTTAACTGGAACTTCTAGTTTCGATGCTGATGTTTCAACACAGCAACCAACAATGGATCCAATTTTGGATACAGTTGTTAATTATATTCCAGCTCCTAAAGTTAGTGAAGGAACTTTGCAATTTCAACCAGCTTTATTAGATTATAATGATTTTGTTGGAAGAATTGGTATTGGTCTTATTAAGAGAGGGTCAATGAAGGTAAATTCAACTGTTTCATGTGTTCGCCTAGATGGTTCGATTAAACAATTTAGAATTCAAAAAATGTTTGGATTTATTGGTTTAAAACGTATTGAAATTGAAGAAGCTCATGCAGGCGATATTGTTGCGATTGCCGGTTTACCTGATATTTCAGTTGGTGAAACTGTTTGTGAGGTAGGTCATGAAGAAGCTTTACCAATTTTGCGTATTGATGAACCAACTCTACAAATGAAGTTTGGCGTTAATTCTAGTCCATTTAGTGGTAAAGATGGTAAATTTTTAACAGCTCGTAAAATAGAAGAACGTTTATTTAAAGAAACAGAAAAAGATGTAAGTTTAAAAGTTGAACAAGCAGAAAATGAATCTTGGGTAGTATCAGGTCGTGGGGAGTTACATTTAGGTATCTTAATCGAAAATATGCGTCGTGAGGGCTTTGAACTTCAAGTATCAAAACCTGAAGTTATTATTAAGGAAATCGATGGAGTAAAATGTGAACCTTTTGAAGAATTACAAATTGAATGTCCTGAAGATAGTGTTGGAAATGTAATTGAAAAATTAGGTGTTCGTGGCGCTATCATGGAAAATATGACAAACTATAATGGTTTAGTTAGACTTTTATATACAATACCATCACGTGGTTTAATAGGTTTTACTACTGATTTTATGACAATGACAAAAGGTTATGGAATAATTAATCATACTTTTAAAGAATATCGTCCATATGAAACTGTTGATATTGGAGAACGTAGTTTGGGTGTTTTAGTATCTATGGAAAATGGTAAATCAACAGCTTATGCTTTAGGTCAATTAGAAGATCGTGGTATTATGTTTATTGAACCAGGTGAAGATATATATGAAGGTATGATTGTTGGTGAACATACTCGTGATAATGATTTAGCAGTTAATGTTGTTAAAGGTAAAAATTTAACTAATACAAGAAGCGCTGGTAAAGATCATACTGTTGTTTTAAAAAGACCACGTTTAATAACATTAGAATATGCATTAGATTATATTAATTCTGATGAATTAGTTGAAATAACACCACTTCATATCAGACTTAGAAAAAAAATACTTAATACTAATGAACGTAAGAAATTTGATAGTAGAAAAGCAGCATAAATTTTGAATGGAATGTTATATTCCATTTTTTATTTACTTTTTAATATTTTAAGGTTATAATATTTTATTAATAATTATTTTTGGGAGTTTAATATGGAACAGATGAATGAAATATTGGCTTATTTTAGAGGTTTAATTGATAATTTATGTTTGGAGTTGCTTTCTATTTCTGAAAGATCAGATGATATGGATACAATATCATTCATATATAATTATATGCTTGATGAAAGTAAAGATTTTAGCGAGTTTAACAAAGATTATTTTAATTGTGAAGGTTATGAAAATGTTGATAAGAAAGAAGTGCTAAAGAATATAATGTATTCTGCTTATTGCATTTTAAAGTTTTATAACAAAGAAGAAGAAGATTTATATGAAAATGTTTTTTTAGATGATGCTTGTATTGATAATCAACAAATACATGATAATTTAGATGAATTATTTGAGCTTGAAGAATTTGGAAAAGATATTGTTGATTCTCTTTTGCAATATTTTGATTTATCCGAAGTAAAAAGAAAAGAAATGGCAATATGTTTAGTTAAAAATAAAGATTTTATGGACTTGCTAGGTGATGATTACTATACAGTTTCATTATTAAGGAATGACATTAATGTGGAAATTTCTGAAGAGGCAATGTTAGTTAATACAATCTCAAAAATTTATGATTTAATTGATATAGATAAAGTTCTTGAGGTAGGTTCTTATGCTAGTTTAGAAGATGCGTATTGTAAAATTTACTTGGATTTTTCTAATTTAGATAAAATAAAGAAGACTTTAATGTTAAATTCTTTAGTTAAAGATATAAATACACAATCAGATAAACAAAGTATAAAACATTTATTTAGTATCATGGTAAAAAGTGTTTATTTAGATCTTTATAGAAAAAATAGTAATAGAGAATGTCTTGAAATGTCAAATAAGGATCAATTGTTTTATGATTTAATAACTGAAAATAAAATTACTTTTGATGAATTATTTTCTAAATTTGTTAATGATATTGAATTTTCATCTTATTTGATAGGTAGTTTCTACTTTAATAATGTTGATAAAGATTCATTAGATTATGAAGATGATAATCGAATTTATCAAAATGAAAAATTAGATGAAAAAATTAAAAAATATTATGTTTAAGAGAGGTTATAATATGGATGAAGAAATGCTTGCAACAATTGTTGCACAAGAAAAACTTAATAAAATATGTATTGAATCTTTGGGTAATTTATCTGCAATTGATGATATTAGAAATGAAATTAATAATGATGAAAAATCTAAAACATATATGATGGATATTGTATTTGCTAATTATTTACTTGCTAATTATAATTCTAATAATTCATCTAAAAAAGCTGTATGTAATTTTATTGCTGAATATTCGAATAATAAAGAATTATTGCATAATAGTTTTAAAAATAATGAAGGAATGGCAAAAGAATTAATAAGTAATTTTTATAGGGGATATTCAGAAAATCTTAATAATGAAATAGTTAATGTTAAAGATATAGAAATAAAGCATAAAATTGTCGAGCTATCTAAAATTTTTTCTATTTCAAGGTATAACTTTAATTATTTGTCAGATATTGCTCGATTTAAATTAATAGAAGCTTTACAACACAGTAAAGATAATTCTAAGGAACATAATATTAATAAAGATTTTGAATTTGTAATTGTTAATGAAGAAATCTTAATGCGAATTTTAATAGGTGATGCTTATACATATATGTGTTATAATAATAAAGATGGCGATTTTAATGATTCGATTAATATTTTAGAAGAAAATTGTAATGATTTTGGTCAAATTTGGGAATTAGTGAAAGATGTTGAAATTTACAAATTTATCTCATATTTTATTAAATTGTCTACAAATGCTAATTATTTTGATATATATAAAGCGTTATTAAAGACAAATCCAAAATTTTTAGCAACACTATCCAAAATTAATCCATATTGTGTGTTAGATGGAATAAGTGATTGTCATAGAAAAACATATAGAAAGTAGATGCTTATGCGTGGCGATAATTTAAATTTAAGTTTTGGTATTAATGAGATTTATAAAAACGCTAATTTTTTATTAAATGATAATGATAAAGTAGGTATAGTTGGTGTTAATGGTGCTGGCAAATCTACTCTTTTTCATGTAATATTAGGCGATATAAAGTTAGATAGTGGCAAGATAACATTCCCTAAAAATAAATCTATTGGTTTTTTACCACAAGAAATTATCGTACAGTCTGATATTACTGTTTTAGATTATTTATTGGAAGCTCGTCCTATTAAAAAATTAGAACAAAAATTAGTCAATTTATATGAACACGTTGCAATATCTAGTGAAAAGGAACAAGATAAAATTTTAAAAGAAATTTCCAAAACACAAGATTTATTAGAATATTATGACTGTTATAATGCTGAAAATATTTTGTTTGAAATAATTGATAATATGCATATTGATTATGAATTATTAGATTTAAAAATGACAGATTTATCAGGTGGTCAAAAATCTAAAATAGCTTTTGCGCATTTGCTTTATTCTAAATCAGCGATTTTTTTATTAGATGAACCAACTAATCACTTAGATGTTGATACAAGGGATTATGTTACTAATTATTTAAGAAATTATAAAGGAACAATTTTAGTAATTTCTCATGATATAGATTTTTTAAATAAAATTATAGATAAAGTAATGTATATTGATAAAGCTAATAAAAGTATTTCTGTTTTTAATGGTAATTATAATGATTACCTAAAGAAGTCTGAAATGTTAAAGATGAGTAAAGAACGTTTAATTGTGCGTCAAGAAAAGGAACAAGCAAAATTACGAAGTATTGTTTTACAATATAGTAATTCTTCTGGAAAAAGAAAAAGAATGGCCCAAAGTCGTGAAAAATTATTAAATAAAAAAATGCAAGATAATATTACGAGAGATAAAGAATATAAATCAATTAAAATTAATATTAAACCTTTAAGAGAAGGTTCAAAAATTCCATTAAAAGTTAACAATATTAATTTTGGATATGATCGATTACTAATAAATGATTTATCATTTGTTGTTAATAATCGTGAGAGATTTTTAATAGTTGGTGAAAATGGTGTAGGTAAAACAACTTTACTAAAATTATTGATTGGTATTTTAAATGTCCAAAGTGGTACTATTAGTTATGGTAGTAAAACTGATATTGCTTACTATGCTCAAGAGCAGGAATCATTAGATTTAGATAAAAATGTTTTAGAAAATGTAGATGATCCTTTGTATAGTGAAAAAGAACTTAGGACGATGCTTGGAAGTTTTTTGTTTTTTGATGAAGATGTTTTTAAGCCAGTAAATGTTTTGTCACCAGGAGAAAAAGCTAGATTGTCACTTTTGAAAGTTATGTTAAAAAAGGCTAATTTGTTATTGCTTGATGAACCTACTAATCATTTAGATCCCGAAACACAAAAAATAATTGGCCAGAATTTTGCCAATTATGAAGGTACTATTATTTTAGTTAGTCATAATAAAAATTTTGTTAATCAAATTGGTATTGATAGAATGCTTATTTTACCAAGTGGTAAGATTACTAATTATAGTGATGAGTTGTTAGATTATTATTATGAAATTAATAATACTTAAGCATTTTCAATTAATTTTGTAATTAATTTTTGGTATGATACTTTTTCATTTTCAATTAATTTTGGAAACATACTTATTGTTGTGAATCCTGGTAAAGTATTAATTTCATTTATAAATATTTCATTAGTTTCTTGTTTATAAAAGAAATCGATTCTTGCTAAGCCTTTGGCGTCTAAGCCTATAAAGGCTTTTTTTGCATATTCCTTTATTAGATTTACAATTTTATTTGGAATATCATTTGGAATGATAGTTTTAGAGTTATCGTTATAATATTTAGCGTCATAGTCATACCACTCATTTCCTGGTAATATTTCACCTGGTTCTGATATAATTAAATTTTTATCTTGTAAAATAGCAATTTCTAATTCTCTAGCCTTGATAAATTCTTCAATAATGATTTTTGAATCATATTTTTTTGCTTCTTCAATAGCTTTATTTAATTCTTTTTTATTATTAACTTTTGATATTCCAATAGAAGAACCACCATTAGCTGGCTTTACAATCATGGGAAAATTTAAAGTTTTGATAATGTTTTTAATTTTAATATCATTATCTAGAATTAAATATTTTACTTGTGGGATATTTAGTTTTTCAAAAACATATTTAGAAAATCCTTTGTCCATACCAATAGCGCTACTAGCTGTTTTGCAACCAACATATTTTATATTAAATAAATCTAACATCCCTTGTAAGCGCCCATCTTCGCCATTTGTACCATGGATGATTGGAAATACTACATCAAACTCTTTTAAAAATTCAATAACATTATTTATTTTTGTTACTTTTTTGTCAATCCAATCACCTAATTCCAAATATTCAATATCATCATTATAAATATACCAATCATTATCTAAATTAATTCCTACACTAGTTACATCAAAAAGTTTTTTATCGATATTTTCTAAGATAGATTTTGCTGACTTACATGATATATAGTGTTCAGTAGAATTTCCCCCAAATATAATTAATATTTTTTTCATAATTCACCTCGTTAAATAATATGTTTTAATGTGATGAATATTAAATTTTTCTTTAGTAATTGATTTTTTTTCGATTTAGTGATATATTATATTTGGTTTAATTTATTTCGTATCTTTCTTTTTTTGAAAGCCCAAATAAATTTTTAAATCAAATTCAAAAAAAGGAGGTATATGCATGGAATTTAAGGATGAAACTTTAAAATGCAAAGATTGTGGTGCTGAATTCGTTTTTACTGCTGGTGAGCAACAATTTTATCAAGAAAAAGGTTTTACAAATAAACCTCAAAGATGTAAAGCTTGTCGTGATGCAAGAAAAGCTCAAAGAAATAATGCACAACAAAACTAATTATTAAATTGAATATTAAAAATTCTTAAGATATTTTCTTAAGAATTTTTTTTGTTTTTATATTTTTCTAAATAGTAATCACGTAATTCTTTAAATCTTTGATAATGGATAATTTCTCTTTGGCGTAAAAATGCAAGTGGAGCTAAAATATCAGGATCATCAGTTAAATCCATTAGATGTTCATAAGTTGCTCTAGCTCGTTGTTCAGCACCCATATCACTCTCTATATCGGCAATGAAATCTCCAGCCACTTTAATATAGGCCATATTAAAAGGATTTCCAAATGAATCAGCTGGGAATAAATCCATTCCAAATTGGGCATAATGACTTCCAAGGCCAGCTTCTTCTAATTCTTGAGGTGTAGCACCTTTCATTAATTGATAAACCATAGCTGAAATTATTTCAACATGGGCTAACTCTTCAGTTCCAATATCAGTTAAAAGTGCTTTACCTTTTTCATCAGGCATTATATATCTTTGATCTAAATATTGCCAAGCAGCAGCTAATTCGCCTGCTGGACCACCATATTGTGTTACAATATATTTAGCCATTTTTAAATTTTTCTTTTGGATATTTACAGGATATTGTAATTTTTTTTCATATTTCCACATTTTATATACCTCCCTAATTTTCCCATGGCCATGGTCTATTATCCCAAGCCCAAGGTGTTACTGAATTAGCATTACTATTTACAAATAATGGACCATATTGATTTTCATATTGTTCGATTGCACGATTTGATTCCATTCTATATTCATTAAATTTTTGAATCATTTGTTGATCATTTGGAAAATTATCAAGATATAAATTTAAATCATGAGCAGCAAAACATAGAGAATCAATATATGTTAATAATTCTGCTTGATCATTCATTGGTTCTACCTCGAATGGTCTTCTTATTTTGTATTCGTCATAAAGATTAGGAAACATATTTCCTCTGATGAAACCTTGATAAGGCTCATATAAATTTTGTTGTGCACCAACATTCATATTATTATAACCACCTGGGTTATTCATATTATCTATAGCGTTATAATTTTCGATAAAATTACCATAATTGTTTTGATTGTTCATTTGATTTTGGTAATTAATGAAGTTTTTCATATTATTCCTCCCAATTTTATTGTATGATGACCTAAATTTTGTGTATAGGTAAGTGTCTATATCAATATAATGTAAAGTAGAAAGGAATAAATTTTATGTTTTTATCTTAAAGTACTTGAAATATATCTTTCGTTTTGGTAGAATATATTCGTATCTTTTAAGAGATATGGCGAGTATGGTGAAGGGGTTAACACGGCGGATTGTGGTTCCGTTATGCTAGGGTTCGAATCCCTATACTCGCCCCATATTGAATTTTACGCACACCTTTGTGCTTAAACTTTAGTAAAAGTTCGTAATACTTGATATTATGGACTTTTTTCTTTGCAAAGGTGGTGAGTATATAAAATGAATGTTTCCATAGAAATTTTAGAATTTCCTTTGTGTATAAAAAATAAGATATTAAGAATAAAAAATATTACCAAACTAAACATTGAATATATTGCAGGAAAAAATATTGTCTTTAATCACTCTAATTTAGGATTAAATGAATCGCATAAGATTATCATTAGTAATAATACTCAAAGTCTAGTTTTACTTTGCTATGATGATGATTTAAATTTATATAATGAAGATTTATCAGATACTATTACAATAACTGAGCTAACTAAAATTATAAATACATTGTTAGAAGAAATGTCAAATTAATGGTATAATTGTCATAAGGAGTGATTATTTATGAGAAATCATGATATGAGATTAAATGAAGAACCTTTTGATATGATTGCAAATGATATTAAAGATATTGAATACAGATTAAATGATGAAAAGCGTAAACAAATACAAATTGGTGATACAATTACTTTTTATAAAAGACCATTAGAGAAAGAAATAATTAAGGTATTAGTAACTGATTTAAAATATTATAAAACTTTATTGGAAATGTATTCTGCTACTTTTGAAAAAGATTTTAAAGATAGATATGATAGTCCACAAGCTGTTGTAGATGATACACCATACTATACAAATGAAGAAGTAGAAAAATATGGATGTGTAGCAATTTACTTTAAAAAATTAGATAATACTTGCTATTTTTAAACTATTAAATAAAAAAATTAAAATTTGTTTTTTTCCTTTATTTATAAGAGTTAGATAGCTGTTTTTAGATATAATTTTCAAATTGTGTCCGTTGCATGTCCTAAGTGTGGTATTATCATGGGTGGCTGTTCTAATAAAAGTCATACAGGAGAAAAGCATTGCTATTATCAATGTGCTAATTGTAAAATGAGAGTAAGTGAAAAGAAAATTGAAAAACAAATGATTAATTTTTTAGATGATATGCTAGATTTCTTCTTGCTTATAGATAGTACTTATAAACCATATTTATATCAAAATACTGAAAATGAATTAAAAAAATGTAAT